>NZ_CP029352.1:1005951-1351902 GCF_003130795.1 Azospirillum thermophilum
GCTGGCGGCGAATTCCTCCCGCGACAGCGGGGCCGGAGGCGAGGACGACGTCAGGTCGGGCAATTCAGGCGACGGCGCTCCGTATCGGCCCGGCGCTTCACGCTGGCCGAGGCGTCGGGGAACTTGGTCATGAGCTGGTTGTAGGCGGTGCAGGCGTCCTTCTTCTGGTTGAGCTGCTGCAGCGACATGCCCAGCTTCAGAAGATTGTCGGCCGCCTTGGAGTTCTTCGGATACTTCGACACGCCCTCGGCGAAGGCCTGGGCCGCCTCGGCGAACTTGTTGCGGACGTAATAGGACTCGCCGAGCCAGTACTGGGCGTTCCCGGCGAGCTGGTGCCCCTTGTTCTTGGCCAGGAAGTCCTGGAAGGCCTTCTCCGCCTTGTCGTAGTCGGCGTTGCGCAGCAGCTCGAAAGCGTGCTCGTACTGCTTCTCCGGGCCGGCATTCGACGGCACGGCAGCGACCGCGGCGGTCTGGGCAGGCTTTTCCGGCGCCTTGTCGGCCGGCTTCTCTGCAACCTTGTCCGCGCCCTTGGCCGGCGCCGAGCCCTTCGACGGGCCGAAGGCGTCGCCGCCGCCGCCCGACCCGAAGGCACCACCACCACCCGCGCCGCCGCCCTTCGACTCGAGCTCCTTCAGGCGGAAGTCGATGTCGGCGTTCACCCGCTCCAGCCGGTCCTTCATCTGCGAGACCTGGTAGCTGGTCTCCTCGAACTTTCCGGTCAGCTCCGAGATCGCGCGCTCCAGGTGCTGCAGGCGGATCTCCATGTCCGCGGCGAGCGACGGGGAGGCCTGCGCCACCTCGATCCGCCCGCCCTCGACCGAGCCCCCCAAGGCGGCCACCTGGCTCTCCAGCCGCTGCAGCCGCTCGACCTGACCGCTGGTCTGGGCAAGGGCGGTGCCGCCGGTCAGCATGGTGCCGAGCAGCAGGGAAGCGAACATCGTGGTCTTGGTCATGCGTCAGGTCCTGTCCGGGCGCGCGCGGTGGAGGCGCGAAACTGCCGAAGCAAAAAGGCGAAACGATGACCGCTGTTTAGCAGAAGAACCGGCGGCTTGCACCCGCCCGCTTGCACCGGATTTACCCTGCGTAAACGAAAACGCCGCCCCGGAGCTGGTCCGGAGCGGCGTCCTCGAACCCGAGCGGGTCCCGGCGTCAGTTGACGACGGTCACGCCACGGCGGTTCTGCGACCAGGCGGCCTCGTTCGAGCCCGTCACAGCCGGACGCTCCTTGCCGTAGGACACGGTGCTGACGCGGCTGGCGGAGACGCCGTTGGCGACCAGGTAGTTCTTCACCGAGTTGGCGCGGCGCTCGCCGAGAGCCAGGTTGTACTCGCGGGTGCCGCGCTCGTCGGCGTGGCCCTCGACGGTCACGGTGACCTGCGGGTAGGTCTGCAGCCACTTGGCCTGGCGGTCGAGGGTGGCGCGGGCCTCCGGCGACAGGTCGTAGCGGTCGAAGCCGAAGAAGACGCGGTCGCCGACGTTGACGACGAAGTCCTCGGCCGAGCCCGGCTTGACCTGCGACTGGGCGGTGCCGGTGCCGGCGCCGGCGCCGGCGTCCTTCGGGGTGGATTCGCAGGCGGCGAGGAGGGCCACGGCGGCGGCCATGGCGATGTACTTGAACTTCATGTTGGTTGACCCCCTTGAGATCACGCAAATGTTGAAAACAGCCGGATACTTCCCGCGAGAGCTGCCGGTTTCCGCCAGACCCCGACGAAAACCTGAACGACCGGCCTATGTCTTGAGCGTTGCTCTCGCGGGCCGCAAAATAGGGCTACTCCACTAGGGAATCAAGGGCGACCATGCAGGATCGGATGCGTCAAGCGGCGTTATCACACGACGCTCGTTGGCGCCCGTGACGTCGATCGTGTACAGCTTGGCGTTGCGCCCCCGGCCGTCGCCAGCGGGCAAGTCCTTGAAAAACATCAGAACACGGCCGTTCGGCGCCCAGGTCGGACCCTCGACGTGGAAGCCCTCGGTCAGCACCCGCTCGCCCGTCCCATCCGGACGGATTACGCCGATTGCAAAGCTGCCCCCACGCTGGCGCGTGAACGCGATCAGGTCACCGCGCGGCGACCACACCGGCGTGCCGTAGCGGCCCTCGCCGAAGCTCAGCCGCTTCACCCCCGACCCGTCGGCGTTCATGATGTAGAGCTGCTGGCTGCCGCCGCGGTCCGACTCGAAGACGATCTTCTGGCCGTCCGGCGAGTAGCTCGGGGCGGTGTCGATTCCCGGCGCGTCGGTGAGCTGGGTCTGGCGGCGGGTGCGCAGGTCCAGCGTGTAGATGTCGGTGTTGCCGTTCTGCGCCATGCTCATGACGACGCGGTTGCCGTCCGGCGAGAAGCGCGGCGCGAAGGTCATGCCGGGGAAGTCGCCCAGGACCTCCTGCCGGCCGGTGTCGATGTTGAACAGGTACACGCGCGGCTTCTTGTTGAAGTACGACATGTACGTGATTTCCTGGGTCGTCGGCGAGAAGCGCGGCGTCAGGACCAGCGTCTGCCCGTCGGTCAGGAACTGATGGTTCTCGCCGTCCTGATCCATGATCGCCAGACGCTTCTTGCGGGCGTTGGCCGGGCCGGTCTCCGAGACGTAGACGATGCGGGTGTCGAAATAGCCGTCCTCGCCGGTCAGCCGCTTGTAGATGGCGTCGGCGATGATGTGGGCGATGCGGCGCCAGCTGTCGGTCGTCGCGGTATAGGACAGCCCCTGCATGTACTGGCCCGAAGCCACGTCCCACAGGCGGAAGTCCACCTTCATGCGGCCGTCGCCGGTCGCGGTGGTGCTGCCGGCGACGAGCGCCTGGGCGCCGACCGCCTTCCAGTCCTGGTAGCGCGGCTCGCCGGTGCGGAGCTGCTCGGGCGTCTGCAGGAAGCCGCGCGGGTCGAGCGGGCGGAACAGGCCGGACCGCTCCAGGTCGGCCGAGACGACCTTGGAGATGTCCGCGCCGACCTGCGCCTCGCGCCCGCCGGCCCCGGCGAAGCTGGTGATCGCGATGGGCAGCGGTTCGACCACGCCCTTGGTGATGTCGATGCGCACCTCGGCGCGGGCCACCGGCGGGACGGCCACGCCCAGGGACAGAAGCACCGCGCCGGTCCAGCCGGCGAGCTTCAGAAGAAGCCTCGTCTTCATCGTCATGGTCAGAACATATCCTTCGGGTCGAAATTGAACACGAAGTAGCGCCACTCATCGTAGCGGTTGGGTGTGAAGTCGCTGGCGAACTCGGTGATCGGCAGCGGGCTCGCCCGCTTGACCGCGCGCAGCGCCGCGTCGGCCGAGGCCCGGAAGGCCTGGTCGGACATGTAGCGCGAGCGGTGCTTCTCGTCGATGTAGGCGTTCAGGACGCTGCCGTCCTTTCCCACCTCGACGTGGATCGTCACCTGCATGTCGCCGGCATTCTTGCGGCCGGGGTCGAAGTTCCAGTTCTTGCCCACGGCGCCGCGGATGCCGTCGACGGCCCGGCCGGAGGGCTTGAACGGCTTGTCCGGACCGGCGACCGCCTTGGCGGCGCCGGACGGGGCCGCCGCCTGCTGGCTCGGCTTCGCGTCCGCCTTGGCGTCCGAGGCCTTGCCGTCGGGCTTGGCGTTCTCCGACGACTTCAGCTTGCCGACGTTCTTCAGCAGGTCGGACAGCGGATCGGCGTTGGCCGTCTGCTTTTCCGGCTGCTTGGCAGGCGCCTTCTCGGCCGGCTTCTCCGGCTGCTTGGCCGGTTCCGGCTTCTTCGGCTCGGCCTTGGGCGGTTCCGGCTTCTTCGGTTCCGGCTTCGGAGGCTCGGGCTTCGGCGGTTCCGGCTTGGGCGGTTCCGGCTTGGGCGGTTCCGGACGCGGCTCGTGCTTCGGCTCCGGCGGCTTGGGAGTCGGCGACGGCTCCGGAGTCGGCGGGGGCGGCGGAGGCGGGGGCGGAGTCGGGGCAGGCTTCGGCGGCGGGGTCGGCTCGCGCGGCGGCGGCGGGACCTGCGCCACCTTGGGCGGTTCCGGCGTCTTGGGCGGCGGCGGGGGCGGCGGCTGCTCCTCCGGCTCGTCGTCCGGCGGGGTCGGCGCCGGCGGGCTCGGCTTGGCCTCCGGCACCGGCGGGCGGGCCGGCGACGGGGTCGGCTTCGGCTCGCCCTTGTCGACGCGGGCAGCCTGCGTCACCTCCCCCACATCCACGATCTCGATCGGGATGGAGGGCGGGATCTCCAGCTTGCGATCGCTGGGCGGCATGCCGAGCACGAACAGCGCGACGAGCGCGACGTGCAGCACGGCCGATGCGATCAGGGGTCTGCGCATGGGATGCTCGCCTGCCTCAGCGCGCCTGCTTGGCGCCGACGCGCGGGCCGCCGGCCGTCGGGCCGTTCGGCATCTCCGCGACGAGGCCGACCTTCTTGAAGCCGGCGGCGCTCATCGTCCCCATGACCTCCAGCATCTTGCCATAGGCGATCTTCGCGTCGCCACGGACCAGGATGCGGGCCTCGGGGTTGTTGTTCGTCACCGCGATCAGCAGGGCGACCATGTTCGACAGCTCGACCGGGGTCTCCTGCACGAAGACGCGGCCGTCGGTCTGCACCGTCACGAACAGCGGGTCCTTCTGCTGCTCCAGCGGGGCGGCGTTGGTCTTGGGCAGGTCGACCGGCACGCCGACCGTCAGCATCGGGGCGGCGACCATGAAGACGATCAGCAGAACCAGCATGACGTCGATGAACGGCGTCATGTTGATCTCGGCCATCGCGCGGTACCCGCGGCGCTTGCCGCGGCCGTGGGCCTTGCCGGCGAGTTGTGCGGCCATGTCAGGCGGCTCCCCGCTCCTCGAGGTGGCGCGACAGGATGGCCGAGAACTCGCCGGCGAAGGTCTCCAGCCGGTCGGCGTAGCGGCCGAGGTCGGTCGAGAACTTGTTGTAGGACAGCACCGCCGGGATGGCGGCCAGCAGGCCCATGGCGGTGGCGAACAGCGCCTCGGCGATGCCCGGCGCCACCACGGCGAGGCTGGTGTTGCCCGAACCGGCGATGGAGGTGAAGGAGTTCATGATGCCCCACACCGTGCCGAACAGGCCGATGAAGGGGGCCGTCGAGCCGACCGAGGCGAGGAAGGTCATGTAGCGTTCGGCGCGCGCCATCTCGCGGCCGATGGTCACCGCCATCACCCGCTCGACCCGCTGCTGCAGCGATCCCTTCATGGTGCCGGCGATGCCGCGGTCGGCGGCGTGGCGCCACTCGCGCATGCCCGCGGCGAAGGTCGCCGACATCGGGTCGGTGGGGCGCTGGCCGATGCGGTCGTACAGCGCGTCCAGCGAGCCGCCCGACCAGAAGCTCTCCTCGAAGGCGTCCGCCATCGCGTTCAGCCGGCGGATGCGCATCATCTTCTCGATGATGATCGCCCAGCACCAGACGGACGCGACCAGCAGCATCAGCATCACGATCTTGACGATCATGTCGGCCTGCCAGAACAGGCCCCAGATCGTGATCTCGGCAGCGTGGCCGGCGGCGGCGTTGCCGACGAGCTGGGCGGTTTGTAGGGTCTCCATCGCGGTCAGTCTCGCATTTGCTTCTTATAGAGAGCGTCGATGGCCTCGCGGACCGGCGCGGGAAGGCGCGCCGGGCGTCCGGCCTGGTTGATCATCACCAGCTGCAGATCCGCCCGCGCGAGGTCGCGGCCGTCACGGCGAACGGTTTGTGCAACTGCGAAGGAAGCACCGCCGGTATCGGTGATCCGTGTCTCCACTTCAAGCGTGTCTTCCAGCCGGGCGGGAGCGACAAAATCGATCGTCAGCCGACGTACCGCAAATGACACACCCGAGGCACCGGCGAGGCCGCCGTGCGTCAGGCCGAGAAGCCGCAGCATCTCGCTGCGCGCCCGCTCGACGAAGCGCAGATAGTTGGCGTGATAGACGATGCCGCCGGCATCGGTGTCCTCGTAATAGACCCGCAGCGGGAACCGGTGCGTGCCGTCGTCGGCGAACCAGCCGGAAAGCTGCAGCGGGCCGGCCGGCCGGTACGGGGCCGTGGACGGTTCACTCATCGTCCGCCCCGTCGATCGGCTCGTCGCCCGCGGCGGGCCGGCCGCCGGCCCTGTCCAGCAGGTCGAGCTGCCGGGCCGCGGCGGCCGGCGGATTGATGCCGAGGTAGCGGAACCCCTGGTCGGTCAGCATGCGTCCGCGCGGCGTGCGCTGCAGGAAGCCCTGCTGGATCAGGTAGGGCTCGACCACCTCCTCGATCACGTCGCGCTGCTCGCCCAGCGCGGCACCCAGCGTCTCGACGCCGACCGGTCCGCCGCCGTAATTGGCCGCGATCAGGCCGAGATAGCGGCGGTCCATGCTGTCGAGCCCCAGCCGGTCGACCTCCAGCCGGGTCAGCGCGGCGTCGGCGACGCGCTTGTCGACCTCCGGCACGCCGGCCACCGCGGCAAAGTCGCGCACCCGGCGCAGCAGGCGGCCGGCGACGCGCGGCGTGCCGCGCGACCGGTTGGCCACCTCCCGCGCGCCCTCCGGCGTAATGCCCATGCCCAGCACGCCGGCGGCGCGGCGCACGATCAGTTCCAGCTCGTCCGGCTCGTAGAACTGCAGGCGGACGGGAATGCCGAAGCGTTCGCGCAGGGGGCGCGTGATCAGGCCGCTGCGCGTGGTCGCGCCGACCAGCGTGAAGGGCGGCAGGTCGATGCGGATCGAGCGCGCCGACGGCCCTTCGCCAATGATGAGGTCGAGCTGGAAATCCTCCATGGCGGGATACAACACCTCCTCTACGGCGGGATTGAGGCGGTGAATCTCGTCGATGAAGAGAACGTCGTGCGGCTGCAGGTTGGTCAGCAGCGCGGCGAGGTCGCCGGCCCGCGCGATGACCGGGCCGGAGGTGGCACGGAACCCGACGCCGAGCTCGCGCGCCACGATCTGGGCGAGCGTCGTCTTGCCCAGCCCCGGCGGACCGAACAGCAGGACATGGTCCAGCGCCTCGCCGCGGGCGCGGGCGGCCTGGATGAAGATCGACAGGTTCTCGCGCGCCTGCCGCTGCCCGATGAATTCGGCCAGCGACAGCGGACGGATGGAGGACTCGGCGGAATCGCCGCTGCCCTGGCCCGGCTGCACCAGACGGTCCGGGTTGGAGGGACCGGAGGTCATTGGCTAAGCTCCTTGAGGCCCTGACGGATCAGGTCCGAAACGCTGGCGTCCTCCCCCAGGGTCCGTCCGGCGGCCACGACGGCGCTGAAGGCCTCCGACCGCCCGTAGCCGAGATTGACCAGCGCCGACACCGCGTCGCCCAGCGCCGGGGTCGCCCCCGGAACGGCCGGCACCGGCCCGCCCTTGCCGGCCGCCGGCGTCGCGGCGGCGGCCCCGCCGAGCATCAGGTTGCCCACCTTGTCCTTCAGCTCGTTCAGGATGCGCGCCGCCACCTTCGGTCCGACGCCGTCGGCGCGGATCAGCGCGGTCTTGTCCTGCGAGGCGATGGCGCGGGTGAGCTGGTCGGGGTCGAGCACGCCGAGGATCGACAGCGCCAGCCGCGCCCCCACCCCCTGGATGGTGGTCAGCAGCCGGAACCACTCCCGCTCGCCCTGGTCGGCGAAGCCGTGCAGGACAATGCGCTCCTCGCGGACGAAGGTCTCGACCACAAGCGAGACGCGCTCGCCGGCGGCGAGACGCGACAGGGTGCGGTTCGAGCAGGACAGCAGGTAGCCGACCCCGTTCACGTCCAGGATGACCCAGTCGCTGCCGGTGGAATCCACGATGCCCGTGAGCTTGGCGATCATTCAGAGAACATCCTTGCCGGACGGCTGGCTGCGCAGGACGGCGGTTTCGGTCAGACGGGCTTTGATCGTTTCCAAAACGCCGTCGAGATTGTCGATGATGTCGGTATTCCAGAAGCGCAGAACCCGGAACCCTGCCTGCTCCAGGACGCGGGTCCGGCGCTCGTCCTGCCCGGCCCGCTGCTCGGCGGGCCGGCCGCCGTCGAGTTCGACGATCAGCCGGTGGTCGTGCGAGACGAAATCGGCGACGAACCCCAGGATCGGCTCCTGCCGCCGGAACCTGGCGCCGAGCTGGCCGTTGCGCAACTTCTGCCAGACGATCTTTTCCGCGTCGGCCGTGGTCCGCCGCACTGTCCCGGCGCGCCCCGCATCCGGGTCGGCGGGTCCGCGATCCGCCTGCCGCGCCGGCCCGGGGATGCCCTGCGCCGGCACGGCGGGGCCGGGCGGGGTCCTCCGCCACATCAGCCAGCTCGCCCGGTGGTGGGCATGGCAGATCGCCACGGCGAGCGCGTCGGCGGCGTCGGGGGTGCCGATCTCGCAGCCGGGCAGCAGCATGCGGACCATCGTCTGCACCTGCGCCTTGTCGGCCCGGCCCTGCCCGACCACCGCCTTCTTCACCATGTTGTTGGCATATTCGGCCACCGGCAGCCCGGCCTGGGCCGGGACCAGCAGGGCCACCGCCCGCGCCTGTCCCAGCTTCAGCGTGGAGACGGCGTTGGTGTTCACGAAGGTCTCCTCCACCGCCGCCTCGTCCGGGCGGTAGCGGTCGAGCACGGCGGTCAGGGCGTCGTGGAGCTGGCAGAGACGCTGGGCCAGCGGGCAGGCGTCGTCGGAGTGGACGGCCCCGTCGGCGACGTGACTCAGCCGGTTGCCGGCCACGTCGATGATGCCCCAGCCGGTGTGGCGCAGGCCGGGGTCGATCCCCAGGAGCCGGACCGGAGGCTGCGTCGCCCCGGCTCGCCCCGCACCGTTCCGTCCGGCCGGCCCGAGCACGCGCCTTCTCCCGACCTTACGCGGTCAGCTTCTGCATCAGCTCGTCCGGGATGTCGAAGTTGCCCTCGACCGTCTGGACGTCGTCGTTGTCCTCCAGCACGTCCAGCAGCTTCAGCAGGCTGGCGGCGGCATCCTCGCCGGGGGTGACCGTGTTCAGCGGCTTCCAGGTCAGCCGGGCGCTCTCCGGCGCGCCGAACTTGGCCTCCAGCGCGTCGCGGACGGCGCCGAAGCCTTCCACGGTGGTGGTGACCTCGTGGCCTTCCTCGTCCGACTCAACATTGTCCGCGCCGGCTTCCAGCGCGGTCTCGAACATCGCGTCGGCGTCCGCCGCGGCGGCCGGATAGTAGATCGCGCCGACCCGGTTGAACATGAAGCTGACCGAGTTCGTCTCGCCCAGGCTGCCGCCGTACTTGGTGAAGCTGGAGCGCACTTCCGAGGCGGTGCGGTTGCGGTTGTCGGTCAGCGCCTCGACGATCAGCGCGACGCCGCCGGGGCCGTAGCCCTCGTACCGCACCTCTTCATAGTTCGCGTCGTCGCCGCCGCCGGGCGTGCCCTGCTTGATCGCCCGCTCGATCCGGTCGCGCGGCATGTTCTGTGCCCGGGCCGCGAGGATGGCCGCGCGCAGCCGCGGGTTGGCCGCCGGGTCGGGCAGGCCGCCCTTCGCCGCGACGGTGATCTCGCGGGCGAGCTTGTTGAAGATCTTGGACCGCTTGGCGTCCTGCGCGCCCTTGCGGTGCATGATGTTCTTGAACTGGGAATGACCGGCCATGCGTCGAACGAGCCTCGATACGGAATCTGGTTAATCGGCGGGACTGCGGTTGGACACATGTACCGTATCCTGCGCGCCGCCGCACGCTTTCGGCGCGGGAGACGACACCCACCCGAGTAGAAAGTCAATATGGCGAGATTGCGGCGTGACCTGTGCCGCGCCGCCCGGCCTCCGCCCCCCGTGTCCGCCGGGCCACGCCCGATCAGGCGAGCCCGTGCCGGTTGGGCGGCCAGAAGGCCTCGTCCAGCAGCTCCTCCACCCGGTAGGGACAGTCGCGCGGCAGGTCGCGGTCGAAGACGCAGTCCCGCTCCAGCCCATAGAGCGCTTCACGCCGCCCCTGCCGCCATGCATCCTCCAGGAAGCCGTCCAGCTTGGCCCGAAGGCTCGGACTGTCGTCCAGCAGAAGGGGCAGGCTCATCCGCTGCTCGACCACCGACCTCCGCCACGCCTCCCGCGGCTGCTCAGCGGGGGAGTGCTCCAGCTTCAGCAGATGCTCGATGATGCGGGACAGGCGGCTGATGGCCTCCCGCCTGTCGCTGCGCCCCATGCTCTCGATCTCTTCGGCAAGGTTCTCCCAGTCCAGCGGCAGGTTGGTCCCCGACGCGGCCGCCTCGCGCAGGCGGGCGGCCTGCTCCATCGCCCAGGCGTAGAAATCCTCGTCGTGCTTCGCGTGAAAGCCCATGGGACACTCCCGCTCACTGCCCCCGCTCGGGCACAGTCTGGCTCAGCCGGCCGCCCAGCCGCAACGGCTCGATGCGCAGGGCGAGGCCGGTACGGTCGTCGGTCTCCACATAGCAGCCGCAGACCGTCCCCTCGCCCTCCGCCGGCGACAGGCGCTCGGTCGGCAGCTTGCGGACCATCTTGGCGAGCGCGATCTCCTTCTTCATGCCGATGGCGCTGTCATAGTCGCCGCACATGCCGGCATCGGTCTGGTAGGCCGTTCCCTTGGGCAGGACCATGTGGTCGGCCGTCGGCACATGGCTGTGCGTCCCGACGACCAGCGAGGCGCGGCCGTCGCAGAAGTGGCCCATGATCATCTTCTCGCTGGTCGCCTCGCCATGCATGTCGATCAGGATGGCGTCGACCGCTCCCGGCCCGAGCCGGTGCGCCTTCAGAACCCGGTCGACCGCCGCGAAGGGATCGTCCATCGGCTCCATGAACAGGCGCAGCAGCACGTTGACCACCAGCACCTTGCGGTTCCCGCGGGTCTGCAGCAGGACGAAGCCGCGGCCGGGCGTGCCCTCGGGGTAGTTCAGCGGCCGGACGATGCGCGGCTGCTGCTCGATGGTGGAGACGAGGTCCTTCTGGTCCCAGGTGTGGTTGCCCAGCGTGACCACGTCGATACCCGCGGCGAAGAACTCCTCGGCGATCTTCACGGTGACGCCGTAGCCGCCGGCCGAATTCTCGCCGTTGACCACCGTCAGGTCGGGGTCGAGCTTTTCGCGCAGCAGGGGCATGTGACCGATCACCGCCTCGCGCCCGGAGCGCCCGACCACGTCGCCGAAAAACAGAATCCGCATCGTTCAGTGCCTTGAAGTGCGAAGCGCCTCGCGCTCCGTGGAAATGCCGAGCGCTTCGCGCTCCGTGACGATCCAATCCAGGGGCTGGTCATGCGCGCCGACCGGCACCGCCTCCAGCTCCTGCGCCGCGAAGGCGACCCCGACGGCCAGCACCGGGTGCACCGCCCGCAGCGCCTCCAGCGTCCGGTCGTAATAGCCGGCGCCATAGCCCAGCCGGTGGCCGCGCCGGTCGAAGGCCAGCAGCGGCACCAGCAGCACCGCCGGCCGCAGCTCGGGACTGCTCCCGTCCGGCTCGTGGATGCCGTAGCGCCCCTTGACCAGCACGTCCTCCGGCCGCCAGCGGCGGAAGACCAGCGCGCTTCCCCGCGGTCCGGAGACCGGCAGGGCCACCGTCCGCCCGAGGGTCCTGAGATGGTGGAGGGCCGGCCGCACGTCGAGTTCGGAGCCGAGCGGCCAATAGCCGCCGACCTCCCCCGCCGGCAGGTCGAGCGCCGCGATCCGGTCGCGGATCGCCGCCGCGGCATGGGCGCGTTCCGCCGGATCGGCGATGGCGTCGCGCACGGCCCGCGCCAGGGAACGGGCGGCGTCCTTGCCGTGCGGTGCGGTCATCGTCCTGCTTGGTGCCGGATCAGCGGGAAAAGAGGGTGGAAGGCGCCGCCTCGGCCGGTGGCCATGTGCCTATCCTCCATGGCCTGCATGAGCAGGTGGGCACCGTGTACCCGGACCAGGGGTCCGGACAGGGACAGTTCCCTAGAGATCAAGGTTATCGGCCCTGGGGATTAATGCGGCCTGTCGAGCCAGGCAGCGAACCTTCCGGGTCCTAATCTAGGCGCGCTCGAGCCGCGCGGCAACCTCTTCGATGCGCCGGGCGACCTGATCGAGGCCGGCGGCCACCTCCGCCTCGTCCAGCGCGAGGCCGGCGGGGGCGCCCCGCCCGGCCGCCATGTCCTGCATCTCGTCGGCCAGGACGAGGCAGGTCATCACCAGCATCTGCGCCTCCGAGCCCAGCTTGCCGCCGCCGGTCAGCTGCTTCAGCCGGCGGTCGACATAGGCGGCCAGCTCGCGCAGCCGCCCCTCCTGCCCCTCCTGGCAGCCCATGCGGTAGAGGCGGTTGTTGATCTCGATATCGACCTGCGGCATGGGATCAGCTCTCCAGGACCTGTTCCAGGCGGTGGATGGCGAGCTCCAGCCGCTGCGAGACGGTGTCGGCCGTGGCCTGGGCACGCGCGTGGTCGGCGCGGGCGGTCTCCAGCGCCTGGGTCAGCTCCTGCTCGCGGCGGGAAACCCGCTCCTCCCGCGCGGAGGCGGCGTGCTCCAGCCGGTCCACGGCCTTGTTCAGCCGCTGCAGCGCGGCCTTCAACTGGTCCATGCGAAGAATCCCTTGCGCATCGCCCCATATCCTGCGCCCCAGGCCCAGCCCGCTCCAAACCGCCGCGACGGCGGCCGGACCGGCCGTGCCCAAGGTGGGTGGCATCGTCGGACGCGTCAACGACAAACGCCATGCGTCACTTTGGCCGTTCCGACCGGCAGCGCACAAGGCCCTTCGTTCCCGCCCCCGCATCCCTTGGCAAAGCGCCGCGAAAGCCCTCCGGTGCGGTGCGCCCAGCCATGCCACGGATGCCTCCATTCCCATGTTGACCTCGGGGCGGTCGTTCTGCATGGTGCGCGCGTTTCGCGGAGCCTCGGCGGCTACCGCGCAGCTCTTGTTTGCCGCAACCGCAGCCACCGTCGCTCCAACGCGCGCCCGTCTTCAGGAACCCTCCCGATGTCCGCTGCCACCGCCACCCCGCTCCCCCTTTCCACGATGGCCAGCGCGATCCGCGCCCTCGCCATGGACGCGGTCGAGGCCGCGAAGTCGGGCCACCCCGGCATGCCCATGGGCATGGCGGACGTCGCCACGGTGCTGTTCACCAGGTTCCTGAAGTTCGACCCGAAGAACCCGACCTGGGCGGACCGCGACCGCTTCGTCCTGTCGGCCGGCCACGGCTCGATGCTGATCTACTCGCTGGCCTTCCTGACCGGCTATGAGCGGATGACCATCGAGGAGCTGAAGCGCTTCCGCCAGCTCGGCAGCCTCACCCCCGGCCATCCCGAGGTCGATCCGACGCTGGGCATCGAGATGACGACCGGCCCGCTCGGCCAGGGCGTCTCCACCGCCGTCGGCATGGCGCTGGCGGAGCGGATCACCAACGCCCGCTTCGGCGACGATCTGGTCGACCACTACACCTACGTCATCGCCTCGGACGGCGACCTGATGGAGGGCGTCAGCCACGAGGCCTGCTCGCTGGCCGGCCATCTCGGGCTGAACCGCCTGATCGTGCTGTGGGACGACAACCACATCTCCATCGACGGCTCGACCGACCTCAGCTTCACCGACGACACCCCGGCACGCTTCCGCTCCTACGGCTGGAACACCATCTCGGTCGACGGCCACGACTTCGCCGCGGTCGAGAAGGCCATCGCCGAGGCCCGCACCTCCACCGACAAGCCGACGCTGATCGCCTGCCGCACCATCATCGGCAAGGGCGCGCCGAACAAGGCCAACACCCACGGCTGCCACGGCTCGCCGCTGGGCGCCGACGAGGTGGCCGCGACCCGCGAGGCGATCGGCTGGCCGCACGAGGCCTTCGTCATTCCGCAGGAGGTGCTGTCCGCCTGGCGCGCCGCCGGCAGCCGCAGCGCCGATGCCTTCGCCGCCTGGGCCGGCCGCTTCGGAAAGCTGGACAACGCCCAGCGCGCCGCCTTCGAGCAGGCGATGGGCCGCGGCGTCCCGGCCGGCCTGTCGGAGGCGATCGCCGCCTTCAAGGAGAAGGTCAGCGCCGACAAGCCGGGCTGGGCGACCCGCGTCGCCTCCGGCAACGTACTCGAAGTGCTGGTCCCGGCGGTGCCGGAGCTGGTGGGCGGCTCGGCCGACCTGACGCCGTCGAACAACACCAAGGTCAAGAACACCGCCGACGTCCAGGGCAAGGGCAGCTTCGCCGGCCGCTACGTCCGTTACGGCGTGCGCGAGCACGGCATGGCGACCCTGATGAACGGCATGGCGCTGCACGGCGGCATCATCCCGTACGGCGGCACCTTCATGCAGTTCGCCGACTACTGCCGTCCGGCGATCCGCCTCGCGGCGCTGATGAAGACCCGCTCGATCTTCGTCATGACGCACGACTCGATCGGCCTGGGCGAGGACGGTCCGACCCACCAGCCGGTGGAGCATCTGGCCGCCCTGCGCGCCATCCCCAACCTGCTGGTCCTGCGCCCGGCCGACGCGGTCGAGACCGCCGAGTGCTGGCAGATCGCGCTGGAGCGCGTGAACGGCCCGTCGGTGCTGGCGCTGACCCGCCAGAACGTCCCGACCCTGCGGACCGAGCATGTGGCGGAGAACCGGTCCGCCCGCGGCGGCTACGTGCTGGCGGAGGCCGACGGCGGGCGCAAGGCGACGATCCTCGCCACCGGGTCGGAAGTCTCCCTCGCCATGGAGGCCCGCAAGGCCCTGCAGGCCGAGGGAATCGGCACCGCGGTCGTGTCGATCCCGAGCTTCGAACTGTTCGAGGCTCAGGATGACGCCTACAAGGCCGCCGTCCTCGGCAACGGCGTGCGCGTCGCGGTCGAGGCGGCGATCCGCCAGGGCTGGGACCGCTGGCTGGGCGCCAACGGCGGCTTCGTCGGCATGACCGGCTTCGGCGAGTCGGCGCCCTACCAGGAGCTTTACAAGCACTTCGGCATCACCGCCGAGGCCGTCACCGAGGCCGTCAAGGCCCGCCTCTAAGGGACGCTCGTTCCACGGGAACCTGCCGGGCGTGCGGCCGTTTCCGCGCACGCCCGGCATCTTACAAACTGGAGGAAAAAATGGCTGTTCGGGTTGCAATCAACGGGTTTGGCCGCATCGGCCGTCTGGTCCTTCGCGCGATCTACGAGAGCGGCCGCAAGGACGTCGAGGTCGTGGCGATCAACGACCTGGCCGACCTGAAGGCCAACGCCCACCTGCTGAAGTACGACAGCGTCCACGGCCGCTTCCCCGGCACCATCGAGACCGGCGAGGGCGTGCTGATCGTCAACGGCCATTCGATCAAGGTCATCCAGGAGCGCGACCCGGCCAAGCTGCCGTGGAAGGAGCTGGGCGTCCAGGTCGCCATGGAATGCTCGGGCATCTTCACCAAGCGCGCCGACGCCGCCAAGCATCTGGAAGCCGGTGCGGAGAAGGTGCTGATCTCCGCCCCCGCCACCGACGAGGACATCACCGTCGTCTACGGCGTCAACCACGACGCGCTGAAGGCCGGGCACAAGATCGTCTCCAACGCCTCCTGCACCACCAACTGCCTGGCTCCGGTCGCCTTCGTGCTCCACAACCTCGTGGGCATCGAGAAGGGCTTCATGACCACCATCCACTCCTACACCGGCGACCAGCGGATCGTGGACACCAACCACAAGGACCTGCACCGCGCCCGCGCGGCGGCCCTGAACATGATCCCGACCTCGACCGGCGCGGCCAAGGCGGTGGGCAAGGTGCTGCCGGAGCTGAAGGGCAAGCTGGACGGCACCGCCATCCGCGTGCCGACGCCCAACGTCTCGGTGGTCGACTTCAAGTTCACCGCCAAGCGCGCCACCACCGCCGAGGAGATCCAGAAGGCGATCGCCGACGCCGCCAACGGTCCGCTCAAGGGCATCCTCGGCGTCTATGACGAGGACCTCGTCTCCACCGACTTCAACCACGACCCGCACAGCTCGATCTTCGCGCTGAAGGAGGTCAAGGTCATCGACGGCAATTTCGTCCGCATCATGACCTGGTACGACAACGAGTGGGGCTTCTCCAACCGCATGAGCGACACCGCCGTCGCCATGGCAAACGCCAAGTAATCAGCACTCCGGTCCGCCGGACAGCAAGAAGGGCGCCTTCCCCACCGGGAAGGCGCCCTTTCCATTTCGCCGGTTCCTTTTCGCCGAAGCGGCTGCGGTGGCCACTCAGGCCGCCCGCACCGTCTGCAGGAAGCTCGTCACCTGGGTCCGCAGGGTCGAGGCCTGCTGCGACAGGCTGCCGAGCGCATCGACCAGTTCGCGCGCCGTGCGCCCGCTCTCGTCGGAGGCCGAGGTGACGCCGCCGATGCTGGACGACACCTCGACGGTGCCGGAAGCGGCCTGCTGGATGCTGCGCGAGATTTCCGCCGTCGCGGCGTTCTGCTCCTCCACCGCGGCGGAGATGGCGGCGGCGATGCCGCTCAGCCGGTCGATGACCGACGCGACGTCCTGGATTTCCTGGACCGCCTGCGCCGTCACTCCCTGGATGCCGGACATCTGGCCGCCGATCTCCTCGGTCGCCTTGGCCGTCTGGTTGGCGAGCGCCTTGACCTCGCTGGCGACCACGGCGAAGCCCTTGCCAGCCTCGCCGGCCCGCGCCGCCTCGATGGTGGCGTTCAGCGCCAGCAGGTTGGTCTGGCCGGCAATGGAGTTGATCAGTTCCACCACAGCACCGATGCGGGTGACCGCATCCGCGAGGCTGCCGATGCGCGTGTTGGCCTGCTGGGCCATACCCACCGCCTCGCCGGCCACGCGGCTGGCTTCCGACACCTGCTGCCCGATCTCGACGATCGAACCGGAAAGCTGCTGGGTCGCGGTGGCGACGGTCTGGACGTTGGCCGCCGTGGCGCTGCTGGCGGAGGCGACGACGGTCGCCAACTGGTTGGTCTGGTCGGCCGCGCTGGACATCGCCTGGACCTTGCCCTCCAGCACCCCGGTCGCCGTCGACAGCGACTGGATCACGCTGCCGACCGAACTCTCGAAGCCGTGGGCCAGCCGGTCGAGGGCCGCGCGCTTGTCCTGCTCGGCACGGCGCGAAGCCTCCTCCTGTTCGGCCTCCAGGCGGCGGCGGGCCTCGGCGTGTTCCTTGAACACCTGCACGGCGCGGCCCATGTCGCCCAGTTCGTCAAGCCGGTCGGCCTCCGGGACGGTGACCGTCAGGTCGCCGCGCGACAGCGTCAGCATGGCCCGCGACAGGCTCCGGATGCGGGCGCTGATGCTCGTTCCGACCAGCGCGATCAGCCCGACCACCGGCAGGGCCAGAAGAAGCACCGCCCCCAGCAGGGTCTTCAGATTATCGAGGAAGCGCTCCTTCAGGTCGTCGACATAGACACCGGTGCCGATGACGACCTTCCACGGCTCGAAATGCTTCACATAGCTCAGCTTCGGCGAAGGCTCCTTGGCGTTCGGCTTGGGAAACTCGTACTCGACGAAGGCCTCGCCCTTGCCGGCCGCCCCGTCGACCATCGCGCGGACGTAGAAGACGCCGTTGGCGTCCTTGTTCTCGCGCTGGTACTGGCCGATCAGGTCGGGCCGGAACGGGTGCAGCAACAGCTTGTACTCCGTGCTGATGACGAAGAGATACTCCTTGCCGTCATAGAGCATGGCGTAGAGGTTGGACTTGAAGCGGTCGAGAGCCTGCTCGCGCGTCAGCCGTCCGGCCTTCACCTCGGCTTCGTAGCTGGCGGCGACCCCGCTGGCCGTCTCGACAACGGCCCGCAACGTCGCCATCCGGTCTTTGTACATGCTGTCGTAGTTCAGCCAGGCGGCAGCCGTCGCGATCGCCAGCGAGGCGAAGGCGGACAGGACGACGAGTCCCCAGAGTTTCGTACGAAGCGTCAAGCTTTTAAGGAACATGGCGGCACCCCCTCTTTTCCCGAGGGAATCTGCAAGCGCAATGCCATCATAGCGAGTATGCCGACCCGCATAAATCGGTAGGCACAATTGACATGGGGGTTTCAACGGCGTCCGGGCCTCTCCGCTTCACAGCCGGCGCTCCGGCGGCAGAGGCGCCGCTGCATACCGCCGCCGCCTGCGGAGAATTCCGATAATGCATTGCAAAATGCGACGCAGGATGAAGACATTGCGCCGCGGGACAAGCATCCAGACCGAAATGAAAGCGTCATATTCTGCCGGACGCGATTATGATCGCTGCGGCATTTCGATGCATGTCCGTGGATCGTCGCGGAGACTGCAGCGCTACTCTTGCAAGGAACCTGCCGATCAGGACCGGAGTTTTACGGAGTTCACGCCGGCCGCTTCGCTGAGGCAGTCGGCGATCCAGGCGGCGACGCTCTTCCCGTCGCGCTGGGCGCAGGCGACGATGGCCCGGTGCAGCATGGGATTGACGCGGATCGACAGGCGGCCGGAACAGGGCGGCTCGACCCCGACGCCCATGCCGCTGGAAAGCTCCAGATACTCGTCGACCGCGCGTTGGAAGGACTCGCGCAACTCGTCCACCGAACGACCGGTGAAGGTGATCCCGTCCCGCGTGTTGATGACTTCCCCGACGAAGATTCCGGCCTCGCTGTCGAAGTCGATCTGGGCCTTGTAGCCCTTGTAGTCCATCATCGCGGCGATCCTGGCGAAGCGGCCACCACTGTGGCGGCGTCACCGGAGGACGATACCTCCACCTGCCGGGCAGCGGTTTGACCTGCCTCAATTCTCACAGCCGAGACGGGGGTTTGTCGCGCCCCGCCCCCCGTGCCACACTGGCGCACCCCACCCCTCCGCCGCCGCGCCGCTCCATGTCCCCTGCCGAGTTCCCGATCGACCTGCCCGCCCCGCTTCGCCCGATCCGGCTGCACGGGCTTGCCGAGGCGCAGGCCGCCTTCGACGCCGCCGCGGCGCTCGGCCGCCCCCTGGTCCTGCTCAGCCCGCCGGGCGCCGGCGCCCTGTGGTTCCGCAAGCTTCTGGAGACCGCCGCCGCGGCCCGCCCCGGTCTCTCGGTGGCCGGCGTGTTCGACTGCGGCGACCGCGCCGGGGACGCCCAGGGGGCGCTCGCCGCCGGACTGCGCCTCCTCCTGTTCCGGGGCCATCCCGGAGCCGCCGCCCGGCTGGCGGATGTGGCGGCCCGCGTCGGCGGGCGGGTGCTGACCGATCTGCCGCCCCCGCTCGACCTGCGCGGCGTCCGCGACCCGCGGGCCGCCTGCCGGGCCTGGCTGTCGGACCCGGCGGAGGCATCCCCGCCCGCCGGACCGGGGGCATAGGACCGGCCTACCGCTTTTTCGCCCGATGCCACCGCGCAAAGGTGGTGTACGCTCGTCTTCAGGATGATTGGGCGGTAATCAGGTCCGATGAGCAGCACGACAACCCGGCCGCCGGAGCCTGAAACCGGCCCCTCCCCCCTCGATGTCGAGCCCTGCGGGCGCGCCGCCGGCGGCGGACGCAGGCCGCTGGGGCGACCCTTCCCCGAACCGGCGGTCGAGAAGATCCGCGGGCCGAAGCTGGCGGCGCTGTGGCTGACGCTGATGGCGGCGGCCTGGGCGGTGATGATCGGCGCCGGCTACGGCTTCTACGTCCTGGTCAGCGGCTCGCTCCTCTGAGGCGGCGCCCGGGCGGGCGCGACGGGCCCGAACCGGATCGCCGCGCCGAAACGGTTACCCACGAATCCTGGGCCCCGACGCGGGGCGGATGGCCGCTTTATGCCCCTGGCGGCGTTGCAAAGCGGTCCGTGCTGGGCTAAGACGGCGCCATTTCCAGAAACGCCCCAGGGGAAGAGCCACAATGAAGCTCACTCGCCGCGTCAAAGAGATCCTCGCGAATTACGAGAGCGACAATCCGGGCACCAAGGCGAACCTCGCCCGCATCCTGATGGAAGGCAAGCTGGGCGGCACCGGCAAGCTGGTCATCCTGCCGGTCGACCAGGGTTTCGAGCATGGCCCGGCGCGCAGCTTCGGCCCCAACGAGCCGGGCTATGACCCGCATTACCACTACCAGCTCGCCATCGACGCGGGCTGCAACGCCTACGCGGCTCCCCTGGGCTCGCTGGAGGCCGGCGCCGACACCTTCGCCGGCTCGATCCCGCTGATCCTCAAGATGAACAGCGCCAACAGCCTGTCCACCCAGAAGGCGAACGCCGACCAGGCCGTCACCGCCTCGGTCCAGGACGCGCTGCGCATCGGCGCGTCGGCCATCGGCTTCACCATCTATCCCGGCTCGGAAGCCATGTACGACCAGTACGAGGAGTTCCGCGAGCTGTCGAAGGAGGCGAAGTCCTACGGCCTCGCCACCGTGCTGTGGTCCTACCCGCGCGGCGGCAACATCTCCAAGGACGGCGAGCTGGCGATGGACGTCATCGGCTACGCCGCCCACATGGCCGCCCTGCTCGGCGCCCACATCATCAAGGTGAAGCTGCCGTCCGCCCATCTGGAGCAGGCGGAGGCCAAGAAGGTCTACGAGTCCAAGAACATCCCGATCGCCACCCAGGCCGAGCGCGTCCGCCACATCATGCAGTGCGCCTTCAACGGCCGCCGCATCGTGGTCTTCTCGGGCGGCGCCACCAAGGGCGAGGATGCGGTGTTCGAGGATGCCCGCGCCATCCGCGACGGCGGCGGCAACGGCTCGATCATCGGGCGCAACGCGTTCCAGCGTCCGCGTGACGAGGCCCTGAAGCTGCTCGACCGGATCATGAAGATCTACCAGGGCAAGGAGTAAGGGTTGCCTCAGGCAAACCACAGGCAGGCGGAACCACCCGCCTGCCGCCTCTATCTCGTGACGCCGCCGGCCCTGGAGCCGGCGGCGTTCGCGCCGCTGCTGACCCGGGCGCTCGATGCCGGCGACGTCGCCTGCGTCCAGCTTCGCCTGAAGGACTGCTCCGACGACGACATCCGCCGCGCCTGCGACGTGCTGCGCCCCATCGCGCAGGAGCGCGAGGTCGCCTTCATCCTGAACGACCATCCGGCGCTGGCGCGCGAGACGGGCTGCGACGGGGTCCATGTCGGCCAGAGCGACACGCCCTACCGGCAGGCCCGCAAGATCGTCGGTCCCGACGCCATCGTCGGTGTCACCTGCCACGACAGCCGCCACTTCGCCATGGTCGCCGCCGAGGACGGGGCGGACTATGTGGCCTTCGGCGCCTTCTTCCCCACGCAGACCAAGACCGCGGAATACCATGCCACGCCCGACCTGCTGCGCTGGTGGTCGGAACTGATGGAGGTGCCCTGCGTCGCCATCGGCGGCATCACCGCCGACAACTGCGCCCCGCTGGTACGGGCCGGTGCCGATTTCCTGGCGGTGGTCAACGCCGTCTGGGGACATCCCGACGGGCCGGCCGCCGGAGTCAAGGCCCTGAACGCGGCCATCGCGGCCGCCCTTGCCGGTACCGGCGACGCCGCCTGACAGCGGCCGGAACAGACAGATCATGGACATCCTGACGCCCGAGACCCTGGGCACCCTGTTCGCCGTCGGCCTGCTGGCCGGCTTCATCGATTCCATCGCCGGCGGCGGCGGGCTGCTCAGCATCCCCGCCCTGCTGGCCGCCGGGCTTCCGCCGGCCGAGACGCTGGCGACCAACAAGCTGCAGGCCAGCTTCGGCTCCTTCTCCGCCACGCTGAAATTCGTGCGCCAGGGGGAGGTTCGGCCGGGCAGCATGCTGCCGATGATCGTCTGCACCTTCATCGGTGCGGCGGCCGGCGCCATCATCGTCCAGATCCTCGATTCGAGCTTCCTGCGCGACGTCATCCCGCTTCTGCTGATCGGCATCGCCATCTACCTGCTGGTCTCGCCCAAGGCCGGCGACCTCGACGCGCGCCAGCGCATCGGGGAGAACGCCTTCGCGCTGGCCATCGGCACCGGCATCGGCTTCTACGACGGCTTCTTCGGTCCGGGCACCGGCACCTTCTTCGCCATCGCCTTCGTCAGCCTGCTCGGCTACAACCTGCGCAAGGCGACCGCCCATACCAAGGTGCTGAACTTCACCAGCAACATCGCCTCCCTCCTCTTCTTCCTGGCGGGCGGGCACGTGCTGTGGACGGTGGGGCTGCTGATGGGGTGGGACAGTATCTCGGCGCCCAGGCCGGCGCCCACATGGTCATCCGCAACGGCGCCCGCATCGTGCGTCCGATGCTGGTCGTCGCCTCGCTCGCCATCACCGCCAAGCTGGTATGGAGCGACGAGCACAACATCCTGCGGGAAGCCTTCTTCGCAGCGATCCACTGGATCGGTTGAGCCGGTCCCCGACGGCCGAAACCGCCACGATAATCTGACAGAAATCACGCAACCCTGAGACGGGATGCCCATTTCGTGGGCACCCGCCGGCCGGGACGAGGCTGCCCGTGTCTTCAATGACACACGGGTTGTCCGCCCTGATGACAATCTGCGGTTCCGCCTTTACGTAAGCGTCATATCGTGTATCATAGCGTCAACAACAATTTGGGGAAGAAACTATGCCGCCGATGACGCTGAAGACACGCCTGCTGACCGCCGCGACCGCGCTTGCCATGGCCGCCCCGGTTCCTGCCCTCGCCGCCGGTTTTGCCCTCAAGGAACAGAGCGTTTCCGGGCAGGGCACGTCCTATGCCGGCGTGACGGCGGGGGCGAACGGCGACGCCAGCGCCATGTTCTTCAATCCGGCGACCATGGGGCTGGTGAAGGGCACGCAGGTCGTCCAGACCGCTTCCGGCCTGATCCTGTCCTCGAAGGTCGAGAGCGCCCGCGCCACCCGTGCGGCGCGGCTGGGCGGCACGCCGATCGCCGGCAACGCCTCGCCCGGCGACATCGGCCAGGACGCCGTGGTGCCCGCCGGCTACATCGTCTATTCGGTCAGCGATGACCTGAAGCTCGGCCTGTCGGCCAACGGCCCGTGGGGCCTCGTCACCGACTATGGCGCCAACTGGATCGGCCGCTACCACGGCATCCGGTCGGACCTGCGCACCTACAACTTCATGCCGTCGGTCTCCTACCGGCTGCACCCGATGCTGACGCTGGGCGGCGGCATCCAGATCCAGTACGCCAAGGCCAAGCTGTCGCAGGCGACCGACTTCGCGATCCGCGCCGGCCGCACGCCCGGCTCGCTGGACGTGCTGAGCGACGTCAAGGGCGACGACTGGGGCTATGGCTTCACGGTCGGCGCCCTGGTCGAGCCGATGCCCGGGACCCGGATGGGCGTCTCCTACCGTTCCTCCGTCAAGCATGAGCTGAGCGGCGACATCAGCTTCACCGGCCTGCCGGCCCCGCTGGCCGGCCTGCTGCCGAACCAGGGCGCCAATGCCAAGCTGGTGACGCCGGAGATCGTCAACATCGGCCTCTACCACGAGCTGACCGACAAGTGGGCGGTGATGGCCGATGCCCAGTGGACCAACTGGTCGCGCTTCCGCGAGCTGCGCGTCGTCCCGAACAACGCCTCGCTCACCTCGGTGACGGAGGAGCACTGGAAGGACACCTGGTTCCTGGCGCTCGGCACCTCCTACAAGGTCACCGACGACCTGACGCTGCGGGCCGGCGCCGCCTTCGACAAGGCGGCGGTCGACGTGTCGCACCGCACCCCCCGCATCCCGGAGCAGAACCGCTACTGGCTGTCGGTCGGTGCGGGCTACAAGGTCACCGACTCGCTGCAGGTGGATGTGGCCTACTCGCACATCTTCGTGCCCAGCACCACGGTCGACCTGCGCGACAACCTGACCGGCGCGGATGCCGGCCGCGGCAACCTGTTCGTCGACTACAAGAGCTCGATCGACATCATCGGCGTCCAGGCCCGCATGTCCTTCTAAGGACAGCACCCCGCCCGTCCTTTCTCGGCGCTGCCGGCCCGCCCCGGCAGCGCCTTTCTTTTGTCCCGGTCAGGCGAGCTCCAGCCAGCGCCGGGTCACGGTGCGGGCGAAATCCTCCGCCGCCGGCAGATGGTCCGCCATCGCCTGCTCCAGCCGGTCGAGCGCCACCGGCGGCGGCGCGTGGCCGTGGTCGGGCTTGGTCGCCCAGCCGCGCAGGATCTCCGCCGTCGCCTCGGGGTGGAACTGGAAGCCGAAGGTGGCGCGGCCGAGTCGGAAGGCCTGCCGGCCGCACAGCGGGCTTTCGGCCAGATGGACGGCGCCGTCCGGGTAGTCGAAGGTGTCGAAATGCCACTGGGCGACCTGCACCTCCGGCCCCAGCCCGGCCAGCAGGGGATCCTCCGCCGCTCCGCCGGTCAGCGTCACCGGATGCACGCCCAGTTCCGGAGCCGTATGGCGGTAGACCCGCGCGCCATAGGCCCGCGCGGCGAGCTGGGCACCAAGGCAGATGCCCATCACCGGCCGCTCCGCCGCGGTGAAGCTGCGGATCCGCTCCATCACCGCGCCGAAATGCGGCCCGTGGCCGTCGTCCCAGGCGTCCTGCGGCCCGCCCAGCACCACCAGCCCGGCGAAATCGCCCATCTCCGGGATCGGTTCGCCCTCGTCGGCCGCGACGGTCACGAGGCCGGCGCCGGCGCGCTCCAGCTCCTCCCCCACCAGCCCGGCCGGGGCGGTATGGCTGTTCTGGATCACCAGGATACGCATGGATTCCCCCCGCCGCTGCCCCGTGAAGACCGTCGTCATGATGACCGCCCTCATATAGGGAGGCCATGCCTGCGGCGATCAAGCCTGGGCAGGGCCGCGCAAGGCGGCTATGCGCAGCTCCGCTTTCTTGGGTTAGGATGCCGCTTGTTCCCGGGCCGCCCGCGGCAACAGACAGAGGATCACCGCAATCATGCTCGCCCCGCTTCGCACGCTCGCCGGTTCGGCCGCCCTGGCGGCCGCCCTCCTCCTTCCGGGCGTTGCCTTGGCGCAGAACGGCAACCTGACCTTCCTGCACATCAACGACGTGTACGAGATCGCCCCGATCAAGGGCCAGGGCGGCTTCGGTCCGCTGATGACCCTGCTGCGGCAGGAGCGCCAGCGCAACCCGCAGGCCATCACCACGGTGGGCGGCGACTTCCTGTCGCCCTCGATCCTGTCCGGCACGATCCAGGGCGAGCAGATGGTGGCCCTGTTCAACGCCATCGGGGTCGATGCGGTGACCTTCGGCAATCACGAGTTCGACTTCGGCGTCGACGTGCTGAAGAAGCGGATCGCCGAATCCAAGTTCCCGTGGATCGGCACCAACGTGCAGGAGCAGGACGGCAGCGCCTTCGCCGGCTCGGTCCCGACCTGGACCAGGACGGTGGGCGAGCTGAAGGTCGGCGTGATGGGCATCATCACCCCGGACAGCGCCCGGCTGTCGAGCGGCGGGGCCAGCCTGCGCTTCGCCGAGGTGCAGAAGGCGGCGGCGGCGGCCGTCGCCTCCCTGAAGGCGGAGGGCGCCAACGTCATCGTCGCCCTGACCCACCTGCCGATCGAGGAGGACCGCGAGCTGGCCTTCAAGGTCAAGGGCATCGACCTGATCCTGGGCGGCCACGACCATGACCCGATCAGCTTCTACGAGGGCAGCACCCTGATCCTGAAGGCCGGCCACGACGCCCAGTATCTCGGCGTGATCGACCTGGAGGTGCGGACCAAGACCAGCGACAAGGGGCCGCAGACCACCGTCCTGCCCACCGAGTGGCGCTTCGTCGGCACCGCCGGGGTGAAGCCCGACGCGGAGGTCGAGAAGATCGTCGCCGGCTATACCGGACAGCTCGACGCCAGCCTCGCCGCCGTCATCGGGACCACCACCACCGACCTCGACAGCCGCAAGGACGTGGTCCGCACCCGCGAGGCCACCATGGGCAACCTGATCGGCGACGCCCTGCGCGAGACGCTGAAGGCCGACGTCGCCGTCACCAACGGCGGCGGCATCCGCGCCGACGCCCTGCGCCCGGCCGGGACGCAGCTCACCCGCAAGGACATCTTCGCCGAGCTTCCCTTCGGCAATGTCGGCGTGCTGGTGGAGATGAAGGGGTCCGACCTGCTGGCCTCGCTGGAGCATGGCGTCAGCAAGGTGGAGGAGAAGGCCGGGCGCTTCCCGCAAGTCTCCGGCCTGACCATGGTCTATGACCCGAAGCTGCCGGCCGGCAGCCGCGTGATCGAGGTGAAGGTGGGCGGCAAGCCGCTCGACCCCGCCGCCACCTACCGCGTCGCCACCAACGATTACATGCTGAACGGCGGCGACGGCTATGCCGCCTTCCCGCGCAGCAAGGTGATCGTCGACGCCTCGGGGGCGGTGCTGCTCGCCACCATCGTCATGGACTATGTCGAGGCCAAGAAGACGGTCTCCCCGGCGGTCGAAGGCCGCATCGTGGCAAAATAATGAGAAACCGGCGGGGCGTCGGCTGGTCGCACCACTTGCTGTTGCGGGGTACTCCGTTTTCACCTAATGGTGAAAAGGATTTCCTCCGCAAGATGACCGGCCGCCGATGTCTCCGCCCCCCTCCCGCTCCAACGATTTCGCCCAGGCCTTCGCGGTCGCCCATGGGGAGGCCGGGCTAAACCGGGTGTCCGTCGCCCACATCCTGCAGAGGATCGCCGCCGACCCCGCCTTCCTGTTCAGCGAGGAGCTGAAGCGCGGCGCCGGCCAATGTCCGTTCCATGCCGGCGGCGACGGTGCCGCGGGCCAGCCGGCGGAGGGCGCGCCGCCGCAGGACGACGCCGACAAGATCGCGGTCAACACGCTGCTCGCCCTGCTGTTCGAACGGCTGCGCGACCATATCGCCCTGAAGCTGCCGCTGGGCGACAGCGGCTTCCCGCTTCTTCCCATCCCGCCGCGCTCGCCGCACGGGTTGGATCCGGCCGACCGCGCCGCGCTGGCGGCGGCCCCGGCCGACGTCTTCTGCTCCGTCCTGCGCGACGCCACCTGCCATCTGCTCGACGGGCTGATCTCCAGCTGGGCCGCCGACCTGATCGCCGAGGAGGAGGAGTTCCGCAACCAGGGCTCCGGCACCATCTCGCGCGATGCCGCGGCCAACTTCATGCTGCGGACCATCCTGGAGGAGTCGCCGCTCTACCAGCGGGCCGGCTACGACATGCTGTCGATCACCAAGACCGGCAGCCACACCGCCATCCACATCTGCTGGGCGCTGGTGGAAGCGGCCCCCATGCTGAAGCCCGGGCTGGACGCCGCCGCCTACGACGATCTGGTGCGGCGCAGCCTGAAGCACATCGTGCCGCTGTCGATGGCGAGCCTCGGCATGCTGGTCCATTACATGGAGGCCAGCGGGATCGAGCCGCATGACGGTCTGGCGGTCCACCGGCTGCCGCCCGACCAGACCGCCTTCGTGCTGGACGAGTCCGGGCTGATCCGCCTGAACGCCGAGCCGATCACCCGCTTCGCCAAGCCGGGCGAGCGTTTCTACACCGGCTGCCCGGCCTTCTACACCACCAACCTGATCAAGCTCTACCTCGACATCGTGGCGTCCATCGCCATGGATTACGGGGTCTACGACCGGCTGAAGGGGTAAGCGGCGCCATGGCCCGTTCCAACGATTTCGCGCTGACCTATCTCGCCGCGCACGAGCAGGCGGGGATGACGCGCATCAACCTCGCCCCGATCCAGCACCGCATCGTCGAGGACCCCAACTACCTCTTCACGGAGGAGCTCCAGGCGCTGGCGGGCCATTGCCCGGCCCACGCCGACACCCGCAAGGAGGATTACGAGAAGGTCGCCATCAACACGCTGCTGGCCCTGCTCTACAACGACCTGCGCGACCACATCGTCGGCCGCCTGCCGCTGGACGAGGACGGCCACCTGATCCTGCAGAATCCGCCGGATTCGCCGCATGGCGGGCTGGACGTCGCCGACCGCGCGGTGCTGGACGCCGCCCCGGCCGACCAGGTCGTCGCCCTGCTGCGCGACAGCGTGTGCCACCTGCTCGACGCCATCATCAAGGAATGGGCGATCAAGATCATGGTGGAGGAGGACCGCTGCCGGGCGGAGGGTGCGATCACCCTGCTCGCCGGTGCCAGCTTCGTCCTCGCCAACGCGCTGGAAAGCTCGGTACTGCACACGCCGTCGGGCTACGACATGCTGTCCATCACCAAGACCGGCAGCCACACGGCGCTGCATGTCTGCTGGAACCTGGTGGAGGCGACGCCGCTGCTGCGCCCCGGCCTGGATGCCGCCGCCTATGACGACCTCGCGCGGCGCAGCCTGAAGCAGGTCCTGCCGCTCGCCATGGGCAGCCTCGGCATGCTCTGCCAGTTCATGGCCGCCGGCAGGATCGAGGCGGACGACCATCAGGCGATCCACCCGCTGCGCCGCGACCAGTCCGCCTTCCTGTTCGACGAGGACAAGAACCTCGTCGTGCTGAACAGCGACCTGATCGAGCCGACCGCCATGCCCGGCGAGCGGCATTACACCGGCTGCCCCGCCTTCTACGCCAACAGCCTGATCAACGTGTACATGGAGATCGTCCTGGGCGTCGCCGCCCGCTACGGCATCTACAACCGCCTGCAGGGATGAGCGGATCCTCACGCTGCCGGCTTGACGCGCGGCGCGGGGTCCATATGTTGGCCCGGTTGCTGGAGGAAAGGGGCACCGTGGCCAAGAAGTGGTTCATCCGTCGTTACACCACCGCCATGGCGGACGGGATCAAGCGCGGCCGCGGCCGCATGGTCTCGCGCTGGCAGCGGGCGCTCGGCCATTTCGAGGCGATCTTCATCGACCATGCCTGTTTCCGGCTGATCTACTCCAACACCTACCGCATCTCGCCCAATATGTTCCGGGCGAGCCAGCCGTCCCCCTCCCACATCGCGGCGGCGGCGCGGGCCGGGGTGAAGACGATCCTGAACCTGCGCGGCAGCCGCGACTGCGCCTCCTACATCCTGGAGGCCGAGGCCTGCCGTGCCCATGGGCTGACGCTGGTCGACTTCCCCGTCAACTCCCGCGACATGCCGAAGAAGGAAACCCTTCTGAAGGCGCGGGAGCTGTTCCGCAAGATGGAATACCCGGCGCTGATGCACTGCAAGTCGGGCGCCGACCGCGCCGGCTTCATGGCCGCCCTCTACATGTTCGTCCACGAAGGCCAGCCGCTGGAGGCCGCCGTCCGGCAGCTGTCCTGGAAATACGGCCACTTCAAGCAGGCGAAGACCGGCATCCTCGACTATTTCTTCGAGCTCTACGCCGCCTACAACGAGCGCCGCCCGACCCCCTTCTGGGATTGGGTGGAGCATGTCTACGACCCGGTGGAGGCCAAGGCCGGCTTCCGCTCGCGCGAGTGGGCGAACGTGGTGGTCGACCGCGTGTTGAGCCGGGAGTAGAAGGTCACCACCCGGAAGGGGACCATCCGCAACGCGGACCGGGGTTCCGGCGTTGAAGCGGTCGTGGTTGCTGAACGCGTGAACCCGCGCGAGGAGGTCCCCCAATGTCGCCGCAGCCGTCCCGCCTGCAGGCTTCCCCCGGCGAGACCGGACGCAAGGACAGCCCGTCCGTCGCCGATCTCGTCACCGATCCCGACAAGTTCGACCGCTGGCAGCGCGAGCGCGCGCATGAGGAGCGGCGGCAGGAGTCCGACCGGACCGATCAGCGGACCGACGAGCGCGGCTCCGACCCGCGCGACCAGCCGCCCGACCGCGCCTGACGGTCAGGCGCTCAGCGCCGCCTCGCCGTCCTCGCCGAACTGCAGGCGGCTGAGGCGGGCATAGGTGCCGTTGGCGGCGAGCAGGGCGTCGTGCGTGCCCTGCTCGACGATCCGGCCGCCCTCCATCACAACGATCCGGTCGGCGTTTCGCACGGTGGCGAGGCGGTGGGCGATCACCAGCGTCGTCCGCCCCCTGGTCAGCCGCTCCAGCGCCCCCTGCACCAGCCGCTCCGACTCGCTGTCGAGCGCCGAGGTCGCCTCGTCGAGCAGCAGGATCGGGGCGTTCTTCAGGAAGGCGCGGGCCAGCGCCAGCCGCTGCCGCTCGCCACCCGACAGCTTGACGCCGCGGTCGCCGATGACGGTGTCGTAGCCCTCCGGCAGCTTCATGATGAAGTCGTGCGCCGCCGCCGACGTCGCGGCGGAGACGATGTCCTCCATCGGCGCGTCCAGCCGTCCGAAGGCGATGTTGGCGCGCACCGTGTCGTTGAACAGCACCGTGTCCTGGCTGACGATCGACACCGCACCGCGCAGGCTGCGCAGGGTCGCGCCGCGCACGTCCTGACCGTCGATCAGCACCTGCCCCGCCGCCGCGTCGTAGAGGCGGGGAATCAGGTTGAAGACGGTGGACTTGCCGGCGCCGCTGCGCCCGACCAGCGCCACGGTGGTGCCCGGCGCCACCTCCAGGTCGATGCCCTTCAGCGTCTCCGCCCCCGCCTCGTAGGCGAAGCGGACCCCGCGCAGCGCGACCGCCCCCGCCTCGACCGCCAGGGGCCGGGCGTCCGGCGCCTCCAGGATCTTCGGCTGCTCGTCCACCAGCTCGAAGATGCGCTGGGCGGCGGCCAGCCCCTCCTGCAGGGCGGCGTTCAGCGTGCCGATGGCGCGCACCGGCTGGGCCGCCATCAGCAGTGCGCCGACGAAGCCGGAGAAGGCGCCGACCGACCCCTCCCCCATCGTCATGCGGTAGCCGGCGAAGGCGATGACGCCGGCCACGGCGATGCCGCCCAGCACCTCCATCATCGGGTCGATGCGCGAACGGGCGCGCGTCGCCTTCATCGTCAGCTCGTAGTTCTCATGGAAGGCGGCGGCGGCGCGGGCGCGCTCGTAATCCTCCAGGCAGTAGGTCTTGACCATCCGGGCGCCCGACAGGCTCTCCGTCAGCAGCGAGGTCATGCTGCCGGTCTGCGCCTGGGTATCGCGGGAGACGCGGCGCAGCCGCTTGCCGATCCGCACGATCGGCACCGCCGCGATGGGGTAGATGACGAAGACGATCAGCGACAGCAGCCAGTCGAGGTAGAACATCGACCCGACCAGCGCGACCACGGTCAGGATGTCGCGCACCAGCCCGGTCAGCGTCCGCGACAGGGCGTTGCGGATGAAGTCCACGTCGTTGATGAAGCGCGAGGTCAGCGATCCGGTCGGCGCCCCGTGGAGCTGGGCGAGGTCGGAGCGCAGCAGATGGGCGAACATCGACAGCCGGACGTCGGCGATGATGCGCTGCACGATGTCGCTGGTCACCACCGTCTGGGCATAGAGCGACACGCCCTTCACCATCGTCACCAGCACGATCAGCGCCGGGATCGCCAGCACCATCGTCCGGTCCTGCGCGCCGAACATGGCGTAGGACTGGTCGATCAGCAGCGGATAGGCGCCGGTCGTCGCCGCGACGACCGCCATCAGCAGGAAGCACAGGGCGAGCTTGCCGCGGTAGGGCCGGATCCAGTCCCGCCACATGCGCAGCACCAGACGTTCGGTCGTCGCGTCCAGGCGCAACTGCCCGCCGGATGATTTCGTCGTCGCCATCACACTCGTTCCAAAGGCCGTCGCCGCGAAGGCTTAGCCCATGGGCTCCCCCCTGTCCACCGGACCGGTCGCCCGCCCGGGAAATCGCTCACACCGCGGCCTGGAGCTGCTGCTCCACCGCCATGCACAGCTCGCGCGGGGTGACCGGCTTGTGGATCACCGGCAGCCCGTGGGCGGCGGCGTCGAGCAGGCAGTCGGTGCCGGTCTCGCCGGTCAGGATCACGCCGGGCACCTCCGGACCGTAGCGCTCGCGGACCTTGCGGATGACCTCGGTCCCCACCCGCCCCTCGCGCAGGCGGTAGTCGGCGATGACGATGTCCGGCCGGCGCGCCTGCGCCCTCAGCCGTTCCATCGCCTGATCCGCGCCGTCGGCGGCCAGTACGGTGTAGCCCCACTCGCTGAGAACCGTGCGCAGCCCCATCAGGACGATGGCGTCGTCGTCGACCAGCACGGCCAGCCGCCCCCGTCCGTCCGGCCGCAGCGGCTCGGCCACGGCGGCCGGCATCGCCTTCTGCCCCACCGGGACCAGCACGCGGAAGGCGGAGCCGCGGCCGTGGATCGAGCGCACCTCCACCGGATGGCCGAGCAGATGCGACAGCCGCCGCACGATGGCGAGCCCCAGCCCCAGCCCCTGGGTGCGGTCGCGCTCCGGATTGCCGACCTGGTGGAACTCCTCGAAGATGCGCTCCAGATGGTCGGGCGGGATGCCGATGCCGGTGTCCTGCACCTCGATCGCCACCCGCTCCCCCTCGTGCCGGCAGCGCAGCCGGACGGTGCCGCTGTCGGTGTAGCGGATGGCGTTCTCCACCAGATTGCGCACCAGCCGGCCGAGCAGCAGCCGGTCGCTGCGCACCGGCACCTCGCACCCCTCGACCCGCCACAGCAGCCCCTTCTCGGCGGCGAGCGGCGCATAGGCGGCGTCGATGGAGTCCAGTATCTCGGAGACCGCGAAATCCTCCATCGTCGGCGTCACCGCTCCGGCATCGAGCCGGGAGACGTCCAGCAGGCTTTCGAGCAGTTCCTTCATCGCGTCCAGCCCCTGGTGCAGGTGGCGGAGCTGCTCGCGCCCCGCCGCGGAGCGCACATGCGGGTCGAGCGAGGCGGAGAAGAAGAACAGCGACTGCAAGGGCTGGCGCAGGTCGTGGCTGGCGGCGGCGAGGAACTTCGACTTGGCGAGATTGGCCCGCTCGGCCTCATCCTTGGCCGAGCGCAGCTCCTGCTCCATCGCCTTGCGCTCGGTGATGTCCTCGACGATGGCGATGCGCCCGATCTCGTCGGTCGCCCCGACCACGACGCGCGAGGAGGTCACCCGCACCCACACCACCTGCCCGTCGCGCCGGCGGTAGCGCTTCTCGATGGCATAGCTCGGGATCTCGCCGGCCGTCAGCCGGTCGAGCAGCGCCTGTTCCGCCTGCAGGTCATCCGGGTCGGTCAGGTCGAGGAAACTCATGCCGAGAAGCTCGTCCCGCCGATAACCGAGGATGGCGCAGAGCTTGGCGTTGACGTCGAGATAGCGGCCGGCCGGGTCCAGCCGCTCGATGCCCACGGCGGCCAGTTCGAAGATGGCGCGGAAGCGCTCCTCGCTGCGCCGGCGGGCGGCCTCGGCCTGGCGCAGCTCCGTGATGTCCTGGAAGAACACCGCCAGCCCGTCGCGCGACGGGAAGGCGCGCACCGCGTACCAGGCGGACTGCGGCGGGTAGAAGGCTTCGAACGAAACGGTGGCCATGCCCTGCACGGCGCGGCGGAACTGCTCGGCGAAGACGGACCTGCCGGCGCCGGGAAAGGTCTCCTCCAGCCGGTGGCCAGTGAGGTCGTGCCCGTCGCCCAGCAGCTCCCGCGCCCGGTCGTTCATGAAGGTGACCTTCCAGTCGCGGTCCACCTCGAACACCCCGTCGGTGGTGCTCGACAGCACGGCGGCGGCGCGATGGGCCAGAGCGTTGGCCTCGTCCCTCAGCGCGGCCTGGCGCTGCAGCGCCTCGGCCATGCCGTCGAAGGCGCGGCCGATCGTGCCGATCTCCGACCGCTCGCCGGCAAGGCCGGTGCGCGCCGACAGGTCGCCGCCGCGCCAGCGCAGCGCCGCCTCCACCAGCGCCGCGGCCGGCCGGCGCAGGAAGCGGTTGCCGCCCCACCAGGCGGCGGCCAGCGTCGCGGCCGCCACCACGGCGATGACCGCCAGCGCGCTGACCATCGCATCCTCGATCGGCCCCATGGCGTGCGCGCGCCCGACCGACACGGCCACCCCCAGCCCCGGAATGCCGCCGACGAAGGGAACCACGCCGAACAGCCGGGCCTGCCCGTCCGCCGGCGCCCATTCCGCGACGAAGGGATCCCGGCCGGCGGTCAGCGCCTCGAACTGCCCGTCCGGCAGGGGGCGGCCGATCTCGCGCGGCGCTTCCGGGATGCGGGCAACCACCGTGCCCCGGCGGTCGAACAGCATCACCACCGTATCCGGCGGCAGCGGCCGCTGGGCCAGCAGGCGCGTCAGCCACGCAAGGTCGATCAGCGCCGTCACCACGCCGGTGACCGCTCCCCCCTCGTCCTGCACGGCGAGCGCCATCGGCAGCACGGAGCGGCCGCCGGGCCGCGTGTCGATCGTCTCGCCGACGACGAAGCCGCCCCCGGCGATGGCGTCGCGCACATGCTGGCGGTCACCGACCGGCATGCCGACCGTCTCGTGATCGCTCGAACAGCGCAGGTCGCCGGCCCGGTCGGTGACGCCGATCCGCAGGAAGGGCGGCAGGCCCGGCCGCAGCCGGTCGAGATAGGCCTGGCACTCCCGCACGCGCCCCTCCTGCACGACGGCGGCCTGCGAGATGCCGAACAGGATCTGCCGGATGCCCTCCACCAGCCGCTCCTGCTCGCCGGCGAACAGGCCGGCAAGGCGCAGCAGCCCCTCCCGCACATCGGCCTCACGGGCTGCGCGGAGCTGGATCTCGTTGTGGATCTCGATGACCGCCGCAGGCACAAGAGCCAGAAAGACGAGCAGCAGCAGACGGTGAAGCAGACTCATTCAATGTCGCTTTCACAGCGGCATCGCAGCCGACCCCGGAACTGACCGAGCCGGATCTCCGTCACGCGGTATCGGTGCGCAGTGGGCGATAACAGTTAACGTTCATTAACCATACCAGCGTCGAGCGACGCAAGCTTTTGCACGGCTTCCTCCAACAGGGCAGGTCCGGGCAAAAGGAAAGCCCCGGCCGCCATTGGCGATCCGGGGCTTTCCTGTGCCCGCCTGAACAGACGGGCCGACGGTCCTGCCGGCGGGGCGTCAGCCGACGCGGCCGTAGCGCACCGCATTGTGAACGTCGCCGCGGGTCAGGCCGATGTCCGCCAGTTCGGTATCGGACATGCCCAGCAGTTCCTGCTCGGCGCGCATCAGGTTGATCCGGGCCTTCACCCAGTCGACGATCCGGGCGAACACCGTCTTGCGGTTTGCAGAGGTGGCAAACAGTTCACCACGCACCTGATGAACGGAAGAATAGCTCATTGTTGGCTCCACAAATCATGTGCTCTTGTCTTGCGCGGTTACTTGGCATGCTGCATTTGCGAAATCAACGAACACAGGACTGCGGGGCCAACGGGCCAGATCTGCGCGGATTCGATAGAACATATGTGTGCCGACAGGCACTCTGTTAACGCCTGACATTGCCGGCCGCCGGCACGGTCGCGCAACAAATGAAAAGGCCCCCGTTCCGGGCTGTCCGGGAAAGGGGCCTGTCACGTCGGAGGCGGTCCGGACGGGGGAGTGAAACCGTCCGGACGCCACCATCCGCCCGGGCTTTACGCCTCGCCCTTGTGGGCGCTGGCGTAGCCGAGCGACTGCAGGGCCACCGCGATCTCCGGCAGGATGCCGGGATCGTCGATGGTGGCGGGGGTCTTGTAGTCCTGGTTGTCGGCGATCTTCTGCATGGTGCCGCGCAGGATCTTGCCGGAACGGGTCTTGGGCAGGCGGTCGACCACCACGGCCCGCTTGAAGTCGGCGACCGGGCCGATCTGCTCGCGGACGAGCTGGACGATCTCCTTCACGATCTCCTCGTGCGGACGGGTGACGCCGGCCTTCAGGCAGACGAAGCCCAGCGGCACCTGCCCCTTCAGGTCGTCGGCGACGCCGATCACCGCGCATTCCGCCACGTCCTTGTGGCTGGACAGCACCTCTTCCATGGCGCCGGTCGACAGGCGGTGGCCGGCGACGTTGATGATGTCGTCGGTCCGCGCCATGACGTAGACATAGCCGTCATCGTCGATGAAGCCCGCGTCGCCGGTCTGGTAGTAGCCGGGATAGTCGGCGAGATAGGACTTCTTGAAGCGCTCGTCGGCGTTCCACAGGGTGGGCAGCGTGCCGGGGGGCAGCGGCAGCTTCACGCAGATGGCGCCGATGTCGCCGCGCGGAACCTCCTTCAGCTCGGCGTTCAGCACCCGCACGTCCCAGCCCGGCATCGGACGGGTGGCCGAGCCGTACTTGATCGGGAACAGGTGAACGCCCAGCGGGTTGCCGGAGATGGCCCAGCCGGTCTCCGTCTGCCACCAATGGTCGATCACCGGAACCTTCAGATTGTCCTCGGCCCAGTGCAGCGTGTCGGGGTCCGACCGCTCGCCGGCCAGGAACAGGGCGCGGAAGTGCGACAGGTCGTACTTCTTCAGGTGGTTGGCGTCCGGATCCTCGCGCTTGATGGCGCGGAAGGCGGTGGGGGCGGTGAACAGCGTGCCGATCTTGTGCTGCTCGATCATGCGCCAGAAGGTGCCCGGATCCGGGGTGCCGACCGGTTTGCCCTCGAAGACGATGGTGGTGCAGCCGGTCAGCAGCGGCGCGTAGACGATATAGGAATGGCCGACGACCCAGCCCACGTCCGACGCCGCCCAATACACCTCGCCCGGCTGGACGTTGTAGATGTTCTTCATCGTCCAGCGCAGCGCCACGGCATGGCCGCCGTTGTCGCGCACCACGCCCTTCGGCTGGCCGGTGGTGCCGGAGGTGTAGAGGATGTAGAGCGGATCGGTCGCGGCGACCGGCACGCACTCCGCCGGCTCGGCGGCGGCGACGGCGGCGGCCCAGTCCTGGTCCCGGCCCTCGACCAGCGACGCCGTCTCCTGCGGGCGCTGGTAGATGATGCAGCTCGACGGCTTGTGGTCGGCCTGCTCGATGGCGGCGTCCAGCATCGGCTTGTACTTGACGATGCGGTTCGGCTCGATGCCGCAGGAGGCCGAGACGATGGCCTTCGGCTTGGCGTCGTTGATGCGGGTCGCCAGCTCGTGCGGGGCGAAGCCGCCGAACACCACCGAATGCACGGCGCCGAGGCGCGCGCAGGCCAGCATGGCGACGACCGACTGCGGGATCATCGGCATGTAGAGCAGGACGCGGTCGCCCTTCTCCACGCCCCGGGCGCGCAGCGCGCCGGCGAAGCGGGCGACCTGCTCCTGCAGTTCGGAATAGGTGATGGTCTGGACGGTGCCGGTCACCGGGCTGTCATAGATGATGGCGGCCTGGGCTCCCCGGCCCGCCTCCACATGCCGGTCCACCGCGTTGTAGCAGGTGTTGAGGACGCCGCCGGCGAACCAGCGGTAGAAGGGGGCGTTGCTGTCGTCCAGCACCTTGTCCCACTTCCTGATCCAGGTGATGTCCTCCGCCGCCTCTCCCCAGAACCCCTCCGGGTCCGACAGGGAGCGGGCGTGGATCTGGTTGAACAGATCGGCTGAGCTCTGGCTCATCGGGGCGTCCCTTTATGATTATTTAGTGCGCGTTTTCTCCGTGGATGCGCAACGATCCGTCGCGCATCCGGCCGCACAATGCTCCAAAGGTGCCGGGCAATGCAAATGTCGGAAGGTCGGGTGCGGCGGGCTGTCGCATGGCTGAAAGGATGACCCCGGACGGGACCTGGCCGGACGTCCTATCCGCAAGCCGCTGGCCTTGCGCGCGCGGGGAGGCTATGCATGCGGCCATGGCCAACGACCTGCCGATCGCCGGAATCCGCCCCATCCTGACCGTCTCCCTGCCGAACGGGGAGCGGCTGATCGTCGCCCGGCTGACCAATCTCGGCGGCTCCAGCCAGTCCAACCGCTTCGTCCTGCGCCGCGCCGACCTGCGCCCCCCCTGGGAGCAGCCGGAGAAGGGCTATTTCGGCTATGCCGAGGTCGCCCGCGCTCTGGACGCCAACGGCTGGCGCGGCTGCGCCATCGAGGCCATGCCCAGCGCCGACCCGGAGGAGCGGCGGACCCGCCAGCTCGCCCGCAAGAAGCTCCACCTGCAATGCGTCGAGGCGGCCATCCGCCGCGTGCAGGAGGGCGGCGCCCGCTGACCGGCCGTGGCCGTCACGGCGCCGCCGCCGAGGTCTCCGACAGCAGCAGCCCGGCGGCGATGATCCACATGACCAGCGCGATGGCGCCGTCCATCACCCGCCACGCCGCCGGCCGGGCGAACAGCGGACGCAGCAGCCGCGCCCCGAATCCCAGCGAGAAGAAGAACAGGACGGAGGCGGTGATCGCCCCCAGCGCGAAGACCGCCCGCCCCTCGGCGAACTGGGCGGAGATCGAACCGACCAGGACCACCGTGTCGAGATAGACGTGCGGGTTCAGCCAGGTCAGGGCGAGGCAGGTCAGCAGGCAGGGCACCAGCCCCTGCGGCGCGCTGTCCAGCGGCGTCAGCCCGCCGCCCGGCCGCAGGGCGGACCGCGCCGCCCGCAACCCGTAGGCCAGCAGGAAGGCCGCTCCGCCATAGCGCAGCACCGGCCCCAGCCATGGCAGCATCGTGCCGGCCTTGGCGAACCCGTTGACCCCCGCCAGGATCAGCGCCGCGTCCGACAGGGCGCAGGTGGCGCAGACCGCCAGCACATGCTCGTTGCGCAGTCCCTGGCGCAGCACGAAGGCGTTCTGCGCCCCGATGGCGACGATCAGGCTGAGGCCGAGGAAGAACCCGGGAAGGAAGGCGGCGGTCATCACAGGCTCCGGCAGGGGTGGGGCGGGGCACGCCTTCCTGCTAGCACCCCGTTCCGGATTAGCGTAGTTAAGCTTCCTTAGCCCGATTAAGCAGAGCTAATCCCATGCTCGACTACGCCCTGCTCGCCGCGCTGGCCGCCGTGCTGCGCACCGGCAGCTTCGACCGCGCCGCGCAGCAGCTTCACGTCACCCCCTCGGCGGTGTCGCAGCGGGTCAAGCTGCTGGAGGAGAGGCTGGGCACCGTCCTGGTGGTGCGCGGGCAGCCCTGCACCGCCACCCCCGCCGGGCTGCGGCTCTGCCAGCATGTCGAGCAGGTGTCCCTGCTGGAAAGCGAACTGCGGGACTCCCTGCCCGCCCTCGCCCCGGCGGCGGCCCCGGCCACCCTGCGCATCGCGGTCAATGCCGACAGCCTCGCCACCTGGTTCGTCGGGGCCATGGCCGCGGCGCCCGGCTGCCTGTTCGACCTGGTGATCGACGACCAGGACCACAGCGCCGAGTGGCTGCGCAAGGGGGAGGTCCTGGCGGCGGTGACCGCCAGCGCCGCCCCGGTGGGCGGCTGCAGCAGCCACGCGCTGGGCTCGCTCCGCTACATCGCGACGGCCAGCCCCGACTATCTGCGCCGCCATTTCCCCGGCGGCGTGACCGCCCAAGCCCTGGCCGCCGCCCCCTGCCTGACCTTCAACCGGAAGGACCGGCTGCAGGCCAACTGGCTGCAGGCGGTCCTCGGCACGGTGCCGTCGCCGCCGACCCACTGGATGCCGTCCACCCACGCCTTCGTCGATGCGGCACTCGCCGGGCTCGGCTGGGGGATGAACCCGGAGCATCTGGTCGCCGGCCATCTCCGCGCCGGCCGTCTGGTGGAGCTGATGCCCGGCCGTCCCTTCGACGTGCCGCTGCACTGGCAGCAGAGCCGCATCGCCAGCGCTACCCTCGCCGCCCTGACGCGGGCCGTCCTCCAGGCCGGCCGCGCCGCACTGCGTCCGGCCGCGGCGGCGTGAGCGGGCGTCTCCCGCAAGGGGCGGCCCGATCACCCGGCCCTTTGCCCGGCGCCCGCCCGGCCTTATATGGAGACGACCAATGTCTGGAGGGATTCGATGAGCAGCAGCGCCGCCTTGGCCGCAAACGACACCCCCGATCTCGGCACGCTCCCCACCTGGGACCTGAGCGACCTGTATCCGGGAATGGAGTCGCCCGAGCTGAAGGCCGACCTCGACCGGATGGAGGCGGACGCCAAGGCGTTCCACGGCCGCTACGCCGGCAAGCTGGCCGGACTGGACGGCAACGCGCTCGCGGAGGCGATCCGCGACTATGAGCGGATGGACGAGGTTCTCTCCCGCGTCATGTCCTATGCCGGGCTGGTCTACAACGGCAACATGGCCGATCCCGCCATCGCCAAGTTCTACCAGTCGGCGCAGGAGCGGGTGAACGCCATCTCCACCCCGCTGATCTTCTTCACGCTGGAGATCAACCGGCTGGAGGACCGCGACCTCGACGCCAGGCTGAAGTCCTCGCCCGAGCTCGCCCGCTATGCCCCGTGGCTGCGCGACGTGCGGCTGTTCCGCGAGCATCAGCTCTCCGACGAGGTGGAGCGTCTGCTGCACGAGAAGCACGTCGTCGGGCGCGCCGCCTGGAACCGCCTGTTCGACGAGACCATCGCCGCCCTGCGCTTCCCCATGGGCGGCAAGGACCTCACCTGCGCCGAGGCGCTGAACCGCCTGTCCGACCGCAACCGCGAGGTCCGCAAGGAGGCGGGCGAGGTGATCGGCCGCGTGCTCGGCGACAACATCCGCCTGTTCTCGCTGGTCACCAACACGCTGGCCAAGGACAAGGAGATCGAGGACGGCTGGCGCGGCTACAAGACGCCGATCTCCGCCCGCAACCTGTCCAACCGGGTCGAGGACGAGGTGGTGGAGGCGCTGTCCACCGCCGTCAAGGACGCCTACCCCACCCTGTCCCACCGCTACTACGCGCTGAAGGCCAAGTGGTTCGGGCAGGACCGGCTGGATTATTGGGACCGCAATGCCCCGCTGCCCGACGATGCCGACCGCAGCATCCGCTGGGAGGAGGCGCGCGACATCGTGCTCGGCGCCTATGGCCGCTTCTCCCCGGACCTCGCCGGCCTGGGCAAGCGCTTCTTCGACAATGCCTGGATCGACGCGCCGGTGCGCCCGGGCAAGGCGCCGGGCGCCTTCGCCCATCCGACGGTGCCGAGCGCGCACCCCTATCTGCTGGTGAACTACCAGGGCAAGACGCGCGACGTCATGACGCTGGCCCACGAACTCGGGCACGGCGTCCACCAGATCCTGGCCGGGCGCCAGGGCCACCTGCTGTCGGACACCCCGCTGACCCTGGCGGAGACCGCCTCGGTGTTCGGCGAGATGCTGACCTTCCGCGCCCTGCTCGCCGCCGAAACCGACCCGAAGCGCCGCCGCATCCTGCTGGCGACCAAGGTCGAGGACATGCTGAACACGGTCGTCCGCCAGATCGCCTTCTTCGACTTCGAGAAGCGCGTGCATACCGAGCGGCGCGAGGGCGAGCTGACCGCCGAGCGGCTGGGCGAGATCTGGATGGCGGTGCAGACGGAAAGCCTGGGTCCGGCGCTCCGCTTCGACGAGACCTACCGGCACTACTGGTCCTACATCCCGCACTTCATCCACTCGCCCTTCTACGTCTATGCCTATGCCTTCGGCGACTGCCTGGTGAACTCGCTCTATGCGGTCTACCAGGAGGCCGAGGAGGGCTTCGCGCAGAAGTACCTGAAGATGCTGGAGGCCGGCGGCACCCTGCGCCACAGGGAGCTGCTGGCTCCCTTCGGCCTCGACGCCTCCGATCCCGCCTTCTGGCAGAAGGGGCTCGGCGTCATCCGCGGCTTCGTCGACGAGCTGGAGCGGGCGGAGGCGTGACCCCGCCTCTTTGACGGCCGGCGCTTGATGGCCGTCAAGTCGCCGGGATCGGGAAGATTTTAGAAATGGCCTCCGGACCCACCCCCGGAGGCCATTTTCATGCCCACCCGCCTGTCGCTGACCTGGAACGAGTCGATGGAGGTCGGAAACGCCATCATCGATTCCGACCACAAGGAAACCGTCGCCCTGCTGGTCGAAGCCGCCGATGCGGACGACGCCGAGCTTCCGGCCCTCTTCGCCCGGTTCGCCGAGCATCTGCGCGACCACCTCGCCCGCGAGGAGGAGCTGATGCTTGCCTTCGGCTTCCCGCCCTACCCCGTCCATTTCAACGAGCACGAGCGCGTGCGCCGCGAGCTGGACGGGATCGAGGAACGGCTTGCCCGCGGCAATCTGGCGCTGGCCCGCGGCTACCTGACCGAGGTGGTTCCCGACTGGTTCATCAACCACAAGAACACCATGGACAGCGCCACCGCCGCCTGGATCCGCCGGCAGGGCGGCTGAGCGGACCGGGTCCCGGACCGCCTCAGTCGCCGAGCGCGGCGCTGGTCTGCCGTCTGGTCTCCTGCCGCCCGGCCTCCTGCCGGTCTCCGTCCTTCTCGTGGCGCATCGCGGCGAAGACGGCGGTCAGCGGCCTGCCGGGATACTGGAAACGGGACATCCAGGCGGTCTCTCCCGCTCCGTTCCAGAATCGCAGGTAGATGCGGCCGGGCTTCTGCGGAATCTCCCGCGGGCCGCCGCTGACGCTGTGCACCGGGCGGCCGTCGACCGTCCAGACGATGCGGTCGCCCCGCCACTGGAAGCCGTAGCTGTGGATGCCCTCCGCCGCATCGAAGCCCAGGTCGATCACCGTGCCGTAATGGCCGCGGCCGTCGACCACCCAGCCGACCTCCAGCCTGGTGGTGTCCTTGCCGTTGATGCCGAACAGGATCTCGTTCCACGGGTCGCCGAAGGACGGCCCGGTGTAGTGGGAGACCGAGGTCAGCACGCCGTCCGCCCTCACCGCCTTCAGGTCGACGGTATAGGCGCCGAAGCCGTAGGCGCGGTAGCTGCGCAGCTCGGCGCAGGACAGGCTCTTGCGGGCGATGCGGTCGTCGGTGATCGACAGGGCGAGCTGGCCGTCCTTCTGCACGACGTTGTGGGCGTTCCAGGTGCAGCCCATGAAGTCGCCGTTGCTCCAGCCGTTCGACCGCTGCCACCAGGACAGGTCGAAGGCGCCGTTCAACTCCGTCGGCTGGAGCCGTGCCGCCTCGCCGCCCCGCCGGGACGTCTCGGCCCCGGCCGATCCCGCCACCGCCGGTCCCGCCACTGCCGACGCCGCCAGGACCATGCCGGCGAGCGCCCCCGCTCCCAGATACCGCCTCATGCCGTTCTCCTCTCGCCTTCATCGCGACAAAGGCATGGTCGCCCCGCCCGACAGGCCATGCTGTACCCCGATCTTGCGACGAAGCCGGACGGGCGGCAGCAAGGCAGGCGGATGACGCCCGGCCGCTCCCGCCCTACTCCCGGCGGGATACCGGCCGGGGGCGGGGCGGGGCGAAACGGGGAGCATGGCCGCTCCCCGTTCGGCTGAGGGCGCGTTCCGCCGGGAGGAGGAAACGGCTCACTTGCCGGTGACGAAGGGGCAGGTGCTCTTCTCGATCGGCAGGAAGGCCTCCGCCGCGGGGATGGGACGCACCGGGGTGTAATAGTCCCACGGCCCCTTGCTCTCCGCCTTCGACTTCACCTGGTAGAGCATCAGGTCGTAGAGCACGCGGCCGTCCTTGCGGATGCTGCCGGGGACGCCGAAATAGTCGGTCGGCATCTCCTTCATCCTGGCGGTCACCGCCTCGCTGTCGGTGGTGCCGGCGGCCTTCACCGCCTTCAGCCAGTGCAGGGTGGCTAGATAGGTGTTCGCCTGCTCCTTGCTCGGCATCTTGCCGTGGCGCTCGAAGAAGCGCTTCGACCAGGCGCGGGTCTGCTCGTTCCGGTCCCAGTAGAAGCCCTCCGTCACCGTCAGCCCCTGGGCGAGGTCGAGCCCCAGCGAGTGGACGTCGGTGATGAAGACGATGTAGCCGACCAGCTTCTGCCCGCCCGCCGGCAGCCCGAACTCCGCCGCCTGCTTGATGGCCGCGATGGTGTCGGCGCCGACATTGGCCAGCGCCACCACCTTCGCGCCGCTGGCCTGCGCCGCCAGCAGGTACGAGCCGTAGTCGCTGGTGCCGATCGGGTGCTTGACGCCGCCGACCACCGTGCCGCCCGCCTGTCTGATCGCCTCGGTCGCCGCCTTCTCCATGGCGGTGCCGAAGGCGAAGTCGGCGGTGATGAAGAACCAGGACTTGCCGCCGGCATCGACCACCGCCCTGGTCGTGCCGACCGACAGCGCCGCCGTGTCGTCCGCCCAGTGGATGGTGTAGGGGAGCATTGGGCGTTGGTCAGTTCCGTCGTCGTGGCGGCGCTGATCATCAGGACCTTCTTCTTCTCCCGCGCCACCGCCTGCACCGCCAGCGCGACCGAGGAGACGGGGATGTCCGTCACCATGTCGACGCCGTCGACGTCGAACCAGCGCCGCACGATGTTGGAGGCGACGTCCGGCTTGTTCTGCATGTCGGCGGCGATCACCTCGATCGGGCGGTCGAGCACCGTGCCGCCGAAATCCTCCACCGCCATCCGGGTCGCCAGGGCGGCCCCCCGGCCGCCGATGTCCGATGCGAAGCCCGCCTCGTCCACCAGGACTCCGATCTTCACCGGAGCCGCCGCCTGCGCCAGCGCCTCCCCACCCGCAAGCACGGCCGTGCCCAAGGCCGCCGCCATCACGGCCGCGGCGGCACGCGCCTTCACCCCTGATGCCATCCCTGATGCCATCGACTTCTCTCCCGTCTTTCTTTTCTTTCGTCCCGCACCATTCGCGGGTCCGGTCAACCGTCGTATCATGCAAACAATATCATGTGAAACCATTTGCGTTCCCAATGTGCCCTTGATCGCGGACGGGATCGGCCTCATTCCTACTGGGCAGGACGACAGGGGACGGGAGATCGTGAGATGGCGAAATCGCTGCGGGTGCTGGGCTTTGCCGGATCCCTGCGCAAGGCCTCGACCAACCGCGGGCTGCTGCGCGCGGCGGCCGGGCTGCTGCCGGCCGACATGACGCTGGAGGTTTTCGACATCGCGCCGATCCCGCTCTACGACGCGGACGTCGAGGCGGCCGGCCGGCCGGAGGCGGTCACCGCCTTCCGCGAGGCGATCCGCGGCGCCGATGCGCTGGTGATCGCCTGTCCGGAATACAATTACTCGGTTCCCGGCGTGCTGAAGAACGCCATCGACTGGGCCTCGCGCGGGGCGGACCAGCCCTTCGCCGGCAAGCCGGTCGCCTTCATGGGGGCCGGCGGCGGGCTCGGCACCGCGCGCTCGCAGTATCACCTGCGGCAGGTCTGCGTGTATCTCGACATGCACCCGCTCAACCGGCCGGAGCTGTTCGTCCCCATGGCGGGGCAGAAGTTCGACGGCGACGGCAACCTCACCGACGAATCGGTCCGCCCGCGCATCGCGGCACTGCTGGAGGCGCTGGCCGCCTGGACCCGCCGGCTGGGCGGCTGAACGGGCTTTGAGCGGCGACGAAGGAACGGCCATGGGCCAGGCGACCATCGACCAGGACAGCGCGCTGCATCTCGACCCGGTGGGGCGGGACGAGTACGCCCGCCTGTGGCGCGACCGCCGCTTCGACCGCATGGAATGCCTCAGCGCCCGCTTCAACCGGCACACCTATGCGCCGCACACCCACGACACCTACGTCATCGGCGTCATCCTGGCGGGCACCGAGCTGTTCCACCACCGCGGCGTCGAGCATGCGGCGCGGGCCGGCAGCGTCGCCGTGCTGAACCCCGGCGAGCTGCACGACGGCCGCCCGTCGGAGCATGGCTACGCCTACCGCATGTTCTATCCCTCCGTCGCCCTGCTGGAACGGGAACTGTCGGACGCGCTCGGCCGGCCGGCCGCCGCCCCAGGCTTCACCGGCACGCTGGTCGAGGATCCGGAGCTGTTCCGGGCCATCCGCGACCTCCACCTGACGCTGGAGGATCCGCAGGCCGATCCGCTGAAGACCGAGACCGACCTGATGCGCGCCTTCGTCGCCGTCTCGCTGCGCCATGGCGAGGCCGGCGGACGGCTGCGGCCGGCCGGGCAGGAGCCGGCCGCGGTGCGGCGGGCGCGCGAGTATCTCGACGCCCACCTCGACCGGCCGGTCGAGCTGGCCGATCTCGCCGCCGCGGTGGGGCTCAGCCGCTTCCACCTGCTGCGGGTGTTCCGCGCCACCGTCGGCACCACGCCGCACGGCTACCTGACCGACCGCCGCGTGCAGCAGGCCAAGGAACTGCTGTCCGGCGACCTTCCCCTGGCCGAGGTGGCGGTCGCCTGCGGCTTCTGCGACCAGGCCCACCTGAATCGGGTGTTCAAGGCGCGCGTCGGGGTCGCCCCGGGCCAGTACCGGCGCGGCAGCAATCCTGTCCAAGACGGGGCGCCGGCCGGCCATTAGGGTCGTCGGCATGACCGATCTCACCTCCGACACCCGGGCGGGCCCGCGCGAATTCGCGCTCGGCGTCGCCCACACCCTGCCGCTGATGGCCGGTGCGATCCCCTTCGGGCTGCTGCTCGGCAGCCTCGCCGCCAAGGCCGGCCTGTCGCCGCTGGAGGTCGCGCTGATGAGCGGCTTGATCTTCGCCGGCGGCTCGCAGTTCCTGGCGGTGGAGCTGTGGGCGCATGGCGCCGCCGCGGCCAGCATCGTCGCCAGCGTCCTCCTGGTGAACCTGCGCCACCTGCTGATGGGGGCGACGCTGGCGCCGCGCCTGCGCGGCCTGCCGCCGCTGCGCGCCGCCGTCACCATGTTCCTGATGACCGACGAGGTCTGGGCGCTCGCCATGCAGCGCGGCGCCGCCCTGACGCTGCCCTACTGGTTCGGCGTCGGGCTGACGCTCTACACGGTCTGGCTGGCCTCGACGGTCGGCGGGACCTTCGCCGGCGCCCTGATCGACGATCCCGTCGCCTGGGGCCTCGACTTCACCTTCACGGCCCTCTTCCTCTGCCTGCTGGTCGGCTTCTGGAGGAATGTCCGGACGACGCTGGCCCCCTGGCTCGCCAGTGCTGCGGTGGCCGTCGCGGTCCATGCCCTGATGCCCGACGGGGCATGGCACATCCTGCTGGGCGCGCTGTCCGGCGGGGCGGTCGCCGCCTGGCGGGGGAGGCTGCGCCATGCCTGACGCCCTGTTCGACCTGGACGCGACCGTCCTGTGGATCGTGCTGGCCGGCGGCCTCGCCACCTGGCTGACGCGGATCGGCGGCCCCTTGCTGGTGGCGCGCGTCCGGCTCGGCCCGGCGGCCAACGCGGCGCTGGAGGCGACCCCCGGCGCCGTGCTCGTGGCGCTGATCGCCCCGGCCGCCCTGTCGAGCCTGCCGGACGCGCTCGCCGCCGGGCTGGTGCTGCTGATCGCCCGGCGGGTGCCGATCGCGCTCGCCATGCTGTTCGGCGTCATCGCGGTGGTGGCGCTGCGCCGGCTGATGTAGCCGCCTCGGATTGACAGCATACTGTCATTTCCATTGACAGGCCGCCGGCATAATGACAGCATGCTGTCAAATGAGATCGCGCACATGCCCCCTTCGTCCCCCGAGCCCAACGCCGCGGATGCCTTCACCGAGCTGGTCCTCGAGGTGTTCCGGCTGAACGGCCGGCTGCTGCTCGCCGGCGACCGGCTGTCCGCTCCCGTCGGATTGACCAGCGCCCGCTGGCAGATCCTCGGGGCGCTGGCTGACGGGCCGGCGACCGTCGCCCAGATCGCCCGCTCCATGGGGCTGACGCGGCAAAGCGTCCAGCGCCTGGCGGATGTGCTGTCGGGCGAAGGCATCACCGCCTTCATCCCCAACCCGCACCACAAGCGGTCGAGCTTGGTGACGCTGACGGCGAAAGGGCAGGACATGCTGGACCGGGTCACCGCCCTGCAACGGGAGTGGGCGGAGCAGACGTCGGCCGGCCTGTCCGGCCGGATGCTGGCGGATGCGGCCGATCTCCTGAAGATCCTGCGTCAGCGGCTGGAGATCGCTTCCGGCGACGACGCCCCCAACGAGCGGTGACGATCATGAGAAGCTGTCTCAGGTGCCTGCATTTCCTCGGCCTTGCGGCCTTCCTCGGCAGTATCCTCGGCCATGTCCTGACCGGCGCCCTGGTCGAGCCCGGCTCCGCGGCCTTCGCCTGGGCGCAGGAGACCAAACATGCGACGACCCGGTGGCTGACGGTGCCGGGGCTGCTGCTGACCCTGCTCACCGGCATCGCTCTCGCCGTCCGCACGCCGCAGCTTCTGCGCTCGCGCTGGCTGCGGATCAAGATGGGGCTCGCGCTGCTGGTCACGCTCAACGCGACCCTGATCCTCCTGCCCCTCGGCGCGAGGCTCGCCGCGGGCACGGAGGAGGCCGAGCCCCTGCTGACCGGGGAGGCCGTGTTCGGGGCCTGCAACCTGCTGATGATCGCCCTCGTCATCGTCCTGGCGGTCGCGCGGCCGAGGCTGGCGAAAACCGGCGGCCCCTTGCCGTCGCAGGCCTGAGAAACGCACGGCCATGCAGTACGGCCTGCTGAAGTTCGCCCATCTGGCGGGGCTGCTCATGATCGGCGCCGGGCTGATCGGCGTCTTCGTCGCCGACCTGCGGGCACGGCAGAGCCGCGACCTGCCGGTCTTCGCCGAAGCGGTCCGGCTCATCGGCGTCTTCTACGATGGGCTGGTGGTTCCCGGCGCGCTGACGCTCCTGGCCTCCGGCGTCTGGCTGATCGTCATCTATTACGACGGCCTCGCCTTCCTCGACGAACCCTGGCTGGCCGGCATGGTCTTGCTGTTCCTGATCGAGTTCGTCGAGGGCAACACCGTCACGCGGCTCTATTTCACGAGGCTGCAACGGCTGACCCGGATCGCCGTCGCCGAGGGGCGCTTCACGCCGGAGCTGGTGGCGGCCCGCGACCGGCCGGCCGCCACCTTCACCCATTTCCTCGACCTGCCGCTTCTGATGCTCATCGTGTCGCTGGGAGCCATCCGGCCGGCGGACTGGACCGTCTTCGCCGTCGGCGGCATCGCGGCGCTGGCCGTCGCGGCCGCCCTGACGGTCACCTTGCCGCGCCTCTACCCGGCCGACGCCCAGCGGACGGGCTGAGCCGCCGGCGGCCGGCATCCGGGGGACGCTCCGGTCAGCCGTCCTTGCCGAACTTCTCGGCCTTGGCGCGGTCCTCGGCGACCTCGCGGGCCATCTCCTCGCCGATCTTCGGGTCGATCTGCTTGGCCTCCTCGATCATCTCGCGGGCCTTGCGGACATCGCCGCCCGCCACCTCGTCCAGCGCCTTCTCTGCCAGATCGTGGGCGCGCTTGTGCTCGGGCGACTGTTCGTGCTGCTTGGTCATGCTGCTGCTCCTCCTGGAACTGGTTCCCTGGAACTGGTTCAGTGAATCGTCTCGCCGGGGCGCGCGCCGGATGGCGGCGGCGGTGACGCCTCCTCCTCGGCCGCCCGCTCGCCGGCGACCTGTTCGGCGGCGTCGAGCATCGCCTCGGCCTGTTGCTGGACCGCCGCGGCGCGGGCGCGGTCGTCCGGGTCGGAGCTGCGGTCGCGCACGAACTCCGCGGCCTGCTCCGCGACGGCGAGCGTCTCGACGACCTCGTCCATCGCCTCCTCCAGCGCGCCGACATCGACGTCCCGGCCGGTGGAGGTGCTGGCGGTGCCGGTCTTCGCGGCGCCTTTGCTGCCGGTCATGAGAGGGTTCCCTTCCCGTCTTGGTGGTCCCCCAGCCAACAGGGGCGGCCGGGAAAAATTTCAGCGGGACCGGCTGGAATAGAATGCTGCGGTGCACGTTCGTCAGGGTGTCCGGTGGCGCCCAGCCATCCCTACCCAGGTTTCACGAACTCCCCATGAGCAACCCGAAGAACCCGATGCGGTCCGCGGCCATCGCCGCCGCGCTGCTGGCCGTGACCGCCGGCCACGCGTCCTTCTGGTCCTGGCGCAACGCGCCGACGCCGGTGGAGGCTGAACCGGCGCACATCGAGTCCGTCTCCTATTCCCCGTCGGGACGGAGCTACGACCCGAACCACTCGCCGGACGTGCCGCGGGTGGATCTGGAGAAGGACATGGACGCCATCGCCGGCTTCGCCGACGGCGTGCGCACCTACTCCACGCTGGGCTCCCAGGGGCAGGCGGCCTCGATCGCCGCCCGCAAGGGGCTGAACGTCTCGCTGGGCGTCTGGCTCAGCAAGGACAAGGAGCGCAACGAGCAGGAGATCACCCGCGCCGTGGCGCTCGCCAGGACGGTGCGCGGCATCACCCGCATCGTGGTCGGCAACGAGACGCTGCTGCGCGCCGAGCTGACCGACGCCGAGCTCGCCTCCTACATCCGCCGCGTCCGCGCCGCCGTCCCCAAGCACATCAAGGTCGGCACCGCCGACGTCTGGTCGGAGATGGTCAAGGCCGACCAGACGGTGAAGGCTTCCGACTTCATGGGCGTCCACGTCCTGCCCTACTGGGAAGGCGTGCCCGCCGACAAGGCCCTGACCTGGATCCGCGACCGGCTGGACACCGTGCGCAAGGCTCATCCCGGCAAGCCGCTGTTCGTCGGCGAGGTGGGCTGGCCCTCGGCCGGCGACAACTTCCACGACGCCTACGCCACCCCGGCCGCGCAGGCCGCCGTCGTCCGCGGCTTCGCCGCCGAGGCGGAGGCGCTGGGCATCGCCTACAATGTGGTCGAGGCGTTCGACGGCGTGTGGAAGACCTCCATCGAAGGCTCGCCCGGCCCGGGCTGGGGCATGCTCGACGCCGACCGCGCCCAGAAGTGGCCGCTGACCGGCCCGGTGCCGGCCTCCTGGGGCGACCGCGCAGGTGCGGCCGTCGCCATCGGCCTCGGCTTCGCGCTGGCCGCCTTCGTCGCCTTCCGGCGGCGCAGCACCCCGGCCTTCGCCCTGGCCGCCGCGGTGGGCGCCAACATCATCGGCTTCGCGGTGGGCTCGGCCGTCGCCGGCGCCTACGGCGAGTACCTGACCTTCGGCGCGCTGACCACCTGGGGCTCCGCGTTCCTGCTGGGCGCCCTGATGATGAGCGTCGCCTTCGCCGATCTGGTGGACGTCGTCCGGCGCCTGTTCACCGGCCGCGCCCCGGCCCTGCTGCCGCGCGACCCGGGCGCCCTGCCGGTGCCGGAGAAGGCCCCGATGGTCTCCATCCACGTCGCCGCCTGCCGCGAGCAGCCGGACGTGCTGGCCGCCACGCTGCACTCGCTGAACCGGCTGGACTACCCGAACTACGAGGTCGTCGTCCTCATCAACAACACCGAGCAGGAGGAGCTGGTCCGCCCGGTGGAGGAGCTGTGCGCCGCCCTCGGCCCGAAGTTCAAGTTCCATTGGTACAAGAAAATCTCCGGCTTCAAGGCGGGTGCGCTCAACGCCGCGCTGCGCCACACCGACAAGGACGCCGAGGTGGTCGCCGTTCTCGACGCCGACTACACCGTGTCGCCCGACTGGCTGAAGAAGCTGGTCCCCGCCTTCGCCGATCCCTCGGTCGGCATCGTGCAGGCCCCGCAGGAGCATCGCGACGGGCATGAGACCCTGCTGAAGGGTGCCATGGCCGCCGAGTACCGCCCCTTCTTCGACGTCGGCATGCAGGAGGGCCTGACCTCGCAGGCCTTCATCTGCCACGGCACCATGATCATGCTGCGCCGGTCGGCGATGGAGCAGGTCGGCGGCTGGTCGGAGGACGGCATCTGCGAGGATACCGAGCTCGGCATCCGCATCCTGTCGGCCGGCTACCGCGCCGCCTACACCGACGAGCGGCTGGGCGAGGGCCTGGCTCCCGACAACTTCATGCAGTTCCGCAAGCAGCGCGACCGCTGGGTGTTCGGCTCCACGCAGATCGCCCGGGCCCACTGGCGCAAGCTGCTGCCGGGTGCCGCCGGCCTGACCGCCGCGCAGAAGCTGGGCTACGTCACCAACTGGACCCGCTGGTGGTCCGACGCGGTCGGCCTGCTGGCCGCCGGCGCCGCGGTGACCTGGACCTTCGCCTCGCTGGTCTTCCCGCTGCACCTGCCGCCCGTCGAGGCCACCGCCGCGGTGCTGGGCGCGCTGGTCCTGCGGTCGGGGGCGAGCCTGCTGGCCTCCCGCTACGCCTCGGGCAACTCCTGGAGGGAGGCGCTGACGGGCTGCGCGGTCGGCATGGCGCTGTCCACCACCGTCGCCCTGGCGGTCCTGCGCGGCGCGGTGCGCAAGCGGGACGCCTTCCGGGTGACCGCCAAGGGCGGCAAGCGGACCGCCGGCCGCTTCTGCGCCAAGCCGGAGGCCTGGCTCTCCGCCGCCCTGGTCGCCGCCTCGGCCACCGCCGCCCTGGTCAACCCGCTGGGCACCCTGTCGCTGGAGCTGTGGTCGATCCTGCTGGCCGCGATGGCCGTGCCGAACCTGATGGCCGTGACCTTCGCGATCGGCGACATGCTGCCGGCCCGCGAGACCCGTCCCGCTCCCCTGCCGGCTTCCCTGCCGGCTCCGCAGGGCGCCTCGCAGTCCCAGCCGTCCTCGAGCACGCCGGTCGCCGCCTGACCCGGACCGGCACCTGAGGCCCCGTAGGTCAAGCCCTCCTCCACCGCAAGGGTGGAGGAGGGTTTTTCTTTTTCGGGTAAGCCCTATGCCCGGACGAAGGTGAATCTTGAGGGGGCGCCTGCTTCATGCCTACCATCCCCGTCTGAAGCGACCCGGCCGAAGCGGTCGCGCGGAATAGGGGAAACGCTGTGCATGCAATAGCTCCCTCCTCCACCCGGTCGACCGCTCCGCCTGCGGAGCCCCCGCTCTCCGCCGACGCCGTCCAGCGGCTGGAAGCCTGGGTGGCCGGGGCCGCCGGTGCTTCCGCCGCCGCCCTGACGCAGGACGGCCGGCTCGGCGGCGGCGCCATCTCGCTCAACCTCGGCGTCACGCTCGACATCGACGGCGGTCCGCTGGCCGGCCGGCACGCCTGCGTGCTGCGCGCCGAGGGCACCGCCCCGGTCGCCGCCAGCATCGACAAGGCGACGGAGTTCGCCGTGCTGCGCGCCGCCGTCTCGGCCGGCGTGGCGGCGCCGGAGCCTCTGCTCTGCTGCACCGACCGCGCGGTGATCGGCGCCCCCTTCTACGTGATGCGCCGGGCCGAGGGGACCGGGGCCGGGCGGACGGTGGTCAAGAGCGGGGAACCGCTCCGCGACCTCGCCCGCGAGCTCGGCCGCCAGCTCGGCCGCCTGCACCGCATCACCCCCGACGGCGGCATGCTGGCGGAGCTGCCGCCCCCGCCGGAATGCCCGGCCCATGAGGCGATCGCCGCCTACCGCGACTGGATGGGCGAGCGTGCCCGGCAGGATCCGGTGCTGGCCTGGGGCCTGCGCTGGCTGGAGGTCAACGCCCCGCTGCCCGGCGCCGTCGTGCTCTGCCACCGCGACTACCGCACCGGCAACTATCTGGTGAAGGACGGGACGCTGACCGCCATCCTCGACTGGGAGTTCGCCGGCTGGTCGGATCCCATGGAGGATCTCGCCTGGTTCTGCTCGCGCTCCTGGCGGTTCGGCCGCAACGACCGCGAGGCCGGCGGCATCGCCGACCGCGACGACTTCTATGCCGGCTACGAGGAGACCTCGGGCCGCAAGGTGGACCGCCAGCGCGTCGCCTTCTGGGAAACGGCGGCCTATCTGCGCTGGGCGGCGATCGCGCTGATGCAGGGGCGCCGCCACACCTCCGGCGTCGAGCCCTCGCTGGAGCTGGCGCTGACCGGCCGCATGATCCCGGAGATCGAGATGGACCTGCTCCGCCATCTGAAATCCCTTCCCCGCACCCCGCTTCCGGAAAGGGTCGGCTGATGCGCACCAGTCCCGATGCCCGCGGCCTGCTGGAGATCGCCGCCGCCACCCTCCGCAGCGAGGTGCTGCCCCACGTCGCACCCGAGGCGCGCTACGCCGCCCTGATGGTCGCCAACGCGCTCGCCATCGCCGGGCGGGAGCTGAAGAGCCTGGACGAGGCCGGGCACGTCATGGTCGCCGCCCTGGCCCCGCTCTATGGCGAGGACGCCGACGACAGCCTGTCCGGCGAGGATCTGCGCAAGCGGGTGGAGGCGCTGCAGCACCGCCTGTGCATCGAGATCGCCGCCGGCGACTTCGACCAGGACGGCCAGGAGGTGCTGATGGACTCGCTGGAGGCCATCGTCCGCGCCCGCCTGACCATCTCCAACCCGAAAATGCTGGCCGCCGACGGATAAGGAGCCGGCCGCCCTACCGGGCCTCCCGGCGGAGGAAGCGGGCGACCATGTCGATCACCGCGGGAGCCGCCTCGCGGTGGGGGACATGCCCGCAGCCGGGCAGGATCCCGACGGTGGCTGGCCCCGCCGTCAGCGCGGCCAGCCGCTCCGGATGGCTGGTCGAACCGTACTCGTCCTGGTCGCCGTGGATGATCAGCGCGGGGCAGCGGACCGCCGGCAGGTCGCCGTCGAGCGTCCAGGACGCGAACTGAGGCGACAGCCAGGTCTCCACCCAGGCGTCGAGCACCCATTGCGCCTTCTCGCCATGGTATCTGCGCAGCCGGTCCATCTGCCCCGGCTGGTCGAAGCCGCGCTTGGCCTCGCGGATGCCCTCGGTGGTGCGGTCCTCGACGAAGGCCTGGGCGGACACGGTGACCAGCGCGCGGCACCGCTCGGGAAAGGCGCCGGCCACGCCCACGGCCATGCCGCCGCCGACGCTGTGCCCGAAGACGACGAAATCGCCGATCCCCAGACGGGCGCACAGGGTGGAGAAGGCTCCCCGCGCCTCGTCCCGCACGAAGGTCAGGTCGAGCCGCCCCGGATGCGGATCCGACCGGCCGAAGCCCAGCCGGTCGTAGGCGACCACCGTCCGCCCGGTCGCCCCGGCGAGCCGGGCCGGAAAATCGCGCCACAGCTCGACGCAGCCGAGCGAGTCGTGCAGCAGGATGACCGGCGGCAGCCCGGCACCCTCCGCCCCCCCGGTCGACCAGCGCCTGACGAACAGCCTCCCCCCGGCGCCGTCCACCCGCATGTCCTGCGCCGTGATGTCCCTGTCGCTTGTCTTGTCGGAGTTCATGGGCCCTCTTCCGGAAGCATGGCCTGTCCGCGACCGCGCGCCGGGGCGCGCTGACAGATCGCCACAACGACAATATGGTTGACCAATCGATCGCCCGCCGCAACAGCCTCCGTGGGATGCCAGCCGTGCTCCGGGCAGAGCGGCTCCCCCCTGCGGCCCGGCAGCCACTTATAATCCATGACGCTTTGATGAATTTCCTGTGACGCGGGAAACCCGCCTCGCCCGGCGTGTTGAGGCCTGTGCTTCGGCGTCACCATGCGAGGGGGCTTCCGTGACCGATACCGTCTATCCGGCCCGCGGCTCCGGCGGGGCACCGGGCCGTCCGAATCTCGACCAGAAGGCCCATTCGGCGACGCCGATCGCCTTCCTGATGCTGCTGGCCGCCGGCCTCGGCTATGCCGTCCATGGCTTCGTCACCGACCTGCAGAGCGTCGGCCAGCCGCCGCTCGCCATCGGTGCCTTCGTCCTGCTGGGGCTCGCCCTGCTGATCGCGCTGGGGTTCGAGTTCGTCAACGGCTTCCACGACACCGCCAACGCGGTCGCCACCGTGATCTACACCCACAGCATGCCGCCGGTCCTGGCGGTCATCTGGTCGGGCGCGTTCAACTTCCTCGGCGTCCTGCTGTCCTCGGGGGCGGTGGCCTACAGCGTCATCACGCTGCTGCCGGTCGAACTGATCCTCCAGGTCGGCAGCGGCGCCGGCTATGCCATGATCTTCGCGCTGCTGATCGCCGCCATCCTCTGGAACCTCGGGACCTGGGCGCTCGGCCTGCCCAACAGCTCCTCCCATGCGCTGATCGGCTCGATCATGGGGGTGGGCCTCGCCAACCAGTTCATGGCGCCGGAAGGCTACGCCACCTCCGGCGTCGACTGGTCGCAGGCGATGAGCGTGCTGCGCGCCCTGCTGTTCAGCCCGCTGCTGGGCTTCGCGCTGGCCGCCCTGCTGCTGCTGGCGATGAAGCTGGTGATCCGCAACCGCAAGCTCTACGAGGCGCCGGACGGCCAGCATCCGCCGCCGCCCGCCATCCGCGGGCTGCTGATCCTGACCTGCACTGCCGTCTCCTTCGCCCATGGCGGCAACGACGGGCAGAAGGGCATGGGCCTGATCATGCTGATTCTGATCGGCGCCGTGCCCACCGCCTACGCGCTGAACCGCACCATGCCCGACAGCACCACCCCGGCCTTCGTCCAGACCTCGCGCCAGGCGCAGGCGATCTTCCAGTCGCGCGCCGCCGGCCAGCCGCCCGGCCCGGCGGAGGAGGCGCGCCGCACCGTCGGCGACGCGCTGCGCGCCAAGGAGCTCGACCGCCCGCAGGTCTACGCCGCCCTCGCCGCCCTGTCGGACGACATCGCCCGCGGCGTCCAGAACTACGGCGCGATCAGGCATGTGCCGGCGGAGGCGACCCCCAACATGCGCAACGACATGTATCTGGTGGCCGACGCCATCCGGCTGCTGCCCAAGCAGGACGTCAGCTTTCCCCAAGCCGAGGAGACCGTCCTCAAGTCCTATCAGGAGGCGTTGAACGCCGGCACCCGCTATATCCCGGACTGGGTGAAGTTCTCCGTCGCCGTGGCGCTCGGCCTCGGCACCATGGTCGGGTGGAAGCGGATCGTCGTCACGGTGGGGGAGCGGATCGGCAAGCAGCATCTGGCCTATGCCCAGGGCGCCTCGGCCGAGATCGTCGCCGCCGGGACCATCGGGCTGGCGGAGGTCTACGGCCTGCCCGTCTCCACCACCCACATCCTGTCGAGCGGCGTCGCCGGAACCATGGCGGCCAACGGCTCCGGCCTGCAATGGAGCACCGTGCGCAACATGGCGATGGCCTGGATACTCACGCTGCCGGCGGCGATCACCCTGGCCGGCGGCCTCTACTTCATCCTGCGGCACGTCTTCTGACGAGGATTGATCCGGGCGCCGCCGGCGCCCCGGCGCCCCGGCGCGCGGATTGTCCTGGAGACTTACGCGTCCCGGAAAAAGCGAAAGCCCCCACGGCTTCCGTGGGGGCTTTCCTGCAGGCAAGTCGCGCCCGCATGTTCGTCGCCAGTCAGGCGAATGAATTCCGAATTTTCCAGGCCGAAAACGTCGGCTTCACCATGTAAGCGCCGGTGGAGTCATGATCTTACTCACCCTCCCTGGTTTCGGACAACCCAGACCGCCCTGTTCCTTGCTTGGGCGGAGCGCCGTATCGGGCGCCTTGTCTTACTCACCTCTGCGACGATTGCTTCCGATGACTTGAGCGTGCTCCTGTCCCGGGTTGCTGTCAAGGGGTCTTTTTGAGGCAGCGGGATCGTCGCACCCCTTGAAATCCGTGCCGGATGCGCCCTGGCGAAATCGCCCCGCCGCCGCCACTGGCCTTTTGCCGCCGGCGCCCCACCTATGGGCTATGCCGAACACCGAAGAGAACAGTCTGGGCGGGCGGCTCGCGCGCTATGCGCGGGTCGGGACCGCAGTGGGGGACTTGCCGCGCGCCTCGCCGGGGAGCGGGTGCTGGGCATCCCCCTGGAACGCGACCGCCACGCTGCCGAACTGCGCTCCGCCCTGGGCGGCCTGAAAGGGCCGCTGATGAAGGTGGCGCAGCTTCTGTCCACCATCCCCGACGCCCTGCCGAAGGAATATGTGCAGGAGCTGTCGCAGCTCCAGGCCGATGCCCCCTCCATGGGCTGGCCCTTCGTCAAGCGCCGCATGGCGAGTGAACTGGGGCCGGGCTGGCAGGCGAAGTTCCGCGGCTTCGAGCATACGGCCGCCGCCGCGGCCTCGCTGGGGCAGGTCCATCGCGCGACCAGCCCGGAGGGCCGGAAGCTCGCCTGCAAGCTGCAGTATCCCGACATGTCCTCCGCCGTCGAGGCGGACCTGCGGCAGCTCGCCCTGATCTTCGCGATCTTCGAGCGGACCGACCGCGCTATCTCCACCCGCCACATCCTGACCGAGATCGGCGCCCGCCTGCGCGAGGAGCTGGACTACGAGCGGGAGGCCAAGCACGCCCGGCTCTACCGCCACATGCTCGACGGCGTGCCGGGCGTCCATGTGCCGGAGGTGGTGGGCGATCTGTCGACCCGCCGGCTGCTGACCATGGAATGGGTGGACGGCCGCAGGATCCTCGACTTCGTGGAGGACAATCCCGAGGCGCGCAACGAACTGGCGATGAACATGTTCCGCGCCTGGTACGTGCCCTTCTACCGCTATGGCGTCATCCACGGCGACCCGCATCTCGGCAACTACACGGTCCGTGCCGACCGCTCGATCAACCTGCTCGATTTCGGCTGCATCCGCGTCTTCCGGCCCGATTTCGTCAAGGGGGTCATCGACCTCTACGACGCGCTGCGCCACGACGACCGGGACAAGGCGGTGGACGCCTACCGCCGCTGGGGGTTCGGCAACCCGTCGAAGGAGCTGGTGGAGGTCCTCAACATCTGGGCACGCTTCGTCTACGCCCCGATCCTGGAGGACCGCGCCCGCCCGATCGAGGAGACCAACGGCGTCCATTACGGCCGCGAGACCGCCGAGAAGGTGCATGCCGAGCTGCGGCGCGTCGGCGGCATCGCCATCCCGCGCGAGTTCGTCTTCATGGACCGGGCGGCGATCGGCCTCGGCTCCGTCTTCCTGCGGCTGCGGGCCGAGGTGAACTGGTTCGCGCTGTTCCACGGTCTGGTCGGCGACTTCGACGTGGCGACCCTGGAGGCCCGGCAGAGTGCGGCGCTGGCCGCCCAGGCCCTGCCGCCGCCAGAGTAACCCTTCCCCTTGCCCCAGGATCAGGCTATACGAGCGGCCTCCATGAAGACCGCCGACTTCGATTTCGACCTGCCGCCGGACCGGATCGCCGAGCATCCGGTCAAGCCGCGAGATGCCGCCCGCCTGCTGGAGGTGGGGGAGGAGCTGCGCGACCATGTCGTGCGCGACCTGCCCCGGCTCCTGCAGCCGGGCGACCTGATGGTGGTGAACGACACCCGCGTGATCCCCGCGAGGCTGAGCGGCCTGCGCGGCGAGGTGCGGGTGGAGATCACGCTGCACAAGCGGGAGGGCGAGCGCGAGTGGCTGACCTTCGCCCGCCCGGGCAAGCGGCTGAAGCCGGGCGACCTGATCCGGATATCCGGGGATTTCGCGGCGGAGGTGGTGGCGAAGGACGGGATGGAGGTGCGGCTGCGCTTCTCCGCCTCGGGGCCCGCGCTGATGGAGGCGCTGCACCGCCACGGCAGCATGCCGCTTCCCCCCTACATCCGCCGCGCGGCGGGCGAGGAGGACAAGGCCGACTACCAGACGGTCTTCGCGGCGAAGGAGGGGGCGGTCGCCGCCCCCACCGCCGGCCTGCATTTCACGCCGGAACTGCTGGCCGCCCTCGACGCCCGCGGCGTGCGCCGCGTGCCGGTGACGCTGCATGTCGGCGCCGGGACCTTCCTGCCGGTGAAGGTCGAGGACATCGCGGAACACCGGATGCACAGCGAATGGGGCGAGATCAGCGCCGAGACCGCCGCCGCGGTGAACGAGGCGCGGGCTTCCGGCGGCCGCATCGTCTCGGTCGGCACCACCGCGCTGCGCATCCTGGAGACGGCGGGGCGCGAGGATGGGACGCTCGTCCCCTTCAGCGGCGACACCGACATCTTCATCACGCCCGGCTACCGCTTCAGGATCGTCGATCTGCTGATGACCAACTTCCATCTGCCGAAATCGACGCTGTTCATGCTGGTCTGCGCCTTCTCCGGCATGGACCGGATGCGCGCCGCCTACGCCCACGCGATTTCGTCGGGCTATCGTTTCTTCAGCTACGGCGATGCCTCGCTGCTGCGGAGGGCTTCATGACCGGGATCGGCTTCGAGCTTCTGACCACCGACGGCCGCGCCCGGCGCGGACGCGTCGCCACCGCCCACGGCGTCATCAACACGCCGGCCTTCATGCCGGTGGGGACCGCCGGGACGGTGAAGGCGATGACGACCGAGGCGGTCGCCTCCACCGGCGCCGAGATCCTGCTGGGCAACACCTACCACCTGATGCTGCGCCCGACCGCGGAGCGGGTGGCCCAGCTCGGCGGCCTGCACCGCTTCATGAACTGGGACAAGCCGATCCTGACCGACAGCGGCGGCTTCCAGGTCATGTCCCTGTCCGACCTGCGCACCATGACCGAGGAGGGGGTGACCTTCAAATCCCACCTCGACGGCACGCGCTACCACCTGACGCCGGAACGCTCCATCGAGATCCAGCACCTGCTGGACAGCAACATCACCATGTGCCTGGACGAGTGCACGCCCTTCCCGGCGACGGAAGCGCAGGCGGCCTCCTCCATGCGGCTGTCGATGCGCTGGGCGAAGCGCTGCAAGGACGCCTTCCGGGAGCGGCCGGGCTACGGGCTGTTCGGCATCGTCCAGGGCAGCGTCTATCCCGAACTGCGGGCGGAGAGCGTGGCGGCCCTGGGCGACATCGGCTTCGACGGCTACGCCATCGGCGGGCTGGCGGTCGGCGAGGGGCAGGAGACGATGTTCACCGTCCTCGACTTCACCGAGCCGCTGATGGTCAAGGACCGCCCGCGCTACCTGATGGGCGTCGGCCGGCCGAGCGACCTGATCGGCGCGGTGCGGCGCGGCGTGGACATGTTCGACTGCGTGATGCCCACCCGCTCCGGCCGGACGGGGCAGGCCTTCGTCCGCCGCGGCACCATCAACATCCGCAACGCCCGCCACGCCCATGACGAGCGCCCGCTGGACGCCGAGTGCGGCTGCCCGGCCTGCCGCAACCACACCCGCGCCTATCTCCACCATCTCTTCAAGGCGGGGGAGATGCTGGGGCCGATGCTGCTGACCTGGCACAACCTGCACTATTACCAGGACCTGATGCGCGAGCTGCGCACCGCCATCGAGGAGCACCGCTTCGAGGAGGTCGCGGCCGCCCTGGAGGCCCGCCTTCTCGAAGGCGACATCGAGGCGACCCCCGACCCGCTGCCGCTGCCCAACCGCAAGGCCGGCAAGCAGCCGTTGCCGGGCTGAGCCGGCGGATCGCCGAGCGTGTCAGGCTGCGAAGCGGATCGTGGAAGCGATCTCGTCGACCGGCACGCTCAGCCGGCCGGCCTCGTCCCGCTCGATGAGGCCGACCTCCTCCAGCGCCGTCACGTCTTCGTGAACGCGTTTCACATCCCGCCCCAGCGCCCGCGCCAGCGGCCGGAGCCCCTCGGCCGGCGCATGGCGCAGATGCCGGAGCAGAGCGTAGCGCTTCGGCGTCAGGACAGTGCAGAGCGCTTCCCAGCTCGCGAAATAGAGCCGGTCGGTCGGCGCGATGTCATGCCCGGCCTCCGCCGCCCGCCAAGCGGCGGCAAATTCGGCGCCCGCCCGTTCCAGGGCATCCGCCGTCACTTCGATTTCACGCTTTTCCATTCTCGGCCCTCCAGTCGGCAACGGCTCCGAGGAAATCCGCGACAAGGGTTTCCACGTCCGAAAACGCGTATGGCTGCTCTTGATCGCCAAGATGCAGGTGATCGCCCTTCCCACGTTCATTGTCGAAGCCGACGACCCGTCTTCCCTCGACAATGTAGACCAGCCGATACTTGAAGCCATGCGTGCTCGGCGGCACCGGTTCCGGTACCCGCCACACGACAAGCTCGGCAAAGTCCCGGTTGCCGAAGACGACGCGCCGGCGGATCAACAGCATCGCACCCATGTTGGCATACTGCGCCAACACCCGCCGTCCGTTCAAGGGACCGGTTCGCGGTTCCCCACCCGAAGGTCGTCATCCGCAAGGATTGCATGAACGGCGAATCCCCTTATCTTCTGGCACTCATCCGTCCAGTCCGACTGCGCCCGACCAGGCCGGCGGGCGACGCCAGCAACCGGACCCAGCCATGACCGATTCCCTCTACGCCGGCCTGACGCAGCTCGGCGGCGCCACCGTCCAGCCGAAGACGCCGGAGGAGGCGGTGCTGGAACGGGTGCCCAACCCGAACCCCGGCGACCGCTACGTCGTCCGCTTCACGTCGCCGGAGTTCACCTCGCTCTGCCCCATCACCGGGCAGCCGGACTTCGCCCATCTGGTGATCGACTACATCCCCGGCGACTGGCTGGTGGAGAGCAAGTCGCTGAAGCTGTTCCTCACCAGCTTCCGCAACCACGGCGCCTTCCACGAGGCCTGCACGGTCGGCATCGGCAAGCGGCTGGTGGCCGAGCTGGCGCCGGTCTGGCTGCGCATCGGCGGCTACTGGTACCCGCGCGGCGGCATCCCCATCGACGTCTTCTTCTCGACCGGCGAGCCGCCGGCCGGCGTCTGGATCCCGGCGCAGGAGGTGCAGCCCTACCGTGGCCGCGGCTGATCCCGCCAGGAGCGACCCGCGGCGCATCCGCGAGGCGATCCGCGACCGGGCACTGGCGCTGGGCTTCGACGCCGTCGGCTTCGCCCCGGCCGAACTCGGCCCGGAGGCGCGCGAGCGGCTGGCCGACTATGTGCGGCAGGGCCGCCACGGCGACATGGGCTGGATGGCCGAGCGGACGGAGCAGCGCAGCCATCCCCGCGGGCTGTGGCCGGAGGCGCGCACCGCCATCGTGCTCGGCACCAGCTACGCCCCGCACGACGACCCGCGCCGCCTGCTCGACCATCCCGACCGCGCCGTCGTCTCGGTCTATGCCCGCAACCGCGACTACCATGATCTGGTCAAGGGCCGGCTGAAGACGCTCGGCCAGTGGCTCGCCCACAGCTACAAGGCGGAGCTCAAGGTCTTCGTCGACACCGCCCCCGTCATGGAGAAGCCGCTGGCGGAGCGCGCCGGCCTCGGCTGGCAGGGCAAGCACACCAACCTCGTGTCGCGCGACCACGGGTCCTGGCTGTTCCTCGGCGAGGTCTATACGACGCTGGAGCTGCCGCCCGACCCGCCGGGGGCCGACCGCTGCGGCTCCTGCACCCGCTGCCAGGACGCCTGCCCGACCGCCGCCTTCCCCGCCCCCTACCAGCTCGACGCGCGGCGCTGCATCTCCTACCTGACGATCGAGCACAAGGGGCCGATCCCGGAGGAGCTGCGCCCGCTGATGGGCAACCGCATCTACGGCTGCGACGACTGCCTCGCCGCCTGCCCGTGGAACAAGTTCGCCCGGGCGACGCGCGAGCCCGCCTTCCTGCCGCGGGCGGAACTGACCGCGCCGCGGCTGGCCGACCTCGCCGAGCTCGACGATCCCGGCTTCCGGCAGGTCTTCAGCGGCTCGCCGATCAAGCGGATCGGGCGGGACCGCTTCGTGCGCAACGTGCTGATCGCCATCGGCAATTCCGGCGACCCGGCGCTGCGTCCGGCGGCGGAGCGGCGGCTCCATGACGAGAGCGAGCTGGTGCGCGACGCCGCCGGCTGGGCGGTTGCCCGGCTCGCCGGTTAACCATAACGGCCTTATCGTCGCACCCCCGCCCCCTGGCCCTTCCCCTTTCCCGCGTGCAGCGACTAGAGTCGCGGCAACGATCAATCCGGGAGGGAGTGCCGCCGTGACGAACCCCTACGAAACCAATCTCGACCAGAACGCCGCCAACACGACGCCGCTGTCGCCGCTGTCCTTCCTGCGCCGCACCGCCGCCGTCTATCCCAAGCGCGTCGCGGTGGTCCACGGCACGCTGCGCCGGACCTGGGCCGAGACCTACGAGCGCTGCGTGCGGCTCGCCTCGGCGCTGGCGAAGCGCGGCATCGGGCTCGGCGACACGGTCGCCCTGATGGCGCCCAACACGCCGGAGGCCTTCGAGGCGCATTTCGGCGTGCCGATGGCCGGGGCGGTGCTGAACGCCCTGAACATCCGCCTGGACGCCGAGGCGCTGGCCTTCATCCTGGAGCATGGCGAGGCGAAGGTCCTGTTGACCGACCGCGAATTCTCGCCGGTGATCGCCAAGGCGCTGGCCGCCGTCGAACCGTCGCGCCGGCCGGTCGTCATCGACATCGACGACCCGCTGGCCAAGGGCGGCAGCCTGATCGGCGAGCAGACCTACGAACAGTTCCTGGAGACCGGCGATCCCGCCTTCGACTGGCCGATGCCGGCCGACGAGTGGCAGGCCATCGCGCTCAACTACACCTCCGGCACCACCGGCAACCCGAAGGGCGTCGTCTACCACCACCGCGGCGCCTACCTGAACGCCATGGGCAACGTGGTGACCTGGGCGCTGCCGCACCATCCGGTCTATCTCTGGACCCTGCCGATGTTCCACTGCAACGGCTGGTGCTTCCCCTGGACGGTCACGCTGATGGCCGGCACCAACGTCTGCCTGCGCGCCGTCACCGCCAAGGGCATCTACGACGCGCTGGCGGACGAGGGCGTCACCCACCTGTGCGGCGCGCCGATCATCATGGGCCTGCTGGTCAACGCCCCGGCCGACCAGAAGCGCGACATCCCGCGCGGCATCAGGATGATGACCGCCGGCGCCGCCCCGCCCGCCGCCGTCATCGAGGCGACGGAGCGCATGGGCTTCCAGGTCACCCACGTCTACGGCCTGACCGAGGTCTACGGCCCGGTCACCATCTGCGCCTGGCACGACGAGTGGGACGCCCTGCCGATGGAGGAGCGGGCGGCGCTGAAGGCCCGCCAGGGCGTGAACTACGCCACGCTGGAAGGGCTGATGGTCGCCGACCCGACGACCCTGCAGCCGGTCCGCATGGACGGCGCCACGCTCGGCGAGGTCTTCATGCGCGGCAACACCGTGATGAAGGGCTACCTGAAGAACGCCAAGGCGACGGAGGAGGCCTTCGCCGGCGGCTGGTTCCACACCGGCGACCTCGGCGTCTGGCATCCCGACGGCTACATCGAGCTGAAGGACCGCTCCAAGGACATCATCATCTCCGGCGGCGAGAACATCTCCACCATCGAGGTCGAGGGCGTCCTCTACAAGCATCCGGCCGTGCTGGAGGCCGCGGTGGTCGCCCGCCCGGACGAGAAGTGGGGCGAGACGCCCTGCGCCTTCGTCACGCTGCGCGACGGCGCCGCGGTGACCGAGGAGGACATCATCAAGTACTGCCGCGAGAACCTCGCCCACTTCAAATGCCCGCGCACCGTCGTCTTCACCGCCCTGCCGAAGACCTCCACGGGCAAGATCCAGAAATATGTGCTGCGCGAGCAGGCCCGCGCCCTGAACGGGCAGAAGGGTTGAGGTGACGCCCGACGGCTACGGGCCGCTGGGACCGGCGGACCGCGACTCCGCCGCCCGGCTGGCCCGGCTGGGCTTCGGCCACCCGCGCGAGCTGTTCGACCGCTACGCCGCCCTGTTCGGCGAGGAGACGCTGCGCGGGGTCCGCGCGGCGGACGGCACGGTCGCCGGCTGCGCGGCGGTCTGGACCATGGCGCAGTGGTTCGGCGGTCGTCCGGTCCCGGCCCGGGCGGTCGCCATGGTCGCCGTCGATCCGGCCCTGCGCGGGCGCGGGATCGGCAGCGGCCTGATGCGCGGCGTGCTGGCGGAGGCCGCGGCGGACGGCGCCGCCCTGTCCGTCCTGCACCCGGCCACCCTTCCCTTCTATGCCCGGCTCGGCTACGGCCGCGGCGGCGTGACCGTCGGCTGGTCGGCGCCGCCCGCCGCACTGGACGCCGGCCCGGTCGAGGACGGCCGGATCCTGCCGGGCGACCCGCGCGACGCCGCCCCGCTCGCCGTCCTCCGCCGCCGCCTGCTGGCGGAGGAGACCGGGCTGCCGGAGCGGACGGAGGCCATGTGGACGCTGGCCCTGTCGCCGGACGGGGAGCCGGCGGAGGTCTTCCTCCTCGCCGGCCCCGACGGACCGGAAGGCTACATCGCCGTGGCGCCGCCGCGCGACCGGCAGCTCGTCGTCGCCGACTGCTGCCTGCCGACGCGGCGGGCGATCCGGCTGGCGATGGGGCTGCTGGCCGGCTATCGCGCCCAGGTGGAGACCGTCCGCTGGCTCGGCGGACCGGAGGATCCGATCGCCCTGCTCTCCCGTGAGATCGGGGTCCGCCCTGACTCGCGGAAGAGTGGCTGCTGCGCATTGTGGACGTGCGCCGGGCCCTGGCGGTGCGCGGCTATCCCCGCGACCTGTCGGGCCGGCTGGTGATCGCGGTGACCGATCCGCTGCTGGCCCACAACACCGGCCGCTTCGCCGTCGAAGTGACCAACGGTTGTGCCGGCATCGGCAAGGTCGGAGATGAGGAACCGGCTGGACTGACGCTCGGGATCGCCTCCCTCGCCAGCCTCTATTCCGGCCACACGGGAGTGTTGCGCCTGCAACAGACCGGTTTGCTGCATGGCGAACCGGCCTCGATCACTCTCGCTGCGCGTTTATTCCACAACGGATACCCGTGGATGACCGATCGTTTCTGATGGCGGGACAATTTCCTGATCTGTGTCAAACCAGACATTAACGATTCCTGGTGTAATGTGTCTGAATACCGCCCTGGCGGCCAGACAAGCGCAGGTGGAGCCGGAGACCATGACGATCGGAACGCGGATTGCCCTCGGCTTTGCGACGGTGCTTCTGCTGACTCTGGCTGTCGCTTTCGTGGGCTGGAACAGTCTGGGGACCTATGCCGACCGCGTGGACCTTGCCGCCCATACGGCCGACCTCGACGCACGGTTGAAATCCGTCCGGCTGGAGGAGGCGCGATTCGTGCTCGAACGCGACTCGAAGGCCGCCACCAACGTTCCCGGGATGCTGGACGAGCTGCGGCGTGAAGCGCAGCAGACGCGGCAGGCGCTCGACGGGGCGCAGGGCGCGCGGCTGGTGGACGATATCCTCGCGGGCATCGACGGCTACCGCTCCGCCTTCGCCAACTTCGTCGCCCAGGATGCCGAGGCGCGCCGTCAGGTCGGCAGCCTGGAGGCCCGCGCCCGCGCCCTGCGGGAGACCGCCGGGAAAATCGGTCACCAGCAGTCGGAGCGCTACGACCAGAACATCGTCAGCCAGAAGGAGGCGGACGCCGCCGCCCGCCACAGCACCGAGACGGCGCGCCGCGCCGACCGGTTGATCGAGCGGGTGCTGGAAGCCCGCCGCCTGCACGGCGACTATCTGCGCACCGGCAATGCCACCCTCACCCGGCAGGCCGCCGAGGCCGTGGCCGAGTTGCTGGAAAACGCCGAGGCCGTCGAAAAGGACCTCGTCGGCACCAACGACGAGGACCTCAGCCACCGCATCGTCGCGGCGGTGAAGGGGTACAAGGCCGCCCTCGCCACGGCCGGCGACACCGGCGTCGACGGGCTCGCCCAGGGGGTGCAGAAGCTGGCCCAGGAGCTTCAGGAGAATCAGGTCGCCGTGCTGGAGGCGCTGATCGAGGCCTCCAACTTCGCGCAGAGCGAGGTGACGGAAGCCGTTCTGCTGCGCGGGCTGGCGATGCGGCTGATCCAGGGCGCCCAGGCGGCCATGGTCGCGCAGCGCGACTTCCTGCTGACCGGCTCCGCCGAGTCGCGGACCGCGGTCACCGCCGCCCTCAAGGAAACGGCGGCGGTCGCCGCCCAGGCCGCCCCGCTGCTGGTGGATGCCGAGGGCCGTGCCCTGATCGGCGCGATCACCGACGCCGTCGCCGCCTTCGACAAGGAATTCTCCGCTCTGGCCGCCGCGACGGAAAGCCAGCGCGCCGCCTCCGGCGCCATGGCGCGGGCGGCCGGCGCCGTGACCGATCAGGTGGCCCGGCTGGTGAGCATGCAGCGCGACGACCGCGAGGAGGGGCGCGCCAATGCCGGGCTGGTGATCGCCATCGGCGCCGCCGTGGCCCTGGTGCTCGGCGCCATCATGGCGCTCGTCATCGACCGTGCCATCACCCACCCGCTGCACGCCATGACCGGGGCGATGGGCCGTCTGGCCGAAGGCGACCTGGACGTCGCCATTCCCGGCGGCGACCGCAAGGACGAGCTGCGCGCGATGGCGCAGGCCATGCTGATCTTCAAGGACAACGCGCTCGAGATGCGGCGGATGGAGCGCGAGCGGGAGGAGATGCGCCAGCAGATCGACGCCGACCGCCGCCGCACCATGAACGAGTTCGCCAACGGCTTCGAGCAGGCGGTGTCCGGGGTCGTCGTCTCGCTGACCGAATCCGCCAGCATGCTGGGCCGCGACGCGCAGGAGATGTCGTCCGACGCCGCCCTGACCACCGCCAAGTCCAACGCCGTCGCCAGCGCGTCGGAGCAGGCGACGACCAACGTCCAGACGGTCGCCGCCGCCGCGGAGGAGCTGTCGGCCTCCATCGCCGAGATCTCGCGCCAGCTCAACGACAGCTCCAGCGTCGCCGTCGGGGCCGCCCAGAAGGCCACCCAGACCAACGCCATCGTCGAGGGGCTGTCCCATGCCGCCGACCGGATCGGGCAGGTCGTCGGGCTGATCGGGGAGATCGCCGAGCAGACCAACCTGCTGGCGCTGAACGCCACCATCGAGGCGGCGCGGGCCGGCGAGGCCGGGAAGGGCTTCGCCGTGGTGGCGACGGAGGTCAAGAACCTCGCCGGCCAGACCGCCAAGGCGACCGAGGAGATCTCCAGCCAGGTCGCCGAGATGCAGGCCGCCACCACCGGTGCGGTGGAGGCCATCCGCACCATCTCCGACGCGGTCACCAACATCAGCCGCACGGTGACCGACATCGCCCGCTCCGTCGAACAGCAGGGCAGCGCCACCCGCGAGATCGCCCAGAACGTCCAGCAGGCCGCCGAAGGCACGCAGGAGGTGATGCATCACATCGCCGAGGTAACGACCGCCGCCTCCAAGACCGGCGGCGCGGCGGACGCCGTTCTGCAGGCCAGCCGCCTGCTCGCCCAGCAGGCCGACCGGCTGCGCGGCGAGGTCCACGGCTTCCTCGACAAGGTGCGCTCCGCCTGACTCCGGCGGCTCCCTCCGGCCGTCGGCCGGGGGACGGGCCGAGGGGATGGGCCGAGGCGATGAGCAGTCCAGGAGGATCTGCGGTCAAGTTCTTGCTTCGTTCACTGCGACGCGGTACCTTGTCCCGTCACGTCCCGGACCATGCCCTCAAGCGCCGCGACCGCAGCGCACCCCCTGCGCCGGCTTCCATCCGGTCGCTGACCTACCGGTCCGTTGTGCATCGGGCGCACAACGAACGCCTACGAATGATCTGGTTAAGTTTTTGATGCAGAACGCACAGTGCGTCCTGCATCCCGTTGTGCACCGGAAAAACGCTGCACAAGGCGCACAAGGCCGCACCGCGCGGGATGGCAGGCCCGCCTCTCCGGCGCCGTTCCGGTACGGGCGGGCCGGTGGTAGTCTGCCCCGATGACCACCGACCCCACGCCCTGGCTGATCCTGTTCGCTCTCTACGGGCTGCCGCTGCTCCATGTGGCGCTGTCGCCGCGCGGCGGCCGGTGGAGTCCGCCGCCGGGCTCCCGCTGTCCCTTCGGGCCGCGGACCGGCTGGCTCGTCATGGTCCTGCTGCTGGGGCCGGTCGGCTGGCTCCTCTTCGCCCTCCGCCGGCCCCGCCGCTCCTCATGAGCCTCTGGTCTTCGCCGCCCCCGGCGGATCAGATGCGGCCCATCAGCAGCAGGACGAGCAGAACGATCAGCAGGATGCCCAGGATCCCGCTCGGTCCGTAGCCCCAGGCGCGGCTGTGCGGCCAGGCCGGGACGGCGCCGATGAGCAGCAGGATGAGAATGATCAGAAGAATAGTACCCACGCTTATGCCCTCCTCCCGTTGTCCGATAGAGTGAAGGACCAAACGCAACCTCAGCCGTTTTGTTCCGGAAACCGGTCGGGCGCGACCGGGGCACCCCCTGTTGGGCGTTCCGCGCGCAATTGCCGCAGTGCAGGATGAGGCCCCATACGGCTACGTACGGAAAATGCGTGGAGCGGCGCAATTTCGGTTGCCCAGCCAACGGCCTACGGCTATATCGCTGTGTCCAACGATTGTTTTGCCGATTGTTTTGCGACCCGACAGATGGCCGTTGCGGTGCAGAACTCCGGGCCATGTCGGAGAGCCGGAACCAGAGCGCGACCAGGAACGGACGTCAACCCCGAGGAGGTAGGAGAGGCTCGCCCATGAAGAAAGTGTATGAAGACGCCACGAGTGCTCTCGCCGGGCTGCTGAAGGACGGCATGACCGTCATGGCGGGCGGGTTCGGTCTCTGCGGCATTCCGGAGAACCTGATCGCCGCCATCCGCGAGAGCGGGGTCAAGGACCTGACGGTCATCTCCAACAACTGCGGCGTCGACGGCTGGGGTCTCGGGATCCTGCTGGAGAACAAGCAGATCCGCAAGATGGTCTCCTCCTACGTCGGCGAGAACAAGCTGTTCGCGCAGATGTTCCTGTCGGGCGAGCTGGAGCTGGAGTTCAACCCGCAGGGCACGCTGGCCGAGCGCATCCGCGCCGGCGGCGCCGGCATCCCCGCCTTCTTCACCAAGACCGGCGTCGGCACGCTGGTCGCCGAGGGCAAGGAGACCCGCGAGTTCGACGGCGAGACCTACGTGATGGAACGCGGGCTGGTCGCCGACCTGTCGATCGTGAAGGCCTGGAAGGGCGACACCGAAGGCAACCTGATCTATCGGAAGACCGCCCGGAACTTCAATCCGATGATGGCGACCGCCGGCAGGATCACCGTTGCCGAGGTGGAGGTGCTGGTTCCCGCCGGCGAGCTCGACCCCGACCAGATCCATACGCCCGGCATCTACGTGAAGCGGATCGTCCAGGGCAAGGACCACCAGAAGCGCATCGAGCAGCGCACCACCCGCAAGCGCGCCTGAGGACGGGAGGAACGACGACAATGGCTTGGACCCGCGAAGAGATGGCGGCGCGCGCCGCCCGTGAGCTTCAGGACGGCTTCTACGTCAACCTCGGCATCGGCATTCCCACGCTGGTCGCCAACTACATCCCCGAGGGGATGGAGGTGACGCTGCAGAGCGAGAACGGCATGCTGGGCATCGGCCCCTTCCCCTATGAGGGGGAGGAGGACCCGGACCTGATCAACGCCGGCAAGCAGACCATCACCGAGCTGAAGAAGAGCAGCTACTTCTCCTCCGCCGACAGCTTCGCCATGATCCGCGGCGGGCACATCGACCTGTCGGTCCTGGGCGCCATGCAGGTGGCCGCCAACGGCGACCTCGCCAACTGGATGGTCCCGGGCAAGATGGTCAAGGGCATGGGCGGCGCCATGGATCTGGTCGCGGGCGTCAAGCGCGTGATCGTGGTGATGGAGCATGTCGCCAAGGACGGGGAGAAGAAGATCCTCAACGCCTGCTCGCTGCCGCTGACCGGCACCCGGGTGGTCGACATGATCGTCACCGACCTCGGCGTCTTCAGCGTCGACAAGCATGGCGACGGCGGCCTGACGCTGATCGAGCTCGCCCCCGGCGTGACCGTGGACGAGATCCGCGAGAAGACCGAGCCGTCCTTCAAGCTCGGCGGCGGCCTCGCCGCCTGAGCCGGGGGGCGGGACTGGTGGCCGGCCGCAAGCTCTTCCTCGACCTCGACGGGGTCCTGGCCGATTTCGACCGGGGCGTCCGGGCGGTCACGGGCAAGCGGCCGGAACAGGTGCCGATGAAGGTGATGTGGCGGGAGCTGTCCCGCCACCCCGACTTCTTCGGCACGCTGGAGTTCATGCATGACGCGCAGGAGCTCTGGGCCTTCTGCGCGCCGCATCATCCGACGATCCTGACCGGGCTGCCGCTCGGCAGTTGGGCGCCGGAGCAGAAGAAACGGTGGGTCGCCCGGATGCTCGGCGCCCACGTTCCGGTCATCACCTGCATGGCCCGCGACAAGGCCCGCTACGGCGGCCCCGGCTGCGTGCTGGTCGACGATCGGGAGAAGGCCCGCGACCCGTGGGAGGCCGCGGGCGGCACCTTCGTCCTGCACGTCAACGCCGCGACCTCCATCGCGGCGTTGCAGGACCTTGGGTTCTAGACGCTTCCCGGTGGGCGGCGCTACTCCGCCGCCCCCAGGGCCTGACGCTCCTCCTGCCGGGTCTTGATCAGCGACACCAGCACGCCGCCGGCGATCAGGCCCAGCGTGACGCCCAGCGAGATCAGCGGGTCCGGCTTGCCGAAGAACTGGGTGTAGAAGATCTTCGAGCCGATGAAGACCAGCACCAGCGCCAGCGCGTACTTCAGATAACGGAACCGGTGGACCATCGCGGCGAGCGCGAAATAGAGCGCGCGCAGGCCGAGGATGGCGAAGATGTTGCTGGTATAGACCAGGTACGGGTCGGTCGTGATGGCGAAGATCGCCGGGACGCTGTCCACCGCGAAGACCAGGTCCGCCAGCTCGATCATCACCAGGGCGAGGAACAGCGGGGTGGCGAACAGGGCCGCCTTGCCGTCGGCGCCCGGCTGGCGGACGAAGAAGGCATGGCCGTGGAAGCTGTCGGTCACCCGCAGGTGCCGCTTCAGGAAGCCCAGGACCGGGTTGTGCGCGATGTCCGGCCCATGGTCGGCGGAGCTGAACAGCATCTTCACGCCGGTCAGCAGCAGGAAGGCGCCGAACAGATAGAGGACCCAGTGGAACTCAGACACCAGGGCGGCACCGGCGCCGATCATCAGGCCGCGCAGGACGACCACGCCCAGGATGCCCCAGAACAGCACCCGGTGCTGCAGCTCCCGCGGAACGGCGAAATAGCCGAAGATGAGCGATATGACGAAAACATTGTCGAGCGACAGGCTCTTCTCGACGAAGAACCCGGTATAGTATTGCAACCCGGCCTCTTCGCCCATCGACCACCAGACCCAGCCGCCGAACAGCAGGGCGACCGCAATGTAGAAGGCCGAGAGCTTCAGGCTTTCCGCGACGCCGATCTCATGGTCGCGGCGGTTGAGGACACCGAGATCGAAGGCCAGCAGGGCCATGACGATCCCGATGAAGGCAAGCCAGATCCACAGCGGCTTGCCCATGACGTCCATCAGGACGGTGGCATAGAGCGAATCCATGGGGGATGTCCCACTTGGCAGAGGGCTGCGTCAGCCAATCAGTCAAGCGGTGTCCGACATCACGGCCGACGCCTCGGCCGCCAGAGGGGCCCGGAACCGAACGCCTCATAAGTGGTGCCGCGACGCCAACGGTCAAGATGGGTACCCCCCTGCGAGTCGCCAAAAAACCTGGTGTGTCCTGCCCGCCGCACTGTCCCGCCGATGCGGCGACGGCGCTCCCCTTGATGCATTCCCGCCACAGGTGGGGCGCGAACCGGGGCAATCGAAAACAACGTCCATTGCCACGGCCGCGTTGGCTCTTGTGCGACAGGGGGCGTTCTGCCAATAACTCGGAAAACCGGAAACCAACCGAGCCCAAGGAGTTTTGCATGAATCAGGCTGAGCTCATCGACACCGTCGCCACCACCGCCGGCATCAAGAAGGCCGACGCGGCGAAGGTCGTACAGGCGGTGTTCGAGGGGATCTCCGGCGCCCTGGGCCGTGGCGAGGACGTGCGTCTGGCCGGCTTCGGCATCTTCGAGGTCGCCGAGCGCGCCGCCCGCGAGGGTCGCAACCCGCGCACCGGCGAGGTCGTCAAGATCGCCGCATCCAAGGCGCCGAAGTTCAAGCCCGCCAAGCAGCTGCGCGACTCCGTCAACGGCTGACCCCTAACGGACCGGAGCGGAACGTCGCCATGAGCATCGAGTCCTCGGAACTTCAGTCACTGACGGCCAAGGTGGTCGCCGCCTTCGTCGGCAACAACACCATCTCCGTCGACGAACTGCCGACACTGATCAACAACGTGCAAAGCGCGTTCCGCAATCTGGGCGAGGAGAAGGCCGCCCCCATCAAGGTGGAGCTGGTCCCGGCCGTGCCGATCAAGAAGTCGGTGACGCCGGACTACATCATCTGCCTGGAGGACGGCAAGAAACTGAAGATGCTCAAGCGGCATCTGAAGACCGTCTACGACCTGTCTCCGGACGAATACCGCGCCAAGTGGGGCCTGCCGGCCGAATACCCGATGGTCGCGCCCAACTACGCCAAGGCCCGCTCCGAGATGGCCACCAAGCTCGGCCTTGGCCGCAAGCGCGTGATCGCCGACTGACGGATCCGATTACCGTCTTACGGTTCCGGAACAGGTTCGCTGCCGTACCACGGAAAGGGCGCATCCACACGGATGCGCCCTTTCGCGTGCCACAACCCATACGCCAGCGAATGTGCGACAACACGCCCCTATGCCTTTTGTGCAATGCGGCATATGCTGTTCGTCATACGCTCCTGGAGCGTTTCCTCCCTAGACTCCTCGGGTCGCGTCGATGGCGCGACCCTTTTCTTTTCTCGCGATCATCAGTCCGGCGGCAGCGAGGCATCTCCATCGCCGAGGGGGCGCTGCATGAGGATGCTGTCGACCCAGCGGCCGAACTTGAAACCCACCGCCTGCAGCACTCCGACCTGCCGGAAGCCGCAGCGCCCATGCAGAGCGATGGATCCCGAGTTGGCGCTGTCACCGATGACCGCGATCATCTGACGGAACCCGGCCGCGGTCGTCCGGTCGATCAGGGCCGTCAGCAGCGCGCGTCCGACGCCCTGCCCCACCAGGGCCGGATCGACATAGATCGAGTCCTCCACCGCGAAGCGATAGGCGCTGCGCAGCCGGTAGGGGCCGGCATAGGCGAAGCCGACGACCCGCCCGTCCAGTTCGGCCACCAGATACGGCAGGCCACGAGCCAGCACGTCCTCCCGGCGACGGACGAGTTCAGCGCGGTCGGGAGGCGTCTCCTCGAAGGACGCCAGACCGGTCAGCACATGATGGGCGTAGATGGCCCGAGCGGCCTCCATATCTTCCGGACGGCTGTCCCGCACCAGCATCTCGATGCTTCCCTTTCAGACCATGGCGAAGGATACGGTACACGCGCCTCGAAAGGGCTGCCAGCGGCCCCGTCCGTCGGGTCGCGCATGGGGGGCATCGCCCCCCGCCCGCCTATGACCATCGTCCGGGTGGCGGCCGGACGAGCCGGGCCCATCTAGGGATCGTACTCCTGGCTCTGCTGTTCCGCGCAGTCCGGGCTGCCGCCCGGCAAAATGGACGATGCGCTTCGGCCGGAAGCGGCAGCGCGGGCACCTGCGGAAAGGCGGGGGGCGGCTAGTCCCCCGACAAAGGTCTGTCGGCCTTTTCGCAACGGTGATAGTAAGAACTGCCGACCGCCTGCACGCCGCAGACGGCAGACCGGGCAGGATATACGCCGAAAAAACACTGCTGGCAGTCCGTTTACGGGCTTGATCCCCCTGGATCGACCGGTCAAATTATCATTGTCTGAAGGGCGTTTCCCGCAGGAACGACTGGAACCGCGCCCCGGATGACTGCGGCAACCTTAATCCCGACACAATAATCAAGCAGATGAAGGACATCGTTTCGGTGTCCGTCACGGGATCCTGCCGCCTTGGCCTGGCGTTCGAGAGGAGGCAAGAAGCGTGCTCAAGAAACTTCTGACCGGCGAGAATGCAAGCTTGACCCGATACGTCGAGGAGTCCAAGCGCTTCCCGATCCTCGCACCGGAAGCGGAGCGCACCCTGGCCGTCGCCTGGCGTGACAAGGGGGACGCCGGGGCGCTGGAGCGCCTGGTCGGCAGCCACCTCCGCCTCGTCATCAAGATCGCCCGCGGCTTCGGCGGATATGGCCTGCCGCTGGTCGATCTGGTGGCGGAAGGCAATGTGGGGCTGATGCAGGCCGCGCAGAAATTCGATCCCGACCGCGGCTTCCGCTTCGCCACTTACGCCACCTGGTGGATCCGCGCCGCCATCCAGGAATACATCCTGCACAGCTGGTCGCTGGTGAAGATGGGCACCACCGCCGCCCAGAAGAAGCTGTTCTTCAACCTGCGCCGCCTCAAGAGCCAGATGGAGGAACTGGAGCAGGGCGACCTCTCCCCCGAAACCGTCACCGCCATCGCCACCGAACTGGACGTGCCGGAGACCGAGGTGGTGGAGATGAACCGCCGCCTGTCCTCCAATGACAGCTCGCTCGACGCCACCCTGTCGGCCGACGGCGAGACCAACTGGCTGGAGTTGCTGGCCGATGAGCGCCCGACCCAGGACGCCATGCTGGCGGAGGCCGACGAGTTGGCCCTGCGCCGCCGGCTGGTCGGACAGGCGCTCGAACGGCTCGACGACCGCGAGCGCCGCATCCTGTTCGAGCGCCGCCTGAAGGACGATCCCTCGACGCTGGAGGCGCTCAGCCAGCAGTTCTCCGTCTCGCGGGAGCGGGTCCGGCAGATCGAAGTCCGCGCGTTCGAGAAGCTGCAGAAGGCCGTGCTCAGCGCGGCCCAGGCGCTCCGCCGTCCGACGGCGCACCACGCGACCGCCTGACACTGCTGCCGGGCCCGGGCGCCCGTCAGAGTGCCTCCATCCCTGTCCTGACTGGTCTCCGGCGGACGCTTTCAAAGCGCCGCCGGTTTTTTTCGTGCCGATTGATCGAAATCAATTGTGCGTCCAGAGGATCAACTGCGACAAAGTGGCCGCTTACCGGATTGAGTAGCTTGAGCATTATGTGCGCCACGGTAGCAGCGCTGGCCTTCGCCATATGACTTTTGTACGCTGCTCCCTTCGCTAGAGGAGAAAGCAGCTCCATGTTGAACGCCGCCCAAACCCAGTCGATCATCGACCGCATCACCTTCCTGCGCATCGACGAGACCACCAAGGCGGTCCTGCGCGAGTTCCAGCCTTATCTGGCGCAGCGGATCGATCAGATCCTGGAGGAGTTCTACAGCTATCTCCGCACCGTGCCGCAGGTCTCCCACCTGCTGGCCAGCCCCAGCACGGTGCAGCACGCCCGCGACATGCAGAAGCAGCACTGGCTGCGCAACGTCTTCACCGGCACCTTCGACGACTCCTACATGGCGCAGGTGCTGAAGATCGGCCAGGCGCACCAGCGAATCGGATTGGAACCGCGCTGGTACATGGGCGCCTACTGCTTCACCATGAACAAGCTGGTGGAGCTCGCCGCCCAGGTCTACCGCAAGAAGCCGGAACGGCTCGCCCAACTGCTGCAGGCGATCAACAAGGCGGTGTTCCTCGACATGGACCTGGCGACCTCGGTCTATGTCGACCTCAACACCGCGGCCATCATCTCGCGCGAACTGGGCAGCACCGCCGACAGCTTCGAGATGGAGGTGAAGGGGGTCGTGCAGGCCGTCGCGAGCGCCGCCCAGCAGTTGCAGGGCACCGCCCAGAACATGAGCCGCATGGCCGAGGAGACCAGCACACAGTCCACCGTCGTCGCCGCCGCCGCCGAAGAGGCCTCGGTCAACATCCAGACCGTGGCCGCCGCCGCCGAGGAGCTGACGGCCTCGATCGGCGAGATCAGCCATCAGGTCAGCCAGTCCGCCGCCATCGCCAGCGAGGCCATGTCGGAGGCGGAGCGCACCAACGCCACCGTCCAGGGTCTTGCCGATGCCGCCAGCCGCATCGGGCAGGTGGTCAAGCTGATCCACGACATCGCCAGCCAGACCAACCTGCTGGCCTTGAACGCAACGATCGAGGCGGCACGCGCAGGCGAAGCCGGCAAGGGCTTCGCCGTGGTGGCGTCGGAGGTCAAGAGTCTCGCCAACCAGACCGCCAAGGCGACCGAGGAGATCAACGCGCAGATCGGCGCCGTCCAGGGCGCGACCCAGGAGGCGGTGGGAGCGATCCGCTCGATCTCCGGCACCATCGCCCGCATCAACGATATCTCCACCTCCATCGCCAGCGCCATGGAGGAGCAGGGAGCCGCCACCACCGAAATCGCCCGCAATGTCCAGCAGGCGTCGATCGGCACCCGGGAGGTCAGCGAGACGATCGTGCAGGTCAACAGCTCCGCCGCCGAGGCCGGGAACGAGGCGCGCAACATGCTTGAAGCGACGACCGAGCTGAACCGCCAGTCGCAGACCCTGCGGGCGGAGGTCGACCGTTTCCTGGCACGGGTCCGGGCCGGCTGATCGCGAGGTTGCAGGACGGCCGAAAACGCCAAGGGGCGGGTCCTGCGGGCCCGCCCCTTCTGCTGTCCACGGTCACCGTCCACACCTCATGCAAGGGTGCAATCATCGTAAGCAGCCGCCGTGCGTCAAACCCAGCGCCGACCGCTGCCGATATCAGGTCCGCACCACCAGATCGCTGACCTTCACATCGGCAGCCCGCGCCGCCCGCCACACATCGTCCAGCGACCGCCAGTAGGAATGGCCACCAAGGCTGGCGAGCGATCCGCCCTTGATCACGACGAACAGACCGGTCCGTCCCAGATTCACCACTCGCATCATGCTCCGACCCTTCCTTGAATATTTAGGGAGAATTTTAGAAAAACAACTTTCCAATCCAAAAGGCGCATTTTCCTTGCGACATTCGATCAGACACTTATCAAGAAGCCTCTATACTGTCAATCAACGAAGCGGGCAGAGGACACCTTATTCTCTGACAGGCGGTGTGAATATTTGAATATCTCTGTTCGCATACGGTCGAATTCACGGTGTTCCATTCGTTTGCCAACCGATCGCGGCGGTGGGGAACGGCTGCCATCCGGTATCGTTGACTTGCTGGGCAGTGACCGGGCGGAGGACGCCGGAATGGCGGGCGTGGCAGCGAACAGGCAGATTGACCATATCGACACGCCGGCGGGCGGCAGTCTCGACCGCGGCACCATCGTTCTGCCGGTGACGATCCGGACGGCCTCGGCCGATGATCTGCCGCGTCTGGAATGGTTCGGCCTGCACACGCCGCATCGCGGGATCATCGCCCACGCCTATGGTATGCAGCAAAGCGGGGCCGGTGCCATGCTGGTGGCGGAGGTGAGCGGCTTCCCGGCCGGACAGGTCTGTGTCGACTTCGCGCGCAAGCGGCATCAGGGGCGCGCCACGCTGTGGGCCTTGCGGGTGTTCGAACCGTTTCGCGGCCAGGGCCTCGGGGCGCGGCTGGTCACTGCAGCCGAGCGGGTGGCGGTCGCCCGTGGCTTCCGCCACACGGAACTGGGCGTCGACCGCGACAACGGCCGGGTGCTGCCCTTCTACGAGCGGCTCGGCTATGAGGCCTGCGGGACGGAAAGCGGGCAATACAGCTATCGCACCCCGGACGGCGTCCTGGTGCGCGTGCCGATCGACCAGTGGCTGCTGCACAAGATGCTCGGCACCGCCCCGTCCCGCCTGGCTGCGGAATGAGCGCTATTCGGCCGCCAGCGCCACGATGCGGGCCGGGCGGCGACGCGGCAGCCGGATGCAGGCGGAATCGAGGATCGCCGACAGTTCCCGCATGGCGTCGGTGGCCATGCAGAGCGCCAGCGTCGGCAGCCAGCGGTCGAGGATCTGCGCCGCCGTGTCCGCCTCCCCCGCCTGCATGGCAGCCAGGGCGTCGAGCAAGGCAGCCTCGTCCGCACTGACCTTGGCGCAGGTCGGGCAGCGGACCTCGGGCCGGAGCGCGCTCGTCACGGCAAAGGTGCCGAGCAGGGCGAACAGGGGCAGGAGTGCCGTGTTCGGTACGCCGGCCACGTTCAGCCCGGTCCGCATCGCGGCCATCGCCCCCGCGGTTCCGGCGCGGAACCACTGGCGCACCCCGGTCAGCATCGCACGCTCGGCCGTCGTCAGGTCCATCACCGTCCAGGGCGAAGGGCGCCCCTCTCCCACCGTGCTGCACATGCTGAACGCTCCTTGGTTGGCAACGGCGGCATCCTAGCGCCGTCCGTTCCGATTTGCGAGTCATTCTCATTCGCGTAGCGAGCCCTGTGACAAAATGCGTCCGCTCCGACACCGCGCCGGGCCGGAAAGTTCGCGTTAACCCACTGGCCGAATGCTGGCCCTATTCCCACCCACGGGGTCTGGACGGGCGATGCGGACTATTCGGCTCCTCACTCTCAAGAACTTGAAGCTCGGGCGTCTCGCCGCGGTGCTGGCGGCTGCCCTGGTCTTCGCCAGCATGCCCGCGACGGCCCAGATCACCCTGCGGCCGGCCTATGGCGAGAACACCCTCCTGGGGCCGCTCAAGGCTCATGGAGCGGTGATCTGGAACCACGGCCGCTCGGTCGACAGCGAGGACTCCGAAGCGCCGACGCCGCTCTACATGCGGACTTTCCGGGAGGCCGGGTGGGACGTCTTCCGGGTCGACCGCATGCGGGCGAGCGACACGCTGCCCAACAGCTCGCGGGCGCTGGCCGGCTACAGCGACAGCCTGAAGACCAGGGGGTACCGGCAGGTCGTTCTGACCGGGCAGTCCTTCGGGGCCTTCATCTCGCTGATGGCGGCCGGCCAGACCGATCGGGTGGATGCCGTCGTCGGCACCGCCCCCGCCGCCTACGGCAACTTCACCGAAGCCTACGACAGCTACCGGGAGAACGCCGGGCAGCTCTGGCCGATCCTGCGCAACGTCCGCAGCGCCCGGGTCATGCTGTTCTTCTTCCACGGCGACGACTTCGATCCGGGCGGGCGGGGGGAGCCGGCGCGCGGCATCCTCGCCGCCCGCGGGCTCGACCATCTCGTGGTCGACCAGCCGGCCCAGCTCGTCGGCCATGGCGCGGCCAACACCGGCCTGTTCGTCCGCCGCTTCGCCGGCTGCATCGTCCGCTTCGCCGAGGCGCCGCCGCGCGCCGGCGATCCGCCCTGCGACGAGAGCTGGGGCCGCACGCCGAGCAACGAGCTGCTGCAGGCCGCCCTTCCCGGCAGCGCCTCGGCCGGCGGGTCGCAGGCGACCTCCATGATCCGCCCCTTCGTCGGGCTGTGGTACGGCACCTACATCAACGGCCGCGAGGTCGCGCTGGCGGTGGACGGTACGGACGGCGACAGCATCACCGCCGACTATGTCCTCGGCCCCGGCGTCGACCCTGAGCAGAAGTTCGAGCGGGTCCGCCGCAAGGGCCGCATCGAGAACGGCGAGCTGGTCTTCGACGAGAACGGCCGCAACGTCCTGCGCTACCGCCTGCGGCCGGACGGCCGGATGACGGCCACCTGGCTGGACAAGGGCGGCAAGGGCCGGCTGGATACCGTCCTGCGCCTGGTCAACTGACCCGGGCGCACAGCAAAACGGCCTTGCGTCCGGGTCGGGACGCAAGGCCGCAGCCTTGAGGGATCTAGCGGCGGATCAGGCGCCGGCGGTGGCCAGCCGGAGGGCGAGGCCGCGGGCCTGCATCAGTTCGGCGCAGCGCTCGATCAGCCGGTCCCCGGCATAGACCGCCCAGCCGCTCTGGAACCCCGACTGCTCGTACTGCAGGTCCACCCGCCGGCCGGCCAGCTCGACGGCGTAGTGATGGGCGTTTTCTTTCGTCCAGGTCGGCTTCTGAGACATGATATCACCGGATTGGCATTCGATCTTTCCGAAGAATGCCCTGGGCCGGTTAACCGCTGGTTAAGCGGACGGTCGCGGACCGGTCGCGAAAAAGAGAGGGCCCGGGTCAGCGCTGGCTCTGCCATTCCTCGCGCAGGATGGCGTAGAGCACATGGTCCCGCCACACCCCGTCGATGCGCAGATAGCCCCGCGCATAGCCTTCGTGGGTGAAGCCGACCTTTTCCAGCAGGCCGCGGCTCGGCTCGTTGGTCGGCAGGCAGGCGGCCTCCACCCGATGCAGGCCGAGCTGGCCGAAGGCGAACTCCAGCACCAGCCGCGTCGCGCCGGAGATGAAGCCGCGCCGGGCATGGGGCTGCCCGACCCAGTAGCCGAGCGTCCCCATCTGGGCCACGCCGCGCCGGACGTTGGTCAGGCCGAGGCCGCCGACCAGCGCGTCGGTCTCCCGCTCGAAGACGAGGAAGCTGTAGCCGAGATCGTCCCGCCATTCCTGGGCCTGCCGCCGCAGCCGGCGGCCGAAGGCCGTCCGGGTCAGGGCATCGGCCGGCCAGGTCGGCTCCCACGGCGTCAGGAAGCCGCGCGACACCGACCGCAGGTCCGCCCATTCCCGCCAGTCGCGCGGGAGCGGCGGGCGGATATAGCAGGTGGGACCGTCCAGTCGGACGGCCGGCGGACCGATCAGGCCACTGCCCAGCAGACGGATCATCGGCAACCGGCCTCAGGACAGACGTGCGGCAATGCGGTCATAATCCTCCAGCCGCCCGACGGGGCCGATGGCGGCGACGGTCGGCCGGCTGGCCCGCAGCCGCTCGGCGGCGGCGACGACGGCGGCGCGGTCGACGGCGTCGATCTTGCGCACGATCTCCTCGACGGGAACCGGACGATCGTAGATCAGCAACTGCTGGCCGAGCTGCTCGCAGCGGGACATGCTGCTTTCCAGCGACATCAGCGTCCCGGCCTTGAGCTGGGCGCGGGCACGGGCGACCTCCTCCTCCGTCACGGTCGCGCCGACCTTGACGATCTCGTCGCAGACCACCGGCAACAGCTCCGTCGCCTCCTCCTCGCCGGTGCCGGCATAGACGCCGAACAGGCCGCCGTCGCCATAGCCGCCGGTGAAGGTGTAGATGGAGTAGACGAGCCCGCGCTTCTCCCGCACCTCCTGGAAGAGGCGGGAGGACATGCCGCCGCCCAGCAGGGTGGACAGGACGGAGTGGGCGTAGAAGTCCGGGTCATGGACCCCGACCCCGTCGAAGCCGAGCACGAGGTGAAGCTGCTCCAGGTCCCGGATCTCGCGATAGTCGCCGCCGGCATAGCGCGCCGGCTCCACCGGCCCGGCCGGGCGGTCGGACAGGCCTGAGAAGGCCTTCTCCGCAAGCTCCACCATCCGGTCGTGCTCGATCCGGCCGGCCGCCGCCAGCACCAGGCTGGGACCGCCGTAATTGCCGTGGATGTAGTCGATCAGCGCCGAGCGCGGCAGCGCCCCGACGATCTCCGCCGATCCGAGCACCGGCCGCCCGATGGCCTGGTTCGGATAGGCGGTGGCCTGGAAATGGTCGAAGATGATGTCGTCGGGGGTGTCGACCGACTGGCCGATCTCCTGCAGGACGACGGCGCGCTCGCGCCCCAGCTCCTCCTCGTCCAGCGCCGAGTTCTGCAGCATGTCGGCGATCAGGTCGACCGCCAGCGCCGTATCCTCGTGCAGGACCTTGGCGTAATAGGCGGTCTGCTCCCGCGTCGTGTAGGCGTTGAGCTGGCCGCCGACATTCTCGATCTCCTCGGAGATGCGGAAGGCGCTGCGCCGCTCGGTCCCCTTGAAGAGCATATGCTCGACGAGATGGGCGACGCCGTTGACCTCCGCCGTCTCGTTCCGGGTCCCGACGCCCACCCAACAGCCGAGCGAAACCGACTGCACGTCCGGCATGCTGTCGGTGGCGACGCGCAGGCCGTTCGGCAGCGTGGTCACACGCACGGAACTCATGCCGCCTCCCGGGCGGCACGGGCACGGGCGGCGACGAACTCCTGGACCGCGGCCAGATCGTTCGGCAGGTCGGACAGGCGCTCCTCCCGCTCGTAGAGGTCGGCGAGCCGCGGCGGCAGGGCCGGCCGGCGGCCGGTCGCCTTCTCCACCGCGTCGGGGAACTTGGCAGGGTGGGCGGTGGCCAGGACGACCATCGGGACCGTCGGGTCGGTGGCGATGCCGCGGGCCGACGCCACGCCGACCGCCGTGTGCGGGTCGAGCAGATAGCCGCTCTCCTCCCACACCGCCTTGACGGTGGCGAGCGTCGCGTCCTCGTCCACGCGGTTGCCGGCGAAGATCGCCAGCGCCCGGTCGAGCTGGGCCTGCGTCACCTCGAACCGGCCCTCCGCCCGGAAGCGGTTGAGCGCCGCGGTCACGGCGGCGCCGTCGCGGTCCAGCAGGTCGAACAGCAGCCGCTCGAAGTTGGAGGAGATCTGGATGTCCATGCTGGGGCTGATGGTCGGCACCACCGGCGCCGCGGTCATCGCCCCGCTGGCGAAGAAGCGCGCCAGGATGTCGTTGGAGTTGGAGCCCACCACCAGCGTCTCGATCGGCAGCCCCATGGCGCGGGCGCCATAGCCGGCATAGACGTTGCCGAAATTGCCGGTCGGCACGGTGAAGGCGACCTTGCGGTCCGGCGCGCCGAGCGCCACGGCGGCGACGAAGTAATAGACGATCTGGGCCATGATGCGGGCCCAGTTGATCGAGTTGACCGCCGACAGCCCCATCCGGTCACGGAAATCCGTGTCGTTGAACATCGCCTTCACGAGGTCCTGGCAATCGTCGAAGGTGCCGGCCAGCGCGATGTTGTGGACGTTGGAGGACAGCACGCTGGTCATCTGCCGGCGCTGCACTTCGGAGGTCCGGCCCTTCGGATGCAGGATGAAGATGTCGATGTTGGCGCGGTCGCGGCAGGCTTCGATGGCGGCGGAGCCGGTGTCGCCGGAGGTGGCGCCGACGATGGTCACGCGCTGCCCGCGCTTGGCCAGCACATGGTCGAACAGGCGGCCGAGAAGCTGCAGCGCCACGTCCTTGAAGGCGAGGGTCGGCCCCTGGAACAGTTCCAGCACCCAGTTGCGCTGGTCGAGCTGGACCAGCGGGGTCACGGCGGCATGGTCGAAGGTGGCGTAGGCGTCCTTGACGATGGCGCGGAACTCGTCCTCGGCGATGGCGCCGCCGAGGAAGGGCAGCATGACGCGGACGGCGACCTCGCTGTAGGGCAGCCCGCGCATGGCGCGGATGTCGTCCTCGGTGAAGCGCGGCCAGCTCTTCGGCACATAGAGCCCGCCGTCGCGGGCCAGACCGGCCAGAAGAACGTCTTCGAACCCAAGGACCGGGGCCGCGCCCCGCGTGCTGACGTACTGCACCACAGACACTCCGCGAGATTTAGGCGGTCATAGTTAGCGAGGACCCCCAATCCACGCAAGCCTTGCAGGGGCTTGCCGCTCCCGGCCCACGGGAGGGGACGGTATGCGCAGGCCGCCGGGCGACCGAACCGGCGGCCGAACCGGCGGACGTGGCGGAAGTGGCGGAAGTGGCGGGATCAGGCGCATTGTGCGGTGATCATCCGGCGCACAATTCGACAGATGCCGCCTTCTCCTTCCATTTCAACCGGTTGCCGCGATCGACCGTACACGGTCATTGTGCATCCCCGGCACAATGGCCGGACGGCCGCCCGCCGGATGCCGCCCCGAGGATAGCAGGCGCGCGGTACGGAGCAAGAACGCGGTCAAACGGCGAGGTAGCGCGTCTCCAGATGGCGGCGGAAGACCGCGCTGTCGAGCGGCCGGCCGGTGGCCTTGGTCAGCAGCTCGTCACCGGAGGCCGGCAGGCACCCCTGGCCGTGGACGGCGCTGCGCAGCCAGCCGACCAGCGGCGCGAAGTCGCCCCGGGCGAGCGCCGGACGGATGCCCGGTTCGGCGCGGCAGGCGGCGTCGAAGAGCTGGGCGGCGGTCATGGCCCCCAGGGTGTAGCTGGGGAAATAGCCCCAGCCGCCGCCCGGCCAGTGGATGTCCTGCAGGCAGCCGCGGCGGTCGTCGGGCGGCACCACCCCCAGAAGCTCCTTCATGCCGTCGTTCCAGGCGCCCGGCAGGTCGGCCAGCGCGAGGTCGCCGGCGATCATCGCCCGCTCCAGCCGGTAGCGCAGGATGACGTGGGCGGGATAGGTCACCTCGTCGGCGTCGACCCGGATGAAGCCGCGCTCCACCCGGCTGTAGAGGCGGCGGACATTGTCGGCCTCCCAGGCCGGGCCGCTGCCGCCGAAGGCCTCGCGGACCAGCGGGGCGAGGTAGGAGAGGAACTCGGCGGAGCGGCAGGCCTGCATCTCGATCAGCAGGGACTGGCTCTCATGGACCGCCATGCCGCGCGCCTGCCCCACCGGCTGGCGCAACCAGTCGCGCGGGCGCCCCTGCTCGTAGAGCGCATGGCCGGTCTCGTGCATCACCCCCATCAGGGCGGAGGTGAAGTCGGACTCGTCGTAGCGGGTGGTGATGCGCACGTCGTCGTTGGCGCCGCCGCAGAAGGGATGCAGCGAGACGTCGAGGCGCCCGCGCTCGAAGTCGAAGCCGGCCTGCCGCATCAGCCGCTCGCCGAGGGCGCGCTGGGTCTCGACCGGGAACGGCCCCTCGGGCCTCAGGGGCTGCGGCTGCGACGCCTGACGGTCGAGCACGCGGCCGATCAGATCGGGCAGGAAGCCGGCCAGCTCGTCGAACAGCCCGTCGATGCGGCTGGCCCGGGCGCCGGGATCATGCTCGTCCAGCAGGGCGTCGTAGGGCGAGATGCCCATGGCCGCCCCCTTGGCCTCCGCCCCTCGCGCACCAGCCGCAGCACCTCGGCCAGCGACGGCAGCAGCATGGCGAAGTCGCTCTCGGCCCGCGCCTTGCGCCACAGCATCTCGCAGGAGGTGATCGCCTTGCTGGTCGCCTCCACCAGTTCCACGGGCACGGCGGTGGCGTGGAGATGGCGGCTGCGCATCTCGCGCAGGTTGGCGCGCTGCCAGAGGTCGAGGGTGCCGTCGGCCTCCGCCTCGGCCAGCCAGTCGCCGACGCGCGGGTCGGTGATCAGCTCATGCGCCAGGACCGACAGGGTGGCGGTCTGCTCGCCCCGGCTGTCGTTGGAGCCGGCCGGCATCATGGTCTGGGTGTCCCAGCCGAGGATGCCCAGCGCGTCGCCGATCGCGGCGATGCGGGCGAAGCGCTTTTCGAGGTCCTGGTAAGCGGTCATACGGTTTGCCCGTCCTTGTGGTGGCCGTTCCTGCCGTCCGGCGCCGCGCCGGACCGCCGTTGCGAGAGGACGTAGACCGCGATCAGCGTGACCGCAAGGCCATACCAGGTCAGCGCATAGTGCAGGTGGTTGTTGGGCAGCTCGACCCGCGGCGCGATGCCGGCCGGCAGCCCGCCGGGGCTCTGGCCGGGCAGCGCCTCCACCACCAGCGGCGGCACGGCGGGCAGCCCGACGGCGGCCGCCATGGCGGGCGGATCGAGGCGGCGCCAGACGTCGGCGCCGGGGCTGTTGTCGGGCTGGAACAGGCCGGACGGCGGCGGCAGGCGGACGGTGCCGCGGATCGTCACCGGCCCGCTCCCCTGTCCCTGTGCACGGCTGACGGCGGCGCGGCGGTCCATCGGAACGAAGCCGCGGTTGACCAGCAGGACGGCGCCGTCGTCCCGCCGCAGCGGGGTCACCACCTCGTAACCGGCCTGCCCCTGGTGCGGGCGGGCGAGGAGGAGGAGTTCCTTGTCGTGCAGGAAGCGGCCGGAGACGGTGACCTGGCGGAACTCCCACTCCGCCGGGTCGTCGAGCGTCGCCGGCAGCGGGACGGGGGCCGCAGCCGCCCGCTGCTCCACCCGCTCGATCAGTTCCGCCTTCCAGCCCAGGCGATGGAGCTGCCAGGTGCCGAGCCCCAGCATGGTGAGGACGGCCGGAATGGTGATGAAGGTGGCGCGCAGGGTCGGGCGGAAGGAGGCCATGGCGGTCGGACGAAGGCCGCTCAGGCCTTCGGCCCCTCTTCGAGGTCGCTGCGGCGGTAACGGTACTGGAGCGCGACCACGTAGGCCTTGGCCGGCCGCAGCATGCCGAGCGTCAGGCCCAGCACGACGACGCTCCAGACGATCGTGTGAAGCCACAGCGGCCAGTTGACGGTCATCGACACCCAGAGTGCCACGGGCACCACCAGGAAGCCCAGGATGAAGATCAGGAACACGGCCGGCCCGTCGCCGCTGTCCTGCCGGGCGAGGTCCAGTCCGCAGACCGCGCAGCGGTCCGCCACGGTGAGGAAGCCGCGGAACAGCTTCCCCCGGCCGCAGCGCGGGCAAGCGCAGCGCAGGCCCGCGGTGAAGGGGGAAACACGAGGGTAATGGGTTTCGGTCAAACCATGTCCCCTGCTGCCTGTTCCGCGGCGGCCGCTCAGTGGCCGGGCGTGCCGCCCATGCCGCCCCACCAGTAGACGGACACGAACAGGAACAGCCACACCACGTCGACGAAGTGCCAGTACCAGGCCGCCGCCTCGAAGCCGAAATGGCTGCGCGGGGTGAAGTGGCCCTTCAGGGTGCGGATCCAGCAGACCGCCAGGAAGATGGTGCCGACCAGCACATGGAAGCCGTGGAAGCCGGTCGCCATGTAGAAGGTCGAGGGATAGATGCCGTCGGTGAACTTGAACTCGGCATGGGCGTACTCGTAGCCCTGGAAGAAGGTGAACATCGCGCCGAGCAGGACGGTGATGCCCAGCGCCTTGGCGGCCTGCCGGTTGTTGCCCTCGATGATCTCGTGGTGCGCCCAGGTGACGGTGACGCCCGACAGCAGCAGGATCAGCGTCATCATCAGCGGCATGTGGAACGGGTCGATCGTCGCGATCGAAGGCGGCGGCCAGACGCCGTCCGGGTTGGCCGGCGACACCTTGGGGAACAGCGAGGCGTCGAAGAAGGCCCAGAAGAAGGCGGCGAAGAACATCACCTCCGACGCGATGAACAGGGCCATGCCGTAGCGCAGGCCGATCTTCACCACCGGGGTGTGCGCCTTCTCCACCACCGCCTCGCGGATGATGTCGCGCCACCAGCCGAACATGACGCCGAGGACGGCGAGCAGGCCGAGGACCAGCAGGAAGGCTCCGCCGTCGTGCATGTAGACGACCATCCCGGTCGCCAGCAGGCCGCCGGCGAAGGCGCCGAGCAGCGGCCAGGGGCTGGGCCTCAGCAGATGGTAGGGATGCGGAATCCCCTCGACCGGCGCGTGGCCGGATGGCTCGTGATGCGCAAGGTTCCCGTGCGTGATGTCGGCCATCGTCTCTCAACCCCACATGTCGTTAGTTCGTCGCGGTCGTCTTCGGTGCCGCCTTTTGATCGTTCGCCTGCTGCGCCGCCTGCTGCTGCGCCAGGACGGCGTCGCTGTCCTTGGCGCGGAAGAAGGTGTAGGACAGGGTGATGGTGGTGACGTCCTCCATGTTCGGATCGTCGTTCATCGCCGGATCGACGAAGAAGGCGACCGGCATGTCCACCGACTGCCCCGGCTGCAGGACCTGCTCGGTAAAGCAGAAACACTGGATCTTGTTGAAGTACGCCCCCGCCTTGTCGGGCGTGACGTTGAAGACCGCCGTGCCGACGGTGGGGCGGGAGCCCCTGTTCTCCGCCTGGTAGGCGGCGAAGCCCATCTCGCCCAGCTTCAGCGTCACCTCCCTCTGCTCGGGCCGGAAGCCCCAGGAAAGGCCGCCGTTGACGTCGGCGTTGAAGCGGACCGTGACCTTGCGGTCGAGCACGCGGCCGGGCGCCGCCTCCGCCCGCTGGGTGGTGCCGCCGAAGCCGGTGACCCGGCAGAACAGCGAATAGAGCGGCACCGAGGCATAGGCCAGCCCGACCATCCCGGCCACGATCCCGAGGAGGGAGACGAGGACGATCCTGTTCCGGCGACGGGTCTGGTCGTTCATCCCGATGATCCCTCCCTGGACCGGGCGGCTCAGCCGCCGCTCATCCGCACGACGGTGATGCCGTAGAACAGCGCCACCAGGGCCAGCAGCGCGAAGAGCACCGCCAGGTTGCGGCCGCGCAGGCGGCGCAGCCGTTCGCGTTCGTTGTCGTCCATCGCCGTCATGCCCCACCTCCGCTGATCAGCCGCTCGCCGACCAGCAGGGCGAACAGCAGGAAGAGATACAGGATCGAGAAGCCGAACATCCGCTTGGCCGGGCGGTCGTCGGTGGCGCGCAGGACGCGCAGCGCACAGCCGACGAACATCAGCCCGAGCAGGGTGGAGCCGGCGAGATAGGCCGGGCCGGCGATCCCGACGAAGGCCGGGGCGGCCGCCACCGGCAGCAGCAGCAGCGTGTAGAGCAGCATCTGCCGCTTCGTCGCCTCCGGCCCCGCCACCACCGGCATCATCGGCACGCCGGCGCGGGTGTAGTCGCCGTTGCGGAACAGGGCGAGCGCCCAGAAATGCGGCGGCGTCCACAGGAAGATCAGCAAAAACAGCAGGATCGACGGCAGGTCGACCGAGCCGGTGACCGCCGCCCAGCCGATCATCGGCGGGAAGGCGCCGGCCGCCCCGCCGATCACGATGTTCTGCGGCGTGCGCCGCTTCAGCCACATCGTGTAGACGAAGACGTAGAAGCCGATGGTCAGCGCCAGCAGCGCCGCCGCCGTCCAGTTGACCGCCAGCCCCATCAACAGCGTGGAGGCGGCGGACAGCACGACGCCGAAGCCCAGCGCCTCCTCCGCGCCGACGCGGCCGGAGGGGATCGGCCGCTTCGCCGTGCGCGCCATCACCGCGTCGATGTCGCGGTCGTACCACATGTTGATCGCCCCCGACGCCCCGGCGCCCACCGCGATGCACAGCACGGCGACACCCGCGAGCAGCGGATGCAGGTGGCCCGGCGCCAGCACCAGGCCGGCGAGGCCGGTGAACACCACCAGCGACATGACCCGCGGCTTCAGCAGTTCCAGATAGTCGCCGACCGAAGCTCCCGGGACCCGGTCCAGTGTCAGGTCCGTCATCGTCGCTTCCCCTCCTCCTGTCGTCACGTCCGGTTCTCCGCCGCGGGCCGGGGTCGGGACGGACCCGGCCCGGCCGCGGCGGAGCGCCTTGTTACTTCACCCGCGGCAGAGTCTCAAAGGCGTGGAAGGGGGGCGGCGAGCTGACCGTCCATTCCAGCGTCCCGGCATGCGGGCCCCAGTAGGCCGCCTCCACCTTCTCGCCGCTGGTCAGCGTCCGCCAGGCGATCCAGACGAACAGCAGGGTGGAGGCGAAGGAGATGTAGGCGCCGAGGGAGGAAACCATGTTCCACCCGGCATAGGCGTCGGGATAGTCCGGGATGCGGCGCGGCATGCCCGACAGGCCGAGGAAATGCTGCGGGAAGAAGGCGAGGTTGACGCCGACGAAGGTCATCCAGAAATGGACCTTGCCCCAGAACTCCGGATACTGGCGCCCCGACATCTTGCCGATCCAGTAGTAGAAGCCGGCGAAGATCGAGAACACCGCCCCCAGCGACAGCACGTAGTGGAAGTGGGCGACGACGTAGTAGGTGTCGTGCAGGACGTTGTCGAGGCCGCCGTTGGCCAGCACCACGCCGGTCACGCCGCCGATGGTGAACAGGAAGATGAAGCCGATCGCCCAGAGCATCGGCACCTTGAACTCGATGGAGCCGCCCCACATGGTGGCGATCCAGGAGAAGATCTTGATGCCGGTCGGCACCGCGATGATCATCGTCGCCGCGGTGAAGTAGGCCTTGGTGTTCACGTCGAGGCCGACCGTGTACATGTGGTGCGCCCACACGACGAAGCCGACCACGCCGATGGCGACCATCGCGTAGGCCATGCCGAGATAGCCGAACACCGGCTTCTTCGAGAAGGTCGACACGATGTGGCTGATGATGCCGAAGGCCGGCAGGATCATGATGTAGACTTCGGGGTGGCCGAAGAACCAGAACAGGTGCTGGAACAGCAGCGGGTCGCCGCCGCCCTCCGGGTTGAAGAAGGTGGTGCCGAAGTTGCGGTCGGTCAGCAGCATGGTGATGGCGCCGCCCAGAACCGGCACCGCCAGAAGCAGCAGGAAGGCGGTCACCAGCATCGCCCAGACGAACAGCGGCATCTTGTGCAGCGTCATGCCGGGCGCGCGCATGTTGAAGATGGTGGTGATGAAGTTCACGGCCCCCAGGATCGAGGAGGCGCCGGCCAGGTGCAGGGCGAAGATCGCCATGTCGACCGACGGCCCGCTGTGGCCGAGCGGCGAGGAAAGCGGCGGGTAGATCGTCCAGCCCGTGCCGGCGCCGGTGCCGACGAAGGCCGAGCCCAGCAGCAGCAGGAAGGCCGGCACGATCAGCCAGAAGCTGATGTTGTTCATGCGCGGGAAGGCCATGTCGGGCGCCCCGATCATCAGCGGCACGAACCAGTTGCCGAAGCCGCCGATCAGCGCCGGCATGACCACGAAGAACACCATGATCAGGCCGTGGGCGGTGATCAGCACGTTCCACATCTGCCCGTCGCCGACGAACTGCAGGCCGGGGCTCTGCAGCTCCGCCCGCATGATCACCGAGAACAGGCCGCCGATCAGCCCGGCGACGACCGAGAAGATCAGGTAGAGCGTGCCGATGTCCTTGTGGTTGGTCGAATAGAACCAGCGCTGCACGAATCCCGGCACGTGATGGTCATGCCCGTGATCGTGCCCGTGGGCCTGCCCCGGAGTGGCGTTTGCCATGTCTCTAACCCTCTTTTTTCCGGCCCTTCGCTGCCCGACCCGTTGTCCGGGTTCCCCTGGCGCGGCGGGTTTCGTTTTTCCGTCCGTCGCTTTGAAGGCGCTCCCTGCCCCGGCGCCGCGGTCAGCGGCGCGCCGGCGATGCGGCCGAAGCCAGTTCCGCCACGTCGCGCGGGGTGGCCGGCGGCGCCATCGCCGTCTTGTTCCTGGCGACCCAGGCGTCGAACGCCTCCCGCGAGACCACCTCCACCGCGATCGGCATGAAGGCGTGGTTCGTGCCGCAGATTTCCGAGCACTGGCCGTAATAGACGCCCTCGCGCTCCGCCTTGAACCAGGTCTCGTTGATGCGGCCGGGCACGCCGTCCTTCTTCACGCCGAAGGAGGGGATCGCCCAGGAGTGGATCACGTCGCCCGCGGTGACCAGGATCCGGACGGTCGCGTTCACCGGGATGACGACGCGGTTGTCGACCTCCAGCAGGCGGCGCTGGCCGGGTTTCAGGTCCGCGTCCTGGATCATGTAGCTGGAAAAGGCGATGTTGCCATGGTCGGGATACTCGTAATCCCAGTACCACTGGCGGCCGGTGACCTTGATCGTCAGGTCGGCCTGGGGCACCCGCTCCGCCGCGTAGAGCAGCTTGAAGGACGGCACCGCGACGACGATCAGGATGACCACCGGCAGGACGGTCCAGGCCACCTCGAGCAGCGTGTTGTGCGAGGTGCGGGAGGGAACCGGATTGGCCCTGGCGTTGAAGCGCATGGCCACGATCACCAGCAGCGCCAGCACCAGCAGGACGATGCCGACGATGATCACGGTCAGCAGGTCGTGGAAGGAATCCATCAGGTGCTTGACCGGTGAAGCGGCCGGCTGAAACCCCATCTCCCAGGGGCGGGGCTCGTTCGCCGCGGCGGTGCCGCACAGACCGGTCAGTGAAGCGATGGCCGCCAGACCGGCGGCGTAAGAAGTCAGCCTCTTCATCCCCACCCCTTCATTTTTGCCGCGACATTGGCTTCGGGGCCGCGGTCGTCTCTTTTCACCGATCCCGCATCGGCGCATAATCATTCGTGTCGTTATGGTCTCGATACGAGACGATCAGCCTCCGCAGCGAAATCCGGCCCTTGGAGTTCTCCGCCTTTGCACGGTTCGCGCCATTTCAGGTGCGACATTTTCCCGCGGCCGGAGATTATCCCTTCACCACACTCGGATACAAGCCTTTCCTCTCCCCCGCCCACGCCCGATCCGGGCACCTTGGGCAGAGCCGTTCGGACGCCGATTTGTTCGCCCCTTCAGCGAATAAAGGTTGAGCCTTTCAAAGGGTTGATCCATGCGACAGCTTGTCGCAGTCCGTTCGCTGAGGAAACTATCAGTTACGCATATGACCATTGCCGCAAAGCCAAGCCTGCGGTGTCGGCCTGCGACGGGAACGGCCGGCGGGGCGATCCGGATCATGCGGCCGCGCCGGATCGGCAGGGACAGGACGAAGGCGGCCCCGCTCCTCCCCCGGAGGGCGCCGGGGACGGCCGAATCGGGAGAGGCGGGAGACGGCCTCAGTGGTCGCTGGTCAGGACCTTGCGGATCCGCCGGACGCCGGACCAGACGAAGGCGATGACGATGGGGATCATCAGCCCGACGATCAGGTCGGGATCCGCCTTCAGGCCGAGCCCCTTCAAGCCCTTGGCGGCATAGCCGACGATCCCGACGAGGTAATAGCTGATCGCCACCACCGACAGCCCCTCCACCGTCTCCTGCAGGCGGAGCTGGAGCTGGGCGCGGCGGTCCATCGACTGCAGAAGCTCGGCGTTCTGGCCTTCGACGGCGATCTCGACCCGCGTGCGCAGCAGGTTGCTGGAGCGCGCCACCCGCTGCGACAGGGAGCTCAGCCGCATCTCCACCGCCTCGCAGGTGCGAATCGCCGGGGTCAGGCGGCGGTCCATGAACTCGCGCACCGTCTGCAGCCCTTCGATCCGGATCTCGCGCAGCTCCTCGATGCGCTTCTCCACCAGCTCGTGATAGGCGCGGGCGGCGCCGAAGCGGTAGGCGGTCTCGGCGGCGATCTGCTCGGTCTGGGCGGCCAGCAGGGTCAGCCGGTCGAGCAGGTCGCGCTCGTCCTGCAGGCCGCGCAGCGTGGCGATGCGGGTGGTGACGTCGGCCAGCCCGGCCTCGATCGGGCCGATGCGGGGCAGCACGCCGCGCGCCATCGGCAGGGCCAGCAGGGCCATGACCCGGTAGGTCTCGATCTCCAGCAGCCGCTGCACGATCCGCCCGGTCTGGTTGGGCGTCATCGAGTGGTCGGCGATCAGGATGCGCGAGAAGCCGTCGCCATGGATGCGGAAGTCGGTCCAGGCGGTGGCGGCCCGCCCGGCGAGGCGGGAGCCGACATAGGTCTCCGACCCGAACATGGCGGCCATCATGTTGGACGACGGTTCCGGCGAATCGGCGGCCAGCACCGCCACATGGACGCCGACCATCAGTTCGCCCGGCAGGCCGGACAGCCATTCGCGCGGCACGGCGTTCAGCGCCGGCTCGACGAAGGGGTCGACCAGCGTCCCGGCCGGCATGGCGCTGGGCCGGAAGACGGTCCAGGTCGAGAATTCGGTATGGCGCTCCCACTTCAGGCGGAAGCTGCCGAAGGAGCCGCTGTAGTGGGTGGCGCCCTGGGCCGGCCGCGGAACGCCGGCCCAGTCGCACAGCGCCTCCAGATGGCGGCGGTCGGCGCCGCCCGCCCCCTCGCCCGACAGCATGGCCAGCATGGTCGCCCGCACCGGCGAGACGATCTGCTCCGGCGGGCGGGCGTGCACCTCGTTGGTCAGGGTCAGGCGCAGCGCATGGTCGGTCAGGCCGCGCCGCGTGGCGCCGGGGCTTGCCGCGGCGAGGTCCGCGGCCCCGTCGCCGCGCGCCCCTCCCCCGGTGACGATGCCTCCGGTCGTGCCGATGTCGCCTGCCCCGATTCCACCCATGCAGCCCCCCGCCGCCAAAGTGCCGTTGCCCCCCGTGTGGCTTTCCCATGGACAGCAAGCCTTGCCGGATGGCGGCGCCGTCGCCACACTATTATTCGCCTTCAGTTAGACCACATCATCCCGGTCCGCGCGAGGACGCGCTTGGGCCGGCGCCCTGATACGATCGGCCGAGACAGGTTCGGCCGGGACACGATCGAACGAGCCGTACACCGCGAACCCGGAGTTTCCATGAGCGCGCTTGCCGTCACCGACGACCTCTTCTTCAACCGCGCCGGACTGGATCGCCCCCGCATCGAAGGGGTGGTGGCCGAGGCCCTGCACGGCGCCGACGACGGCGAGCTGTATCTGGAGTATTCGCAGAGCGAATCGCTGGGCTGGGACGACGGGAAGCTGAAGTCCGCCAGCTTCGACACCACCCAGGGCTTCGGCCTGCGGTCCATCGTCGGCGAGGCGGCCGGCTTCGCCCATGCCTCCACCCTGTCGGAGGACGCCATCCGCCGCGCCGCCGCCACCGTCACCGCGGTGAAGTCCGGCCATGGCGGCACGCTGGCCGAGCCGCCGCAGGGCACCAACCGCGCGCTCTACATCCCCGACAACCCGCTGCCGCTGGTCCCCTTCGAGGAGAAGGTGAAGCTGCTGGCGGAGATCGACGCCTATGCCCGGTCGCGCGACAGCCGCGTGAGGCAGGTGAGCTGCTCGATCAGCGGCGAGTGGCAGGCCGTGCAGATCCTGCGCGGCGACGGGGTGCGGGTCGCCGACCTGCGTCCGCTGGTCCGCCTGAACGTCTCGGTCGTGGTCGAGGAGAACGGCCGGATGGAGACGGGCGGCCATGGCGGCGGCGGCCGGGTCACCTACGAGCATTACCTGAAGCCCGAGACCTGGCGGAGCTTCGTGGACGAGGCGCTGCGCCAGGCGCTGGTCAATCTGGGGTCGGTCGACGCGCCGGCCGGCGAGATGACCGTGGTGCTGGGCGCCGGCTGGCCCGGCATCCTGCTGCACGAGGCGATCGGCCACGGGCTGGAGGGCGACTTCAACCGCAAGAAGACCTCGGCCTTCGCCGGGCTGATGGGCCAGCGCATCGCCGCCCCCGGCGTGACCATCGTCGACGACGGCACCATCGAGAACGCGCGCGGCTCGATCAGCGTGGACGACGAGGGCACCCCCGGCCAGTGCACGACGCTGATCGAGGACGGCATCCTGGTCGGCTTCATGCAGGACCGCATGAACGCGCGCCTGATGGGCATGCGGCCGACCGGCAACGGCCGGCGCCAGAGCTTCGCCTACCACCCGATGCCGCGCATGACCAACACGGTGATGCGCCCCGGCAACCACGCGCCGGAGGAGATCATCGCCTCGGTGAAGAAAGGGCTCTACGCCAAGAATTTCGGCGGCGGGCAGGTCGACATCACCAACGGCAAGTTCGTGTTCTCCGCCAGCGAGGCCTACCTGATCGAGGACGGCAAGCTGGGCCCGGCGGTGAAGGGCGCCACGCTGATCGGCAACGGCCCGGACAGCCTGACCCGCGTCTCGATGATCGGCAACGACACCCGGCTCGACCCCGGGGTCGGCACCTGCGGCAAGGACGGCCAGGGCGTGCCGGTCGGCGTCGGCCAGCCCACCCTGCGTCTGGACGGGCTGACGGTGGGCGGCACGGCGGCGTGACGGGAAGAACGGTCAGCCGGGGGAGCTTGCCCTTCTCCCGGCTCACCGCCCTGCCGGGCCTCAGGACCTGCTGATGAGCTTGAGCAGGCTGAGCAACTGGATCTGGCGGTCCAGCGAAGCGAAGATCGCGTGCTTCTTGTAGATTTCCTTCGCGTTCGTCACCACGTCCTGGGCCACCCCCTTGGCCGTGGCCGCCTTGACCGCCTGCAGGTCGGCGGCTGGCGTGACATCCGCGTCCTTCCGGATATCGGACTTGATGAACTCGGCGAACTTCTCGACGCTGAGCCCGTCGATCAAGGTGACGATCTGACCGGGAAGGGAGTCCGGCGCCTCCTTGCCGCCACCGGTGCTGACCTTGTCGGCCACCATGCTCAGGGCTTCCTCGACATTGCAGGCGTCGGCGTACTGGATCGCGTCGCGCACCGCCCATTCCAGGCTGTACTTGTCGAGGTCGTCGTTCTGCCGATAGCCGACCAGTTGGTTGCTGATCTTCTCCCGCTTGAGGTCGAGGCCCATGAAGATGATCTTGAGCGTGGAGTTCTTCAGGTAACTCCGGTCGATGACCGCCCCGGCGCCGCTGGCCGCGCCGGACAGGGCGGAGAAGCCGCGGCTGGCGCTGGCGCTCTTGAAAAGCGTCCCGAGGGACCCGGACAGCACGCCGACCAGTCCGGTCGCGGCCTCCTCATTCGCGGCGAAGTTCGACAGGGCTGCCTTGAAGACCCCGCACTGGCGGTCGGCGGCCCGCATGATGTCGTCCTGGACCCGGTTCCGCGCCGCCCTTCTGACCGGCACCGACGCATTTCTGTACACCGCATAGAAGGCGGCGACAGATTCTTCATATGTTATATTATCCATTGTAATGTTACTTATCAATTGATCTTGTTCCGCCGACTTGACGGATCCCGCAGTCCCTGCTTTACCATCGGCATTTATATCGATCGACTTATTTTCCTTTTTATTCCTGCCGACATATCGGACGCAGTTGGCGGCAGCGATGATACTGGTGTTCTCGGAGCTGGGTGGAAGCGCCCCCAATCCATCGGCCGACGCGCAGGCGACCATCAGAATGGTCTTCGGGATGGAAACCGTGCCAGGTTCGGTTCCGCCTGCGTAAGGCTGGCTCGCCGATTTCAGATCGACCTGGGTTTGCACACAACCGGCCAACAGGATGGAGGCCGCAACGGATGCAACCCTTTTCCGAAGAATGGTCATTGGCTCGCCGCCGTCCGGAGATTTCTAATGCGGTGAATATACCGCAAGCTGTATCTCGCGAGGGATTTGCCTTTGCCGCGGTGACCATCCTGCGGCACTATGAGGCAGTCGTCTGGCAGCGCAGAAGCAGCGGAGCCTCCGCGCCTGCGGGCAACCCTCTCCTCCTTGAGATCGCCGTTCGAGGTTAAAGGCCGCAACGCGGCAATTATGCTGCCCTTCGCCGGATAAGATCTTACCATCTCCCCATCGGCATCCGGTTCCGCGCTCGTCCGGACGGGTGGTGCGGCCGGGCCGTGCAAGGAAGGGAGGACGATCTTGGCCACGCTTGCCCTGGTTTCCACCATCTGCCCCGACCGCGTCGGGCTGGTATCCGGCATCACCGGGCATCTCTTCTCGCTGGGCATCAACCTGCGGGACGCGAGCTTCGCCGCGCTCGGCACCGGCGCCGAGTTCTCCGCCGTCTGCGAACTGCCCGACAGCCTGACGACCGCGGAGGTCGAGTCCGGCCTCGCCAGCCTGCCGGAACTGGCCGGCGCGCGGATCGAGGTCACGCCCTACCGGTTCGATCCCGATCCGGGACCGCAGGCGACCATCACCCACCGGGTGGAGGTGAGCGGCGGCGACCAGCCCGGCCTGATCGCCCGGCTGTCGGAGATCTTCACGGAGTTCGCCGCCAACATCGTCCGGCTGGACGCCCAGACCCTGCCCGACCGCGAGGGCGAGCGCTACACGGTGCGCTTCTCGGTCTGGCTGCCGGCCGACCGGGCCGAGGTCTGCCTGTCCGCCGTCGCCAACACCGCGGAAACCCTGGGGCTGGCCTGCCGGGCCGAGGCGGTTCCGGAGGCCGGCTGACGGACCCGGCCGGCGGGAGCGCTCCGTTTTCGGTTGCATATGCATGACTGTTACGCCATGGATCGGACATGAACTCCGACTGATGCGACCATGGCGTGAAGACGCTTGCCTATCCCCTCCTCACCGCCGGCCTCGCCGCCGGCGTCGCCGCGGCCGAGGTCGGGCCATCCCGGTCGGACTGGGGAACGGTCGGGCTGCTGCAGGTGCCGAGCGCGCGGATGCTGCCGGACGGAACGCCCGGCGCCGGGCTGACCGTGCTGGGCGGGCTCCACCGGCACCTGACGGTCGGGGCGCAGCTCTCCCCCGGGCTGGAGGTGGTGGCGCGCGAGACGGTCCATCCCAACCCCTACGGCCTGTCGGCTCCGGGCCTCGATGCCAAGCTCCGGCTGCTCGACGAGGGGGCGTGGTGGCCGGCGCTCGCCATCGGCGGGCGCGACCTGACGGGCGCCGGGCCGGTGCTGTCCGGCAAGGGGCGCTTCGCGGGGGAGTATCTCGTCGCCTCGCGGCGCTGGTGGGACCTCGACCTGACGCTCGGCCTCGGCTGGGGATCGCTGGGGGAGGCGGGGCATCTGCGCAACCCGCTGCGCCTGTTCGGGAGCCGGTTCCGCCGCGACCGCGACCCTTCCGCCCGGGAGGCCGCCACCGGGCCGCGGAGCTGGTTCACCGGGGAGCGCGTCGCGCTGTTCGGCGGGGTGGAGTGGCACACGCCGGTGCCGGATCTCTCGGTCAAGCTCGAATACAGCGGCGACCGGTTCCGGGCGCAGCGCCGGGAGGATGCCGCCTTCCGCGCGGGAAGCGGGATCAATGCCGGCCTCAGCTACCGCCCCTTTCCGTGGATCGACATGGGGGTGGGGATCGAGCAGGGACGGCGGGTGATGCTGCGGCTGAGCGGGCGGCTCGATCCCGGTACGGCCGGGCGGGAGGCGCCGGCCCCGGCCCCGGCCATCGGACCGCGCCCGTCGGCCGAGGCCGCTCCGCCGGCGCAGGCGGTCCTGCTGATCGCCCGGGCGCGGGGGCTGCCGGCGCGCTCGGTCCTGGTGGAGGGGCGGCGGGCCGTGCTGTGGCTCGATCCGGCGGGGGACCCGGCGGCGCCGCTGGCCCGCGAGGTCGGGCGGGCGGCCCTGCTGCTCGCGGAGCTGACGCCGGCGGCGGTGGAGGAACTGACCGTCGTCACCGGCAGCGGCGGGCTGCCCGTGCTCTCCACCACCATCCTGCGGCACGAGCTGGAGCGGGCCGCCCGCCGGCGGGGCAGCGCGGAGGAGGTCTGGCGCACCACCCGCATCGGCCGCCCGCACGGGGAACCGTCCGGCTGGCCGGGACGGCTCGACCTCAGCCTGCACCCCGGAGCGGAGGTCGGCCTGTCGGAGGTCGGCAATCCGCTGGTCCTGCGCGGCCATACCGACGCCCGGCTGCGGCTGGAGCCTTGGCGCGGCGTGGTGCTGGGGGCGGGGTTGCGGGTCAATCTGGGCGGCAATGCCGGCACGCTCGACAACCATGCCCTGCCGGCGGCGGATCCGGTGCGCAGCGACCTGCCGCTCTACACCAGGCCGCTGCTGGGGCTGGAGCATCTCTATGCCGCCTGGCTCGCCGACCCGGCGCCGGGCTGGACGATGCGGCTGTCGGCCGGCCAGTTCGAGGAGATGTTCGGCGGTGTCGGCGGCGAACTGCTCCACCAGCCGCTCACGGCCCGCTGGGCGGTGGGGCTCGACCTCAACCAGGTCTGGAAGCGGCCGGCGGGCGAGCCCTTCGGCATCGCCGCGGGCAGCGGCCGGCTGACCGGCCATGCCAGCCTCTATCTCGAGGAGCCGGGGGCGGCGGCCACGGCGATCCTGCGGGCCGGCCGTTATCTCGGCGGCGACTGGGGAGCCACGGCGGAGCTCGACCGGCGGTTCGACGGGGGATGGCGGCTGAACGGCCGGATCACCTGGACCGGGGGGCCGGACCGCGGCCGGACGCGGCTCGGCGGGCGGGTCGATTACGGACTGTCGCTGGTGGTGCCGCTGGCACCCTCCGGCCTGCTGCCGGTCGGCGGCGCGACGGAGATGGCGGTACGGACGCTCGGCCGCGACGCCGGGCAACGGCTGCGCCAGCCCCTGCCGCTGTACGAGGCGCGGGTGCCGGCGGGCTACGGCCGCCTCGCCGGCACCTGGAGGCACCTGCTGGATTAGCGCGGCGTGATCGTGCCGGTCGCCGGATCCAGCTCCACGGTCGACCAGCGGCCGTTGCGGTCCTGCGCCTCGGCGACGTAGCGGTCGCCGTCCTTGCGGAAGTCGCGGACGGCCGCCCAGCCGGCGGCGCTGAACTGGTTCAGCAGCGAGGTCTGCTTCAGCTCCATGTCGTTCTGGCCGCGGCCGCGGCGCGACTGGATCTGCGAGCTGGTGACGCCGTCGGTCACGCTGCGGCGGTTGCCGGCGGCGGCCCCGGTCGAGGCGGAACCGGTATAGCCGCGGTCGGACGAGGCGCCGGTGCTGCCGGACATGCCGCTGCCCGACATCGAACTGCCGGACATCGAACTGCCCGACATCGAGGTACCCGACATGCCGCTGCCGGCGGTCGAGCCGCTCTGCGCGGCGCGCGGCTGCGAGGACCAGGTGGAGGCCGCTCCGCCGGACCTGTCGTCCGACCAGGGATCGGGCTGGAAGCCCGGCAGGCTTTCGACCTGCGGGCTGGTGCTCGGCAGGCCCGAGGAGGTGGAGCGCTCGTAGGGCATGTTGGAGGACGGGCTGCCCGAGGTCTGGGCCAGGGCGGCCGGCGCGGCCGCCAGGGTCGCGGCTGCGGCCGCCGCCAGCATCAGTTTCGTCTTCATGTCTGACCTCTCCTGAAGTCGTCGCAAGGCGCCGGGCTGGCGCCGGTTGTCGATGCGTCAACAGGGGTTCCGCGCAGGTGTTGCGGTCACGGTCACGGCCGGGCTGCGTTTCACCAGCATCGGGCGGCCCCGACGAAGTGATCGCCGGCACGATTCAAGAAAAAGATCCTCCGGCACCCGCCCAGCGGAACCTTCGTACAGGGACGGTGTTCTGCATCCAGACACCCGCATCGCGGCCGATGTTCGAGGCCTCGATGCACCGCTTGACTGTTGATCGCCGGCGGAAGTGTTCGGACGCTTCCACCGGGGCGAGGGAGGGTAGGATGCTCTATTGGGCTCTGGTTTTCTTCGTCATCGCGCTGATCGCCGGCGCACTTGGTTTCGGCGGGATTGCGTCGGCCTCTTCGGGTATCGCGCAGATCCTGTTCTTCCTCTTCCTGGTGCTGTTCGCAGCCAGCCTGATTCTGGGTCTGGTCAGGCGCCGCTAGACCCGGAGGCCTCCGGCGCCCTTCCCTTCGCGGAACGGAGCCGGAGGCGGTCCCCGTACGGGCGCCAGTTACCTTGAAAGCCTCTCGATGTTAGCCTCGCACCTTTCCGGCAACGCCTGACACGGCGTTGCCGGTTTTGTTTTCTGGGCAGAGCGCGGGCGGGAGGACGCGAAGGCGGGAGGATCAGTCCTCCTCGTCCTCGCCGGGGCTGCGGCCTTCCATCAGCAGGCGCAGGGCGCGACGGCCGCGCGACAGGCGCGACTTCACGGTGCCGATGGAGATCCCCAGGATGTCGGCCGCCTCGCCGTAGGAGATGCCCTCCAGGCCGATCAGCAGAACGACCTCGCGCTGCTCGGTGGGCAGCAGGCCGAGCGCTCGGCGCAGGTCGCGCAGTTCCAGCCGGACGAACTGCGAGCCGGGGGCGGCGCCGATGCTGGCCTGCGCCTCGGCATCGATGTCCACCACGGTCTGGCGGCGGCGGACGCCGTTGATGTGCAGGTTGCGCAGGATGGTGAAGAGCCAGGCGCGCAGGTTGCTGCCCGGACGCCACAGGTGAAGGCGCGACAGCGCGCGCTCCAGACATTCCTGGACGAGGTCGTCGGCGAGCGTGGCGTCGCGCACCATGGCGCGGGCGAACCGGCGCAGGCGGGGAATCTCCGCCTCGATCTGCGCGATGATCGCCGGGTCGGGCGGAGCCGACGGCACCGCCGGCGCCTCTGCATCGAGATCGGCCGCGATGCCGTCGACGGCGTGGCTGTCGTCCATCGCACTCTCTTCCGTCTGGTCCGCGTCGGCCTCGGTATCCCCGCCGGAGGTCCTGAGGGCCCCGTTCTGCAGCACCGGCTGCTGCTGGACGACCGTCACCGGCGAGGAGGTCAGGGCGGCGGCGGCCGGGGGGTCGGCCGGGGCCTTGGCGTGGGCCGTCTGGCGCAGCGTGGTTGCGACGTGGTTCGCCATCGATGAAACGCAGCCTCCTCATGTGCCGCCGGTCCGGTCCGCCTTCGGAAAGCGCCCTCCAGGGTCCTGAAACCGGCAGCCCGGCCTTGTGCGATGCCCCTGGGGCACCGGCACGCGCACCGGGGTCCTAAAGAAAATTTCTGGCCTGCCAACAGGTAAGAACCGCCCCGACCGGCTGCCACCTGGGAAAAAGGCTAGTGCCGCACACAATGAGGCTGAATTACCCCTTGTATGCCGGCGCCATCTCCATTCGAGGCTTGGAACTTGTCTTAGCTGATGCTGTATCCATCCCGCTTTGATTGGGGAGGATCAATGACTTTTCTCAAAACAGAAAGGCCGATCGACATAAGTCGACCGGCCTATGAAATGTCAGATGGGGCTAGCGGCTATGACTGCCAGGATGCCGTCGGACGCCCGTCCATCTCCCTGAACCGCGCTGACACGTTCTTGTTCTTAAAGCGCCGGCGCTTCCTCCCTATTCGTGCCTTTTCTTCTCTTTTGGTGGCGAGGCACCGCCTGACGGACACCATACGCCCGGACGATACCGCTGCCTATACTGACAATCGGCGTATCCGTCCTTTTCCTGTCACAGGCGCCAAGGCGCCGATCGTCGCCTTGGCGGTACTCGTCCTGACGGGACTGCCGGGTCTTCCGGCGAGCGCCGCCGCCGCCGACCCCACGCTGCGGGCGCTGGAGGCGCTGGCCGGCAAGGGCAGTGCCCGCGCGCAGTATGAGCTGGCCCAACGCTACGAGGCGGCGGAGGGGGTGAAGCGGGACGACCGGATGGCGCTGTCCCTGTACTGCCGCGCGGCCCGCCAGAATCATGCGGAGGCGGCGCTGCACGCCGGCCGCATGCATCTGGCGGGTCGGGGCGGCGTGGCGAAGGACGAGGATCTGGGCCGCGCCTGGCTGCGCACCGCCGCCGCGCTGGGCAGCAACGAGGCCGCGCGGTATGTCAAGGCTCCCGCCAGCCGGACCAAGGCGCCCGACCGCTGCGAGCCGCCCAATGCGAGCTGGGGCGTCGTCCGCAAGCCGCCGGCCGAGCTGCGCGCCCTGGTGACGAAGCTGGCGCCGAACTACGGGCTGGACCCCGAACTGGTGCTGGCGGTGATCGCCGTGGAGTCCGGATTCCGCGTCGACGTCGTCTCGAACAAGAACGCCATGGGACTGATGCAGTTGATCCCGGAGACGGCGGAGCGCTTCGGCGTCGGCAACGCCTTCGATCCGGAGCAGAACCTGCGCGGCGGCATGAAGTACCTGCGCTGGCTGCTGGCCTATTTCGACGGCGATGTCCGGCTGGCGCTGGCCGGCTACAACGCCGGCGAGGGGGCGGTTCTGCAGTACAAGGGCGTCCCGCCCTACCGCGAGACCCAGGACTATGTGGTGAAGGTGCAGAGCATCTATCCGCGCAGCCGCCATCCCTACGACCGGCAGGTCGCGCAGTCCGCCGGCCTCGCCCCGCGGCAGGAGGAGGTGGCCGAGCTGTCGACCGCCCCGCGGTCCCGCAGCGCCAAGCGCTGAGGCCGACCGGCGACCCCATCGGGGAACGTTCGTCCCGCGGCCGGTGTTGCGGTGCGGAGCCGGGACATCGAGCCCGATGCGAACCCGATGGAGAACACCCCTTGCGAACCGGACTGGCATTCGCCGCCGGCCTGATCGGCGGCCTGTGGCTCGACACCGCGCGGCGGACCCATGAGCAGCCGCGCACCTACCCGCCCCGCGGCCGTTTCGTCGACGCCGCCGGGGTGAGGCTGCACGCCTATGACCGGGGCGGCGACGATCCGGCGAAGCGGCCCGCCGTCCTCATCCACGGCGCCGGCATCACCGCCGACGACTGGGACTTCTCCGGCATCCTGAACCGGGCGGCGGCGGACCGCCGCTGCGTCGCCTTCGACCGGCCGGGCCAGGGACACAGCGCCCAGCCGCCGGGCGCCTACGACCCGGCCAGCCAGGCCCGCATCCTGCGCGACGGCGCCCGCGCGCTGGGGCTGGAACGTCCCATCCTGGTCGGCCAGTCGCTGGGCGGCGCCGTGGCGCTGGCCTGGGCGCTGCAGTATCCGGAGGAGGTGGCGGGCGTGGTCTTCATCGCCGGCTTCGCCTATCCGACCCCGCGGGCCGACCTGATCCCCTTCATGGGGCCGGCGGTTCCCGTCCTCGGCCCGGCCATGAGCCGGACCGTGCTGCCGCCGCTCGACCGGCTGATCCTTCCGGCGCTCATCGCGCGCATCTTCCAGCCGGACCCGGTGCCGGAGAGCTACCGCGACATCCCGGTGGACGTCATCCTGCACCCGACGCGGCTGCAGGCCGGGGCGGCGCAGCTCGGCGCCCTGATCCCGGCGATGGCGGAGCAGGCCCCGCGCTATCCGGACCTGCGCGTCCCCCTGACGATCATCGCCGGCACCGACGACCGCATCCTGACCCCGCGCGACCATTCGATCCGGCTGCACCGGGAGGTGCCGGGTTCGACGCTGCATCTGCTGAGCGGGCACGGCCACATGGTGCACCACATGCGGCCGGACATGGTGCTGGACGCGATCGAACGGCTCGACCGTACGGCCCATGCGGAGTCCGGGATGCCGCTTCAGGCGACGTAAGAGGGCGACTCGAAAAAAGCGACTCGGGGCGAATCGGGCGCCTCATGGTTAATCGTTTGGTTACGAAGAGGCCGATATCCTTGGGCTACCTCGCTCCTCCATCCGCGCCCCAAGGATCGCCCGATGCCCATGGCCGCCGACGTCGACACCATCGAACGCACCTCCATCGTCGCCTATACGCTGCTGAACGAGCTTCACGAGGTTCTGGCGCTGCCCAAGGCGCCGGACGACGTCACGCTCGGCATCCTGATGGGCCTGTCCATGTTCCTGGACGACAAGGTCGGCCCGATGCGCGCCAAGCGGCTGATGAGCGAAGCCCCGACCATCGTCCTCAAGACCGACGCCCATGTGACGGCGGAGCAGATGGAGCGCATCGCCCCCGTCCTGCGCGCCTTCGGCGAGCACCTGAAGGACCTGCGCGTCAAGGCGGAGCGCCAGCTCGACGGCCGCGTCGCCTGACCGGTCCTTTCCGATCTCCTGTGGCCTGAAAGGGGTCCGGCCGGGCGGCCGGGCCCCTCTTTCTTTGTTCGCCCGCCCTCCTTGTCCGCGGGTTCCTGTCCGTGGGTTCTCGTTCGCGGACCCGGCTCGCAGGCTCCCCGCGGCGGCACCGCGGTTCCATCCGTGACGTCCGTGAAGCCCCTGCACCCGCCGGTTTCCGGCACCTCCGGCCATACCCGCGCTTGACCCCGTGGCGGAATGCGCGGAAGCTTTCCGTCATGGACTGGGTGACCGCCCTTGGCATCGTCGCGCTCGCGGCCGGAGGGACCATCAGCGCGGTGGTGCTGGTGGCCGTGGGGTCGATCCGCCGCAGCCTCAACGAGCATGCCGTCCGCCAGTCGCAGCAGATCAAACGGTTGACCGAGAGCGTCGCCGCCCTTACCAGTCAGCAGCAGGCGGCCGAGACCCGTATCCAGCAGTTGAGCGACGCCAATCGCCGACTGGCCGAGGAGCTGACCGCTCTCGGCGAACGGCTGAGCGACGGGGACACGATGCCCCGCCACTCACGATCGGCCCGGTTGCTCCACTGATGCACACGCTCGACACCGAAACCGAACGCGCGCGCTGGGCCGCCAGCGCCGAAGCCTGGGACCGCTGGGCCGACCCGATGGCCGACATGGCCGACAAGCTGAACCGCCCCCTGCTCGATGCCGGCGGCGTGGCGGAGGGCGACCGGGTGCTGGACCTCGCCTCGGGCGCCGGGGAGCCGGCGCTGAGCGCGGCGCGGCGGGTCGGTTCCCGGGGGCTGGTGGTCGGCAGCGACCTCGTCCCCGGCATGATGGCCGGCGCGGTGCGCCGGGCGGCGGCGCTGGAGGGCGAGGCTCCGGTCTTCACCGCCGCCGACATGACCGCCCTGCCCTTCGCCGACGGCAGCTTCGACCGCGTCACCTGCCGCTTCGGCGTCATGTTCGTTCCCGACATCGCCGGTGCGCTGGCGGAACTGCGCCGGGTCCTGCGGCCGGGCGGGACCGCCGCCCTGATGGTGTGGGGCCGGCGCGACGGCAACGCCCTGTTCGAGGTGGTCGGCGGCGCCGTGGAGGCCCTGCTGGGCGACGACGGCAGCATGGCCCCGCTGTTCCGCTTCGCCGAGCCCGGTTCCCTGACCGGCCTGATGCGGGAGGGCGGCTGGAGCGCCGTCGCCGAAAGCGACCTGACGCCGGTGCGCAAGGTGCCGGCCGGCCAGCCCTTCTGGCAGGCGACGCTGGACATGGTCTGCGGCCACCGGCTGCACGGGCTGCCGGAGGACCGCCGCGCCGGGATCGAGGCGGAGATCACCCGCCGCTTCGCCGGGCGCGCCGGCGACGGGATGATCCCCCTGCCGGCCCATGTGCGGATCGTCGTCGGCACGCGCTGAAGCGGGATGTACGGATAATACGTCAGACCGACCGCTTGTCACTCCCGCAGACCGGGAAAGCCATGGCACCTTCACCGGACGAGGAGGCGGCTTCAGCCTCCCGCAACGGGAAGGACCGGAGACGATGCGTGTCATGGTGATTGTCAAGGCGACCGGGGACAGCGAGGCGGGCATCATGCCGTCGGCCGAGCTGCTGCAGGCCATGGGCGCCTTCAACGAGGAGCTGATCAAGGCCGGCATCATGCTGGCCGGCGACGGGCTGAAACCGTCCTCGCAGGGCAAGCGCGTCGCCTTCGACGGGACCAGCCGCACCATCATCGACGGCCCCTTCGCCCGGACGTCCGAGCTGGTGGCCGGCTATTGGATCTGGCGGGTCAAGGACATGGCCGAGGCGGTGGAGTGGGTGAAACGCTGCCCCAACCCGATGCCCGGCCCGAGCGAGATCGAGATCCGCCCGCTCTACGAGATGGAGGATTTCGCCGGGGCATAGGCGGCCGGGGCGGACACCCGCGACCGGGTCCCGCCCCGCCTCCTCAATAGTCCCGCTCGAACTTCAGACCGAACTGGGTGTCGGAATTGGCGCCGACCCCGGCCTCGGCCTTCAGGCTCTTGGTGATGTCCACCTCGACCTTGGCACGGCTCTGGTTGGCGCCGATGCCCTGCTCCACGCCGACATAGACGCGGTCGCTGACGTAGCGGCCGGCCTGGACCGAACCGCCGCGGCCGTTGGCGCCCGGCGTGAACTCCAGCCGGTCCACCCCCAGCCCGCGCCGCACCGTGTCCATGATGCCGCCGCCTCCGCCATAGCCGGCGAGCGAGGCGGCGGACTGGGCGAGCTGCACCGCCTCCACCCCGCTCAGGTCGGCGACGGACTTGCCGAACAGCACGCCGGCCAGCACCTCGTCCTGCGGCAGGCCCTGGGGCGAGGTCAGCTCCACCTTGGGCTGGCGCGCGGTGCCGGTGACGACGACCTGCGCGGTGATGCCGTTGGCCGATGCCTCCGCCAGCAGGTCGAGGCGCGGGTCGATGGGCTGGGTGCCGTCGAAGTCGAGGTTGCCGCGCTTGAAGGTGAAGGTCTTCGCCAGCAGGTCGAGCTGGCCCTTCAGCATGCCGAAGCGGCCGGTCACCTCCGGCGCGGCGGCGGTGCCGCGGACGCGGAGCTGGCCGCCGAGTTCCGCCTGCAGGCCGCGGCCTCGGACATAGATCTGGTTCGGCGCGTCCACCGTCAGGTCGAGGTCCAGCACGAAGGGCGAGGGCGGCGCATCCGCCGCCGGCTCGGCCCGGGCGGATGCGGACTTGGCGGATGCGGACTTGGCGGAGGCGGATTTGGCGGAGGCGGATTTGGCGGAAGCAGGCTTGGCCGAGGTCGCTTTGGCAGGAGCCGGTTTGGCGGCTCCCGGTTTGGCCGCGCCGGCCTTGCCCTTGCCGCGCCGGCCGCCGCCGACCTCGACCACGTCCAGCGTCACGACGTTGGGCGGCAGCCGGTCGGGGATCTGCACCTCCGCCCGCCGGACACGGATCGGACCGGCGAGGCGGGCGTGGGTGAAGCCGCCGGTCACCGTCAGGTCGGCGCCGACCTCGCCGGTCATCAGGTCGTTCTCGACCAGGCGCGCATTGTCCGCCTGCACGACGAGGTCGAGCTGGCGGTCGGCCGCCGCCGCCGGCCGGATGACCCCGCGGGCGCTGACGGTGCCGCCGTTGCGGGTCCGGCCGCGGAAGGTCTGGATGGTGAAGACGTCGCCGTCGCCGACCAGCCGCGCCTCGATGTCGCTGATGACGGCGCCGGAGGCCCGGTTCTCGTAGCGCCCGCCGCTCATCGCCACCGTGCCGCCCAGCCGCGGCGCCTCGACCGTGCCGCCGGCCCGGACGTCGAGCCGGAGCGTGCCGCGCGCCCGGTCGCCCGACGCGGCGAGCAGGTCGTCGGCGATGGCCGCGTCGATGGTGCCGTTGACCGCAGCCTCCAGCGCCCCCTGGGCGGAACCGAGACGGCATAGCTGGCCGGGTCCATCACCAGCGGCACCGCGGCGGTCAGGCTGATCCGGCCGGAGTTGGTGGTGGTCGCGGCATCGCCGTCGACCGACAGGCGGCGGTCGCGCCACTGCGCCCGGACGGTGGCGTTGACTCCGGGAACGCCGGCGCGGGACGCCTCCTGCGCGTGCAGGCCGGCGACGCGCAGCGTGGCGTCCGCCTGGGGGTTGCGCACGGTGCCGCCCAGCGTCGCCTGGGCGTTCAGCGTGCCGTCGAGCCGCAGCGCCGGGCTGGCGAGCCGCGCCAGCGCCATCGGCACCTGATCGAGGCGGATCTCCCCCCTCAGCCGCTCGCCGGTGAGGCCGAGGTCGGCGGCGAGCCGGGCGCCGCCGCTGACGATCTGCAGCCCGGCGACCTCGTAGCGGCGGTCGCCGAGGGTGATGGTGGCGGGGCCGGTGGCGCGGAAGGTCTCGTCCTGGTAGCGGCCCTGGAACCGCTCGATGCGGATGCGGGTGAGCGATGCGTCGCCGCTCAGGGTGCCGGCGAGGTCGAGCGCCAGCGGGCTCTGCCCGGCCCCGGTGGCGGCGGCCTGGAAGCCCGCCCTGGCAAGGCTGCCGTCCAGGCTGGCGGTGACGCCGGCCAGCGCGTTGCCGGCGGCGGAGCCGTCCGCCAGTTCCAGCCGCGCCTTGCCCGAGGGGGTGCCCAGCGCGTCGGCGACGTCGGCGCTCGCGGTCAGGCGGCGGGCGGTCAGCAGCGGTCCGCCCTCCCCCTCCACCCGCAGGTTGGTGGCGTCGGCGCTCAGGCTGGCGGCCTGCCTGCCGCCGCGGCCGTCGAGCGACACGGTGAAGCCGGCAGCGCCGTCGAGCGGCAGGCCCGCCAGCTCCGACAGGCCCTTCAGGTCGGGCAGCGCGCCCTCCAGCCGGCCGGTCGCCAGCAGCGTGTCGAGCGCCACCGTCACGGCACCGGTCACCCGGTTGCCGCCGCTGGCGACCGCGAGGTCGGAGAGACGGAGCGTGTTCCGCCCGTCGAGCGCGTAGGCGCCGTCCAGCGACAGGCCGGCGCCGGCCATCTGGGTGCGGGCGCGCAGGCGGCCGGTCGGGGCGGCCGGCAGCTTGGCGGCGGTGACGGTCACCTCGGTGGCGCCGAAGCGGCGGTCGGCGACGGCGAGGTCGCGGCCGGTCAGCGTGGCCTCCGCCTCCAGCCCGTCGAGCGGACCGCGAGCCGTGGTGTCGAGCGGACCGCGAGCCGTGGCGTCGAGGGCGAGCGAGCCCGCCATCGGCGTGCCGACCGCCTCGCCCACCGGGTCGAGCTTCGCGATCTCCAGCCTGGATCTGGCATCGACCCGGCCGCCGGCCAGCGCGGCGCTGGCGGTGAGGCGGCCGTTGCGGCCGTCGACCTCCAGGCGGTCGAGCCGCATCGCCCCGTCCGGCGCCATGGCGGCGACCGCCTTCAGCGTCGCGCGGTCGCCCAGCACGGCATCGGCCGGGGTGCCGGTGGACAGGTCGCGCGCCTCGCCCGACAGTTCGGCCGAGAGCGCGCCGTCGCCCCCCGGCGCACCGGCCCCTTCAGCGACAAGGCACCGCCCAGCGGCCGGCCGGCCAGGGCGGAGAGTTTGGACAGGTCGTCGGCGACCAGCGACAGCGCCAGATCGGCCGTCTGTCCCCAGCCGCCGACCTGCCCCTCGGCGCCGGCCTTCGCCCCGGCGGCGTCGAGCGCCAGCCGGCCGATCCGGACGTCGCCCTTGCCGGTGTCCATGCGGCTGCGCAGTTCCAGCCTCACCTCCGGCCCGGCGACCGGGGAGAGGGCGGCATCGCCGGCCGCCACGTCGCGCAGGACGGCGGTGAGCGCCACGGCGAGGTCGTCGAGCGTGCCCTCGACCGATCCGCTCGCCATCCCCTCGCGCCAGGACAGGCCGGAGGTCATGCCGTGGAGCGCGGAGTCCGGGCCGGCGGCGGCCTCCCAGGTCAGGGCGAGCCTCTTGTGGTCGGCGGAGACGGTCCCGGTCAGCGAGGCGGTGCCGGCGGCGGCGCGCAGGGCGACCGGGCGCAGCGCCAGCCCGCCGTCCGGCGCGACGACGACCGTGGCGTTCAGCGCCGGGTCCGGCCCGACCAGCGCCGCGGAGGACCCGGCGAGCACCGCCGGCAGGTCGCCCCCGGCGGTCAGGGTGACGGCATGGCCATCCGCGATGCGGCGGACGGCGGCGTCGGCGGTCAGCCTGCCGCGCCCCTGCGCCTCGGCCACCAGGGCGCCCTTCCAGTCGTCGAGCGGTCCGGCGCCGTCGAGCGTCACCGTCACCGGCGGCAGGCCGGGGATGGAGAGCGTGCGGGCGATCACCCCGCCCTCCGGCTCCGACGCCTTGAGGTCGAGGTCGAGCCTGTTCCTCGCCGGGTCGAAGGCCGCGGCCAGCACCGCCTGCCCCGGCTTGTCGTCGATGCGGTCGACGCGCAGGTGGCTGTCGAGCCCGCCGCCGCCGCGCTCCAGCCGGGCGTCGCCGCCGATCCGCAGCACCGCCGGCTCGCCGAGCAGCGCCTCGCCCAGCCGCAGCTCGTCCACCGCCAGCCGCCTGACCTCGATCCCGACCGGAAGCTGGGGAAGCAGGGAGGCCGACTGTCGCTCGTCCGCCGGCTCCGGCTGCGGCGGCCGGGTGCCGACCGGCGCGCGCACCACCTCGATCCTCGCGGCCTCCAGCGCCTCCAGCGAGACGCGGCGGGCCAGCAGGGCGCCGGGCGACAGGCGGATGTGCAGCCCCTGCAGCGACAGCCAGCGGCCCTGGCTGTCGGCGACCTCGGCGCTGGCGACGGTGAGGTCGAAGGGGATGCCGCCCTCGATCGCGCCGAGGGTGAGCGTCATGTCCGGCCCGGACGCCGCCCCCTCGATGGTGGAGGCGAGCCACTGGCGCCCGCCGGCGCTCTGCAGCCAGGCATAGCCGGCGGCAACGCCCGCCAGCAGCAGGACGACGAGCCCCGCCAGACCGATCAACCCGTACCGTACCGCCTTCACGCCAACGTCCTTTCCCAGCCTCGCATCCCTGTTCAACCGGCATACCGCCCGACCCTCCCGCCCGAATAGGGCGAAAGGATGGTCAGAAGGCCTGCCCCAGGCTGAGGTAGAGCTGCCAGCGGGCATCGCCGCCGGCCGCGTTCAGCGGCACGCCGACATCGACCCGCAGCGGGCCGAAGTCGGTGTAGTAGCGCAGGCCGACGCCGGTGCCGACCCGCAGCGGCTCGCTGAAGTCGGGAAAGGCGCGGTCGTAGACGGTGCCGGCATCGACGAAGGGCACGACGCCGATGCTGTCCGTCACCTTGATGCGCAGCTCCGCCCCGATCTCGAACAGCGACCGGCCGCCGGAGGGGTCGTCGAAGCGGTCGCGCGGCCCGGCCTTCTGGAAGCCGTAGCCGCGCACCGAGCCGCCGCCGCCGGCATAGAAGCGGTGGTCCGGCGGGATCTGGTCGAGCGTCGCCCCGACGATGCTGCCGAGCCCGATCCGGCCGGCAGCGACATAGCGCCCGTCGCCGGCGATGTCGTGGTAGACCGAGCCGTTCAGCAGGGTCGAGGTGAAGGGCCGGTCGGTGTCGCCGCCGGCCGGGAACCAGGGCGTCACCTGGGCCGAAAGGCGATAGCCCCTGGTCGGGTTCAGCAGGTCGTCGGTGCCGTTCCAGGCGGCGGCCAGCGGCACGCCGACGAAGGCGGTCTGGTAGGTCCGCTCCTGCGTGCGCACCCTTCCCCGCTCGCCGCTGACGCCGTAGGACAGCGTCAGCCGGTCGGTCGCCTGCCATTCCAGCGATCCGCTGAGAACGGTCGCCACCCGGTCGTAGGCCGGCGGCTGGTCGGACACCACCTGGAAGTTCAGGACCAGCGACTGCTTCAGCAGCAGGAAGTCCGGCTTGCGGAAATTCACGTTGAAGCGCAGGTCCGGCAGGTTGTCGGCCGTCGAGGCCTTGCCGCCGGAGGAGCCGGCCACCCGCCCGACATCGACGCCGACGCGGAGCTGCTCCGCCCCGCCGAACAGGTTGCGGTGGCCCCAGTAGGCGTTGGCGCCGATGCCCTCCTCGGTCGAATAGGTGACGCCGGCGCCGATGAATCGCCGCTTGCGCTCGACCACGTTGACCTCCACCGGGGTGACGCCGTCGGGGCCGGGCTGGTCGGCCAGCCGCACGCGCACCGTGTCGAACACCTCCAGCTTCGCGATGTCCTGGCGGGCCTTGTCGGTCTGGGCCGGGACATAGACCTCGCCCGGCTTCCAGGGCAGCCGGCCGCGGACCAGATCCTCGTCCACCCCCTCCAGCCCGGTGATCCGCGTCTCGCCGTAGCGCACCAGCGGGCCGGGATCGACCGTGTAGGCGACGTCCATCGTGCGGTCGGAGTGGTCGACCACCACCCGCCGGTCCGGCACCTTGGCGTAGCCGTAGCCGCGCTGGACCAGCCGGCCGACCAAGGCCCCCTCGGCGTCGAGGACGAGCTGGCCGCGCGCCGGCTCTCCGGCCTTCAGCCCGAACTCCGCCGGGTCGATGGCGTCGCCCGGCAGCGGCGCCCCGCCGGCGGTGGCGGCGGTGACCGTCTTGATGCGGTAGAGCGGCCCCGGCTCCACCGCGACCGTCACCTTGACCGGCTGGGCATCGGCCGGCCGGGCGTCGCCGTCGATGCGGATGTCGAGCCGGGCATCGTAGTAGCCGGCGGAGCGCAGCGCCGCCTGCAGCCGGTCGCGGTCCGACTCGGCGCGGCGCTCCAGCCCGATCAGCGAGGGCGGCGGATCGTCCTTCAGCTCCACCAGCGAGGAGCTGGCCCGCAGCAGATCGTTCAGGTCGCCCTCGACGCCGGTCAGCTCGACCTCGTAGGGCAGGCGGCCGGCGGCCGGCTCTTCCCCGGCCTGGGCGTCGGGCGCGGCCGGGGGAGCGGCGGGCGGGGCCGTGGCGTCCTGCGCGAAGCCGGCCGCCGCCGGCACGGCGAGCAGCGCTGCGGCGATCAGGGCGGACGGCAGAAGGGGAGCGGAGGCGGAACGGTTCATCGAACCAATAGGTAGACCGCGGCGCTGCCGAAGCAAAAGGACTTGCAACGCTGCCACGACGGAATTTCGCACTAGACCGGACGGCCAGTGCTTGCCTTTCCGGCGAGGATCATTATATTGCGCCGCAACAGTTTCCCCGACGAGCCCTCCGAACTCCCTTCGGCGGGCCTTTTGTTGTGCGTTTGGCAGTCGCTGCGCGAGCGGGTCGGGGGTGCCATTGCGAGACCAAGGCTCCATGAATCTCCGAAACGTCGCCATCATCGCTCACGTCGACCACGGCAAGACCACGCTGGTCGACCAGCTCCTCAAGCAGTCCGGCTCCTTCCGCGAGAACCAGCAGGTCGCGGAACGCGCCATGGACTCCAACGACCTGGAGCGCGAGCGCGGCATCACCATCCTCGCCAAGTGCACGTCGGTCCTGTGGAACGACCTGCGCATCAACATCGTCGACACCCCCGGCCACGCCGACTTCGGCGGCGAGGTCGAGCGCATCCTGACCATGGTCGACGGCGTGGTCCTGCTGTGCGACGCGGCCGAGGGCCCGCTGCCGCAGACCAAGTTCGTCCTGGGCAAGGCGCTGAAGCTGGGCCTGCGCCCGATCGTCGTCATCAACAAGGTCGACCGCTCCGACGCCCGTCCGCACGAGGTGCATGACGAGGTGTTCGACCTGTTCGCCTCGCTGGACGCCAGCAACGAGCAGCTCGACTTCCCGACCCTGTTCGCCTCGGGCCGCAACGGCTGGGCGACCACGGACCTGGAGAACGGCGCCCGCGAGACGCTGACCCCGCTGTTCGAGCTGATCCGCGACCACGTCCCGGCGCCCAGGGTGGAGGAGGACGCCCCCTTCCGCATGCTGGCCACCACGCTGGAGGCGAACCCGTATCTGGGCCGCATCCTGACCGGCCGCATCCAGTCGGGCACGGTGAAGCCCAACATGGCGATCAAGTCGCTGACCCGCGACGGCAAGCTGATCGAGCAGGGCCGCATCACCAAGGTGCTGGCCTTCCGCGGCCTGGAGCGCGTTCCGGTGGACGAGGCGGTGGCGGGCGACATCGTCGCGCTGGCCGGCCTGACCCAGACCACCGTCGCCGACACCATCTGCGTGCCGGAAGTGAACGAGGCGCTGCCCGCCCAGCCGATCGACCCGCCGACGCTGGCGATGACCTTCTCGGTCAACGACAGCCCGCTGGCCGGCCGCGAGGGCGACAAGGTCACCAGCCGCATGATCCGCGACCGTCTCTACCGCGAGACGGAAGGCAACGTGGCGCTGCGCGTCACCGACACGGAGGGCGGCGACGCCTTCGAGGTGGCCGGCCGCGGCGAACTGCAGCTCGGCATCCTGATCGAGACGATGCGCCGCGAGGGCTTCGAGCTGTCGATCAGCCGTCCGCGCGTCCTGTTCAAGACCGATCCCCTGAACGGCCAGCGCCTGGAGCCGATCGAGGAGGTCGTCATCGACGTCGACGAGGAGTTCTCGGGCACGGTCGTCCAGAAGATGGCCGAGCGCAAGGGCGAGATGATCGAGATGCGGCCGAGCGGCGGCGACAAGACCCGCATCGTCTTCCATGCCCCGTCGCGCGGCCTGATCGGTTATCAGAGCGAGTTCCTGACCGACACCCGCGGCACCGGCATCATGAACCGGCTGTTCCACGGCTATGCCCCCTACAAGGGTCCCATCGCCGCCCGGCGCACCGGCGTCCTGATCTCCAACAGCGACGGCACCGCGGTGGCCTATGCGCTGTGGAACCTTGAGGACCGCGGGCCGATGCTGATCGACCCGGGCGTCCCGGTCTATCAGGGCATGATCGTCGGCGAGCACACCCGCGGCAACGACCTCGAGGTCAACGTCATCAAGGGCAAGCAGCTCACCAACATCCGCACCACCAGCAAGGACGAGGCGGTCCGCCTGACCCCGCCGATCCAGATGACGCTGGAGAAGGCGCTGTCCTACATCTCCGACGACGAGCTGGTGGAGGTGACGCCCAAGTCGATCCGCCTGCGCAAGCGCTACCTCGACCCGAACGAGCGCAAGCGCCACCAGCGCGCGGCCGAGGCGAGCTGACCCTTGCCTGCCCCGACAGGCCGGTAATACCCTGCAAGCCCCCCGCCCCGACCGGGACGGGGGGCTTGCTTCATTTCCGGACCAGCGCTCCCCGCGTTCCAAGGACCCAGATGGCGACGACCACCGACGACCGAGGCTCCCGTCCCCTTGCGGCCCTGCGCGGCCTGCTGCCGGGCTTCGGGCCGGCCGGCGGGGCGGCGCTGCTGCTGGCGCTGCTGATCGCCGCCCCCATCGTCGCCGTCTTCGCGCAGTCGGTGGCCGACACCGGCGGGCTGTGGCGGCACATGGCGGACACGGTCCTGACGGATTACGTGGTCAACACGCTGATCCTGCTGGGCATCGTCGGCTGCGTCACGCTGGTGGCCGGGGTTGCCGCCGCCTGGACGGTGACGATGCACGCCTTCCCCGGACGCGGCGTGCTGCAATGGGTGCTGCTGCTGCCTCTGGCCATGCCGGCCTATGTGCTGGCCTACACCTACACCGATTTCCTGCAGTTCGCCGGCCCGCTGCAGAGCTGGCTGCGGGCGCTGACCGGATGGCGGCACGGCGACTACTGGTTCCCCGACGTGCAGACCGCCTGGGGGGCCGGCTTCGTCCTGTCCTTCGTGCTCTACCCCTATGTCTACGTGCTGGCCCGCGCCGCCTTCCTGTCGCAGTCGGTCTGCGTGCTGGAGGCGAGCCGGACGCTCGGCTGCACCCCTTCGGGGCCTTCCGGCGGGTCGCCCTGCCGCTCGCCCGGCCTGCGCTGGCCGCCGGGGTCGGCTATGCGCTGATGGAGACGCTGGCCGATTTCGGCGCGGTGCGCTACTTCGGCATCGACACCTTCACGGTCGGCATCTACCGCACCTGGTTCGCGCTGGGCAGCCCGGTGGCCGCCGCCCAGCTCGCCGCGGCGCTGCTGCTGTTCGTCCTGCTGGTGATGGGGCTGGAGCGGCTGTCGCGCGGGCGCATGCGCTTCCACCAGACGACCAACCGCTACCGCAGCCTGCCGGCGCCGCGGCTGTCGCGCCGGGGCACGGCGGTGGCCTGGGGCGTCTGCCTGACCCCGCCGCTGTTCGGCTTCTTCCTGCCGGCCGGGATCCTGCTGTGGATGATCGGCCGCGGCGGCACCGAGATCACCGCCGCCCGCTTCCTGGAGCTGACCGCCAACACCGTCCTGCTGGGGGTCTGCGGCGCGGTGCTGGTGGTGGGGACCGCCCTGCTGGTGATCCATGGCGTGCGCCACGACCGCAGCCGCATGGCGGCCCAGGCGGTCAAGCTCGCCTCGCTCGGCTATGCCACGCCGGGCACGGTGATCGCGGTCGGCATCCTGATCGTCATGGGAGCGGCCAACCAGTGGCTCGGCCTGTCGGCCGGCGCGCTGCTCGGCGGCACCATCCTCGGCATCCTCTACGGCTACCTGATCCGCTTCTTCGTGGTGGCCTACGGGCCGCTGGAGGCCGGCTTCGCCAAGATCAGTCCCAATCTGGAAGGGGCGGCGCGCTCGCTCGGCCACAGCCCGCTGCAGGTGCTGCGCCGGGTGCATCTGCCGCTGCTGCGCCCCAGCCTGCTGAGCGCCGCCATGCTGGTCTTCGTCGACGTGGCGAAGGAGCTGCCGGCGACGATGATCCTGCGCCCGTTCAACTTCGACACGCTGGCGATCGAAGCCTTCCGCATGGCCTCGACCGAGCGGCTGGACGACGCCGCCCTGCCCGCCCTGGTCATCGTTCTCGCCGGCCTGCTGCCGGTGATCTACCTCAGCCGGACCATCGCCGCGTCGCGGCCGGGGCAGCGGTGACGCGGCGGTCACAAAAGTACCGGTCCGCATCGCATTTATTCTAAATCGCTTTTAATGCCGCGCGGCATCCTGACCGCTGGACAGATCCCGATGCGATTGATATTCACTCTCCCTATCAGTGAGAACAATTCGCATTCCCAGGAGTCCATTGATGCCCGTGACGAAGATCGCCGCCGGCCTGACCTTCACCGTGGCCGCCCTGCTGTCGGCCAGTGCCGCCGCGCAGGAGGTGAATGTCTACAACTCGCGCCACTACAATACCGACCGGGTGATCTACGAGGAGTTCACCAAGGCGACGGGCATCAAGGTCAACATCATCGAGGGCAACCACGACGAGCTGATCCAGCGCATGAAGTCGGAAGGGGCCAACAGCCCGGCCGACCTGTTCATCACCGTGGACGCCGGCCGTCTGGCCGCCGCGGCCAAGGAAGGCCTGCTGGCCCCGGTGACGTCGCCCGCCCTGGCGGCGGTCCCGGCCACCCTGCGCGCCCCGGACGGCGCCTGGTACGGCCTGTCCAGCCGCGCCCGCGTCATCGTCTATGCCCGCGACCGGGTGAAGCCGGAGCAGGTCAAGGACTATGAGGATCTCGCCAAGCCGGAGTGGAAGGGCAAGGTCCTGACCCGCAGCGGCACCCACCCCTACAGCCTGGCGCTGACCGCCTCGATGATCGAGGCGCAGGGCGAGGAGAAGACGGAAGCCTGGGTGAAGGGCCTCGTCGCCAATCTGGCCCGCCCGCCGAAGGGCGGCGACACCGACCAGATCAAGGCGGTCGCCGCCGGCGAGGGCGACCTCGCCATCGCCAACACCTACTACGTCGGCAAGCTGATGGTCTCCGAGAAGCCGGAGGACCGGGCGGTGGCCGAGAAGATCGGCGTGATCTTCCCCAACCAGGGCAACCGCGGCACCCACGTCAACCTCAGCGGCGCCGGCGTCGTCAAGACCGCCCCGCACCCGGAGGCCGCCCGCAAGCTGCTGGAGCATCTGCTGAGCCCCGAGGCGCAGCGCGTCTTCGCCGACGGCAACATGGAGTTCCCGGTCAACCCGGCCGTGAAGCCCCACCCGAAGCTCGTCGAGCTGGGCAGCTTCAAGCAGGCCGAGGTGAACGCCGCCTCCTTCGCGCAGTATACCCCGGCCGCCCTGCGCATCATGGACCGCGCCGGCTGGAAGTGACCGCCGGCTGAGACCGGAGCCCGCCCCCGGTGCCGCCTCGGCGCGCCGGGGGTTGCGCTTTGGAGGGGCCTGCCCCCAAATGGACCGTGCCAGAACGGGTGAACGATGACCACTCCCCCTGCCTCCCCGACCACGACCGGCCGCGTCTCCATCACCGACGTTTCGCACCATTACGGCCGCCATCAGGTGCTGGCCGGCGTGTCGCTGACGGTCGAGCCGCAGGAGGTGGTGTGCATCCTGGGACCGTCCGGCTGCGGCAAATCCACGCTGCTGCGCCTGGTGAGCGGGCTGGAGACCCTGCAGGCGGGCAGCATCGCCGTGGGGGACACCCTGCTGGCGGAGGCGGGGTACGGGCTGCCGCCGGAGCGCCGGCCGGTCGGCATGATGTTCCAGGACTTCGCCCTGTTCCCCCACCTGACGGTCGCCGGCAACATCGAGTTCGGCCAGCAGCACCGTCCGCGCGCCGAGCGGCGCCGGCGGACGGAAGAACTGCTGGCGATGGTCAACCTGTCGGACTATGCCGGCAGCTATCCGCACATGCTCTCGGGCGGGCAGCAGCAGCGCGTGGCGCTGGCCCGCGCCATGGCGCGCGACCCGGCGGTTCTGCTGCTGGACGAGCCCTTCTCGGCGCTCGACGAGCAGCTTCGCCGCTCGGTGCGCGAGGAGGTGGTGCGGCTGATCCGCGCCACCGGCGTCGCCACCCTGGTGGTCACCCACGACCCCGAGGAGGCGATGGAGATCGGCAGCCGCGTGGTGGTGATGGCGGACGGCCGCGTCGTGCAGGCCGATACGCCGCGGCAGCTCTACCGCAACCCGGCCAACAGCTTCGTCGCGCGGCTGTTCGGCGAGGTGAACCGCTTCGAGGCGACGGTGGACGGCGGCGAGCTCGCCACCCCTTTCGGCCGCATCCCGGCGCCGGCGCTCTCCTCCGGCACCCGGGTCGAGGTCGCCTGCCGGATCGAGGATCTGGAGCTGGCGCCCGCCAAGCGCGCGCCGGACGGGCTGCGCGTCCGGGTGCGGCACGCCAACTTCCTCGGGGCCTCCACCCGCGTCTGCCTCGACGCCCTCGGCCCGGCGGGGGAGCCGGCGGGCGGCTTCCGGTCGGAGATCCACGCCCGGCTGCCGGGCCTCGTCGAGGTCACCCCCGGCGAGGAGCTGGTCGCCCGCGTCGAGCCGCGCCGGCTGATGGTGTTCCCGGCGGCATGAAGGCGGGGTTGAGCGGAGCCGCCGGCCGTGGCGCCTCGCCCAATGGCAGCGACGGCGCCACGAACCGTGTGTTCAGGTCACGAAGGATGTCTGCCTGAAGGTCGAGCAGATAGCCGGCTCCATCCAGACGGCGGTGGACGTCGAACCGCGCCATCAATAAGGGCGATGCCCCCCGGCATAATCGGGATCAAGGGCAGACGGGATCGCAGGTCCGAAACGAAACGGGCCGGGAGTCGCCCCCCGGCCCTTGCCCGCGGCGCGACCGGTCAGTCGCGTCCGCTCTCGCGCTTGATCTCCGGCCGCTCGCCCATCTCGTCCCATTTCTCCTGCACGGGCTTGTCCGGGTTGCCGGAGGCCTTGCCGGTGTCCTCGATGAGTTCCTCCTCGATCCGCTGGGCGGCGTCGGAGGGGGCGTCGTCCTTGCGGCCGGCGGACATCACTCGTTCCCCCGCAGGACGTCCTTCACCTTGCCCGCCACCTTGTCGACCTTGCCCTCGGCCTTGTCGGCGCGGCCGGAGTTCTTCATCTCCTGGTCGCCGGTCAGGTCGCCGGCCTGCTTCTTGATCTCGCCCTTCAGCTCCTTGCCGGCGCCGGTGATGCGATCGCTGTTCATGTTTCCCTCCTCTTCGTCCGTGAAGCCGGACTGAGGAGACCAACAGCCCGGACCGCGAAGAGTTACGGCCACGGTCCGGCAAGGGCGGCCCGCAGCTGGCCGGCCAGCGCGTCGCGCTCCGCCGGGTCGTAGGGGGCGGCATGGCCGGAGCCCCAGACCGGGCCGGGCCAGGCGGGGTCGCCGCGGGTGCGGCCGATGACGTGGACATGGAGCTGCGGCACCATGTTGCCGAGCGCCCCGACATTCAGCTTGTCGGGGGAGAACAGCCGCTCCACCGCCTCCGACGCCCGGGCGATCTCCTCGATCAGCGTCGCCCGCTCGGCGGCGGGCAGGCGGTGGATCTCCGTCAGGCCGGGGCGCATCGGCACCAGGATCAGCCAGGGCCACACGCGGTTGTCCATCAGGAGCACGCGGCACAGTCCCAGATCCGTCACAGGAACCGTATCGGCGGCAAGCCGTTCATGCAGGCGGAACATGCTTTGTCTCTTTCGCTGGGAGGGGGGAAGGCGGGATAAGCCGTATGGCTGCCCGGTCAAAGGCGGCACTGGTTACCGGCTGTCGGAAGTAGTATAGATCTTCGGCGCGATCCTTGCCGGATGGGTTGGTGCGTCCTGCGAACGACTGCACCGGCGAGGATTGCTCCATGTCGCGACGGGGCGGGCCTTTCCGCAAGCGGCGCGACCGGGGATTGAACGTCCAGGCAGCGGGTTTTTGAAGGGTTCGGTTCGGTCCGAGGGTTCAGGTCGGGGCGGCGATGCCGTCCGCCTGCGCTTCGGGCCTGATCGTGCGGGGTTGGGCCGGCGGGGAAGGAGCCCCGGCGGCCGCAGAGGTGGCGGGAAGCGAGAAGGACACTCATGCGCAAGTCGGCGATCCTGGTGCTGTTCCTGGTGATCCTGGGCAATGTGGGGGCCTGGGCGCTGTTCAACCGCCCGGTGTCCGAGCGGTCCTGGGCGGGGGCGGTCAACGGCGTGTCCTACACCCCTTCCACCCGAACAAGAGCCCGTCGAAGGGCGACAAGGCCTCGGCCGAGGACATCGAGAAGGACATGGCCGCGCTCGACGGCTCGGTGAAGGGGGTCCGCACCTATTCGACCACCGACGGGTCCGAGCTGGTCGCCCCCATCGCCAGGAAGTACGGGCTGCCCGTGACGGCCGGCGCCTGGATCGCCGGCAAACCCGAGATCGACGAGCCGGAAATCTCCGGCCTGATCAAGCTGGCCCGCGCCAACGCCAACGTGAAGCGCGTGCTGGTCGGCAACGAGGCCATCCTGCGCACCGACGTGACCGTCCCGCAGGCCATCGACTACATCAGGCGCGTCAAGAAGAAGGTCAACGTCCCGGTCTCCACCGCCGAGCCGTGGCACGTCTGGCTGGCGCATCCCGAGCTGGTGGAGGCGGTGGACTTCATCGCCGTGCACCTGCTGCCCTACTGGGAAGGGCTGCCGATCGACCAGTCGGTCGACTACGCGATGCTGCGCTACAACGAGCTGAAGACGAAGTATCCCGGCAAGCACATCCTGATCTCGGAAATCGGCTGGCCGGCCGACGGGCCGTGGCGCCGCGGGGCGGAGGCGAGCCAGGTCAACCAGGCGAAGTTCATCCGCAACTTCCTGAACGTCGCGGCGCAGAACAAGCTCGACTACTTCATCATGGAGGCCTTCGACCAGCCCTGGAAGCGCGAGATCGAGGGCACGGCGGGCACGAGCTGGGGCCTGTGGGACGCCAACCGCAACCCGAAGTTCCCGATGATCGGCGGCGTGCAGGAGCTGCGCAACTGGCCGATCATGTGCGGCACCGCCATCGCGCTGGGCTTCCTGCCGCTGGTCTTCTTCCTGTGGCGGCGCGACGACCTGAAGATGGGCGGCCAGCTCTTCTACGGCGCGCTGATCCAGGCGGTGGCCTCGGTGCTGGTCCTGACGGTCAGCGCCGCCTCGGCCGCCGGCCTCGCCGTCACGACCGAGATCGCCTGGGGCCTGCTGATCTTCTGCCAGCTCGTGCTGTTCGCCGTGATGCTGATCGACGGGCTGGAACTGACCGAGGTGGTCTGGCAGGCGCGCTTCAAGCGGCGCTTCCAGCCCTGCTCCGCCGCGCCCGGCCCCAACGCGGCCAAGGTGTCGATCCATGTGCCCTGCTACAACGAGCCGCCGCACATGGTCATCCAGACGCTGGACGCGCTGGCCCGGCTCGACTATCCGAACTACGAGGTGCTGCTGCTCGACAACAACACCAGGGATCCGGAGGTCTGGAAGCCGGTCGAGGCCTATTGCAGGCAGCTCGGGCCCAGGTTCCGCTTCTTCCACCTGGACAACTGGCCGGGCTTCAAGGCCGGCGCGCTGAACTTCGGCCTCGCCCAGACGGCTCCGGACGCCGAGCACATCGCGGTCATCGACAGCGACTACCAGGTCCATCCCGACTGGCTGAAGGCGACCATCCCGCACTTCGACCGGCCGGAGGTCGGCTTCGTCCAGTCGCCGCAGGACTATCGCGAGTGGGACCACGACCTGTTCCAGCGGATGATCAACTGGGAATATGCCGGCTTCTTCCACATCGGCATGATCCAGCGCAACGAGCGCAACGCGATCATCCAGCACGGCACCATGACCATCATCCGCAAGTCGGCGCTGGAGAAGGTCGGCCGCTGGGGCGAGTGGTGCATCACCGAGGACGCCGACCTCGGCCTGCGCCTGTTCGAGCATGGCTATGAGGCCGTCTACATGCCGGAGAGCTACGGCAAGGGCCTCGTCCCCGACAGCTTCTCCGCCTACAAGACGCAGCGCTTCCGCTGGGCCTACGGCGCGGTGCAGATCCTGAAGCACCACTGGCGCGACCTGCTGCCGACCGGCAAGCGGCTGACCGCCGGGCAGAAGTACCATTTCGTGACCGGCTGGCTGCCCTGGTTCGCCGACGCCGCCCACATGATCTTCGGCATCGCCGGCATCCTGTGGTCGGTCGGCCTGCTGGCCTTCCCGAAATATTTCGAGTTCCCGCCCAACGCCTTCATGATCCCGACGCTGAGCGTCTTCGCCTTCAAGGTCGGCGCCAGCCTGTGGCTCTACGAGGCGCGGGTGAAGTGCGGCTTCTGGGACAAGGTCGGCGCCGCCATCGCCGGCATGGCGCTGACCCATACGGTGGGCCGCGCCATGTGGCTCGGCATCTTCACCTCCGGCCGCCCCTTCGTCCGCACGCCGAAGTGCGAGAACCAGCCGGCGCTGATGCAGGCCTTCCTGATGGCGCGCGAGGAACTGGTCCTGCTGGTGTCGCTGTGGGGGGCCGCGACCGCCATCGTCATGGTCTTCGGCCATGAGAACCGCGACGCCTTCATGTGGTCGGGCCTGCTGGTGGTGCAGTCGCTGCCCTACCTGTCGGCCTTCATCACGGCGCTGATCAACGTCTTCCCCAACCTGAACCTGGGCAACCGCCGGCCCCAGCCGGCCGGCGACCAGACCGCCGGCGACAAGGCGGCGGGCGGCACGGTGGGCGCCGGGGCGGACTGATCCGCCCCTTCCCACCCCGCAGAAAACGCAAAAGCGGCGCCGGAGACTTTCCGGCGCCGCTTTCGTTCGTGAGGCGGCAGGCGGTCAGGCGACCGACAGCGTCACGTCGATGTTGCCGCGGGTGGCGTGCGAGTAGGGGCACACGATGTGGGCCTTCTGCACCAGCTCCTCCGCCTTCGCCCGGTCGACGCCCGGCAGCGCGATGGTGAGCGCGACCTCCAGCCCGAAGCCGGTGCCGTCGTCGCGCGGACCGATGCCGACCGCGGCGGAGACCGAGGCGTCGGCCGGGATGGTCGCCTTCTCCTTGCCGGCGACGAACTTCAGGGCGCCGAGGAAGCAGGCGGAATAGCCGGCGGCGAAGAGCTGTTCCGGATTGGTGCCGTCGCCGTTGCCGCCGAGCTCCTTCGGCGGGTTCAGCCGGACCGACAGCTTGCCGTCGTCGCTGGAGGCGCTGCCGTCACGCCCGCCGGTCGCCGTCGCCTTGGCGGTGTAGAGAATGGCCATGGTTCTTTCCCTCCTGTTCGGCCGCCGCAGCGGTCCGCTGTGTTCGTGGCGCCATATATCGCACGCTATTTGATAGCGCGCAATATGTTTTTGCGCGAGCAACCTGGATTCCTGATATGGTGGGTTTGCCGGTGTTCTGCCGACCGCATGCGGGCCGGCGCCCCGTGCCGTTTTCCTGGATGCTCCAATGACCGAACCGTCCGATCGTTCCCTCTCCCTCGACGCCCAGCTCTGCTTCGCCCTGCATTCGGCGACGCTCGCCTTCAACCGGCGCTACAAGCCGCTGCTGGACGAGCTTGGCCTGACCTATCCGCAATATCTCGTGATGCTGGTCCTGTGGGAGCGGGACGGGGTGACGGTCACCGAGATCGGCAGCCGGCTGTTCCTCGATTCCGCGACGCTGACCCCCCTGCTGAAGCGGCTGGAGGCCGCCGGGATGGTCACCCGCGAGCGCGACCCCGAGGACGAGCGGCGGGTGCGCATCCGGCTGACCGCCCAAGGGCGCAGCCTGCGGGAGCGGGCGCGGTGCATTCCGCACGGCATGGCGGCGGCGACCGGCCTGTCGCTCGACGACCTCGTCCGGCTGCGCGACGAGCTGGTGCGGCTGCGCGACGCCATGGGCACCTGAGCGGCGGCGACCGGCCGTACAGGACCGTATCGTATACGACTGTTCTTGACTCGCGGACGGTCTCTGCCACACTCGAAGGTGGGCACGTACCCCTTCCGCGCGGAGGCCGGCCATGGCGGACAGCATCGTCAGGCGACCCGAGATGCGACCGGAATTCCAGGTCCGCACCGCAGCCGGTGTGGAGCGGACCGGCAATGCGACCGACAACCGCAAGCAGCGCAACCCCCGCCAGGACCGCCGCAACCAGCAGCCGCCCAATCCCGCCCGCCGCCGCGTCTACGACCTGCTGTTCGATGAGGTCGACCGGATCGACGACCTGCAGCCGCAACAGCGGGCGCGGATCAAGGACAATCTGCGCGCCCAGCTCACCGCCCGCAAACCGCCGGACGAGGCGACGGCCCCTCCCCCGGCCGAGCAGGACGAAGGGGCGCTGGCCGATGCGCTTCTCCGGAACCCCCAGTCGGTCCCGGTCGATCACGACCATATCGTCGGGCTCGCCGCCCCGACCCATGGGGAGCTGCCGCCCGACCTCGCGGCGGAGAACGCCCAACTGGCGCAGCAACTCCGCGACTGCCTGTCGCGCCATACCGAACGCGCCCGGCGGGTGGCGGTCTACCTGCACCTGCTGCTGAGCATCGACGGCGCCTTCCGCCCCCACACGATCCTCGACGTGTAGCGCCGCTCCTGGCCGGATTTCATAGGCGAGGCAATACCTTAGGTTGGTTGTCCGCACAGGCTTGCGCTGTCACGATGCGCCGCGACGGCGTAACCCGCGACGGTGCAGCATGGATCCCATTCTCCAGTCCCTGACGACCCTGCCATCCTACCTGCTGTTCACGGTGACGATGCTGGGGTTCCTGCTGCTGTTCATCGCCGCCTATACCGCCGTGACGCCCTACCGCGAGCTGGCGCTGGTCCGGCAGGGGAACACGACGGCGGCGGTCAGCCTGGGCGGCGCCATGATCGGCTTCGCCCTGCCGCTGATGAGCGTCGCGTCCCACACCACCAGCCTGCTCGACCTGGCGGTCTGGGGGTGATCGCGCTGGTGTCGCAGATCGTCGCCTACGTCATCGTGTCGCGCGTCCTGCTGCCGGGCTTCCGCGCCGGGGTGGAGGCGGACCGCATCGCCTACGGCGTGCTGCTGGGCAGCCTGTCGGTGGCGGTGGGGCTGCTGAACTATGGCTCCCTGACCTATTGAGCGGAAAGGACAGCCGGCGATGAAGCGTTCCCGAACCGTGGCCGCCCTGCTGCTGGGTGGCGTCAGCCCCCTGCTGGTCTCCTGCGGCGACGATGCGCCGGAGGAGGCGAAGGTCTATCCCTCCGTCGAGGTCTGCGCCCGGGACCTGCCGGCCGAGGACTGCACCCGGGCCTTCGCCGCCGCAGCCGACGCCCACCGGCAGGACGTCCCCCGCTTCGCCTCCCTCGACGCCTGCGAGGCGGAGATGGGTGAGGGCGCCTGCCAGCGGCAGGCCGACGGCCGCAGCCTGCTCGGCGGGGTCTTCGTCCCGGCCATGGTCGGCTTCATGGTCGGCCGCAGCCTCTCCGGCAGCTTCGCCCAGCCCGTCTATTTCGACCGCCAGGGCTTCGCCCGCAGCGGCGCGGACCGCATCGGGCAACTGCCGCCGCGGCGGGAGGATGATCGCGGCAGCGGGTCGTCCGGCGGTTCAGCGGGCGGAACCAGCTCCGCCTACTATCGCGGCTGGGCCAACAGCGGCCGGCCGATGACCATCACCACCGCAGGCACCACCGCAGGCACCACCGCAGGCAGCACGGCGGGACGCAGCGCCGGCTTCGGCTCGACCGGCTCCGCCCGCGGCTTCTCGGGAAGCTGACGCGATGGACCGCGTCGTCACCACGCCGCGGCCGGACTGGCAGTCCCGGCTGGAGGAGATCGGCTTTCCCTTCCACACCGACGCGGACGGCACGCTCTATTGGGACGAGAGCGCCTATTGGCGCTTCTCCCTCGCCGAGATCGAAACGCTGGAGGACGCGGCGGAAGAGGTCTACCGGCTGTGCGAGCAGGCGGTCGGCCATGTCGTCGCCAACCGCCTTTACGACGCGGTCGGCCTTCCGCCGGAGGCCGCCCCGGCGGTGGAGGCGAGCTGGGCCGGCCGCGACGACCGCGACATGGCGCTCTACGCCCGCTTCGACTTCGCCTGGGACGGCACGGGCGGCCCGCCGAAAATGCTGGAGCTGAACGCCGAAACGCCGACCTCGCTCTATGAGTCGGCGGTGGCGCAATGGTGCTGGCTTCAGGACCGCTTCCCGGAGGCCGACCAGTTCAACAGCCTGGAGGAGGCGCTGGTCGCCCGCTGGGAGCGGCGGCGGGATGCCTGCCCCACCCTCGCCGCCGGGCAGGAGGCGGTGCATTTCGCCTGCCTGATGCCGCACCCCGAGGACGAGGCGACCATCGCCTACCTGCAGACCCTGGCGCTGAAGGCCGGGCTGACCACCAAGGCCATCCCGATCCAGTCGATCCGCTATCACGACGCCACCGGCGGGTTCCTCGACGAGTCCGGCCAGCCGATCCGCCACCTGATGAAGCTCTACCCCTGGGACTGGATGGTGCACGAGCAGGCCGGGCGCGAGCTGGTCGCCGCCGCGGCCGCCGGCCGCATCCGGGTGATCGAGCCGGCCTGGAAGATGGTGATGGCGTCGAAGGGGCTGCTCGCCCTGCTGTGGCACCTGTTCCCCGGCCACCCGAACCTGCTGCCCGCCTTCCTCGACCGCAGCCGCTTCGCCGCGGGGAGCACGGTGGTGGCGAAACCCCTGCTGGGACGCGAAGGCAGCAACATCAGCATCGCCACGCTGGACGGCGCCGGACAGCCGGCCGGGGCGCCGCTGGCCGAAACCGCCGGCCCCTATGACGAGGCCGGCTGGGTCTACCAGTCCTACGCGCCGCTGGCCGAATCCGGCGGCAACCATGCGGTCCTCGGCGTCTGGATGGCCGGCGGCCAGGCCTGCGGCCTGGGGATCCGCGAAGACCGCAGCCTGATCACGGGCAATTCCAGCCGGTTCGTGCCTCACCTGTTCTTGTCGGGCGCGCAGTAAAGCCGGAACAGTCCGGCCGGATCGGCAAGTGAAGCGGCAGCGTCGGCTTGGCCGTTTGCCGATCGTTGGGCAGACACATCTATCACCTTGGGCGGGGCTGACCTTTAGATGTGGGTTCTGCCACCGATGCGTGCGCCTTCCGATAACAATGTTGGAGCACACTGTGGAAAACATTCAGGACCGGAGGTTACGCCCGTGGCCGACACTCATCTCGTCAACCCGCCCCACAGCACCGGTCCCGCCCTGCGCCAGTCGCTGACCACCCGGTTCCAGAAGGCGCGCGCCCGCACCGGCGAACTGGCGGCGCCGCTGTCGCCCGAGGACCTGATGGTCCAGTCGGTGCCGGACGGCGCCCCCGTCAAATGGCATCTGGCCCACACCACCTGGCTGTTCGAGACCAGCGTGCTGATCCCCTTCAGCCAGGGCTACCGGCCGTTCGACCCCACGCTGCTGACCCTGTTCGCGGCACGGGACGAGCGGTCGGACGGCCCGCCGCTGCCCAGCCACTCGCTGCGCCTGCTGTCCCGCCCGCCGGCCTCGGAGATCATGCGCTACCGCGACCATGTCAACGGCGCGGTGCTGCACCTGATCGACCGCGTTCCCGACGACCGGCTGGAGATGGTGGCGGCACTGATCGAGACGGCCATCGCGCACGAGCGGCGGCACCAGGAACGGCTGATGATCCACATCAAGCACGCCTTCTGGTGCAACCCGCTGCGCCCGGCCTACGAGCCGCCCCCGGCACAGCAGCCGGCCGGCGCCCCGGAGATGGGCTGGATCGACCATGCGGGCGGGCTGGTGGAGATCGGCCGCAGCGTCCCGGTGCCCGGCTTCGACCATGAGGGGCCGCGCCACCGCAGCTATCTGCGTCCGTTCCGGCTCGCCACCCGGCCGGTCACCTGCGGCGAATATCTCGCCTTCATCGAGGAGGGCGGCTATGCGATCCGTTCCCTCTGGCAGGCCGACGGCTGGCAGGCCGCGAAGGCGGGGGGCTGGACGGCCCCGCTCTACTGGGAGCGCCGGGAGGGCAACTGGCAGATCTTCACGCTCTACGGCCAGCGCCCGCTCAACCCCGACGAGCCGGCCTGCCATGTGAGCTGGTACGAGGCCGACGCCTATGCCCGCTGGGCCGGCAGGCGCCTGCCCGACGAGGCGGAGTGGGAGGCGGTGGCCGCCCGCTGCGACAGCCTGGGCAACCTGCTGGGCACCGGCTACCGCCACCCGCGGCCGAACCCCTGCCATGGCGACGGGCCGTGGCAGATGTACGGCGACGTCTGGGAATGGACGCGCAGCGCCTTCGGCCCCTACCCCGGCTACCGCCAGCCGGACGGCGAGGACGAGGCGGTGATCGGTCGCTTCATGACCAACCGGATGGTGCTGCGGGGCGGAAGCTGCGTCACCGCCTTCGACCATGCCGGTCCCTGCACCCGCCACTTCCTGCGGCCGGACGACCGGCTGTCCTTCTCCGGCATCCGGCTGGCCGAGGATCTGTAGGCGCGGACCGGCCGCCCCGGGGGTTCCGGCCGATCCCCGCGGGGGCCGGCCGGGTCCGCGGGGTCAGCGGCGGAACAGGAACTCGCGGCCGACCTTCACGCGGCGCTCGCCGTCATACTGGATGATGTCGGCGGTCGCGTAGGTCTCGGTCCAGCGCTCCGGCAGATAGCTGCCGGTGCCGATGATGTCCACCGGGGCGTTGGCCTCGGCCATCAGGCGGCATTTGGCCGGGCCGAAGCCCGAGCTGGCGACGATCTTGACCGCCGGGAACCCCGCCTCGTCCAGCTTCTCGCGCACGTAATGGATCGCCGCCGCGGACACGCCGGTGCCGATGAGGTAGCGGAGCTGCGTCTCGTCGCGATAGCCGCGGATGGAGTGCGGCGCGTGCCGCTCCAGCACCGCGTAGGAGCCGGGCGGGTCCAGCCCCTCGACGAAGCGGCCGCCCGCGGTGTCGAGCCGCACCGCCAGCTTGCCCTGCGCGGCGAGGTCGGGGAAGCGGCGGCAGACCGCCAGGGAGTCCGTGATCTCGCGCCCGAAATAATCGACCAGCACGGTCAGCGCCAGGTCGGGGAAGGTCTCGTGGAACATCTCCGCCGCGCGGACGGTGGAACCGGCATAGCCGATCAGCGCGTGCGGCATGGTGCCCATGCCCTTGGCCTGCCCGAAATAGCGGGCGGTGGCGTCGGTGGCGTTGCCGATGAAGCCCTTGGCCCCGACCTTGCGCTTGGCGCGGTCCGACCCGACGGAGGCGGCATAGGCCATCATCTCCGCCATCTCCGTCCCGGCGCAGTGGCGGGCGTCCATGGCGAGGAAGGCGACCTTCGGCAGGTCGGCGCACATGGTGAAGGCGTTGTAGGCGGCGACGCAGGCGGGGCCGAGCTTCTGCAGAAGCAGCGTCTCGGTGTCCACCAGATGGTAGAAGGAGCCGGTGATGTACAGGATCGGCTCGCCGGCGCCGACCCATTTGCCTTCCGGATAGTTCAACTCGACATTGAACTCGGTGTTGCGCTCCGCGGCGACCGCCTGCAGCCATTCGAGCGCCAGGCGCGGAGCGCAGACCACCGGGCGGCGCATGAAGATGGCGTAGGTGACCTGCTTGTCGCCGAACTTGCCGACCGCCTCCTTGGTGCGGCGGAAATAGGTGTCGGTCCAGTCCGGCAGCGCCGAGGCCGAGGGATGGACGGCCGACGGCCGTTTGCTGGTGTCGTCCATGGCTGTTCCCTTGTCTCCCGACCTTCCTCTGCTGCGACCTGTCATGTGCCGGCCCCGCCGGGGTTCGCTGAAACCTGCGAGCGCAGCATTATACGGCCCGGCCCGGCGGGGGAAGGGCCTTTCGCCATTCTCAACCCCCGCCGACCGGCAAGGTTGCGCGCACCGCAAGGCGGCCACCGCAAGGCAGCACTTCGCACAGCATAAGAAATGAATTTTAGGCAATCGCCGGACGTTCCGGAAATTCCGCCGTCGGTTCGTCTTTTCGACCAAACAGAATAAAATACCGACATTTGACCATCCTCCATCGCCGTCTTACCCTACCACTATCGATCTGACCGAGGAGACCGACCGTGGCGGCAAGGAAAGGCATGGAGCCGGCGACGCCGCCCCGAATCGACGGGCGGATCTTCCTCATCCTGTCGGCCCTGCTGATCGCGCTGGCCGGTGCCGGGACCGGCGGCATGCTGATCCTGAAGCCGGCGACCGCCCACACCGCCCGGCAGGCCGACCGTGCGGTCACCGGGGTCGCGACCTATATCCCGCTGCCGGCGATGAGCGTGTCGTTCAACGACGGGATGCGCCAGCGCGACCTGCAGCTCCGCCTCGTGCTGGAGATGGACCCGGGCGTGCAGGCCAAGCTGGTGGAGCCGCTGATCCCGCGCATCGCCGATGCCGTCAGCGTCCGCATGCAGGAGTTCGAGGCGGCAGAGCTGCGCGGCAGCGACGGGCCGCTCTTCATCAAGGACGCCGTGCGCTACACCGCGGGCAAGGTGCTGCGCCCGCTGCCGGTGCGCCAGGTGCTGATCCAGGACATGCTGATGCGCTGAGGGCCCGGCCCCTCCCTCCCACTCGTCCGTCCCGGCCACGCCTCCCATATCCTGTCGATCCCCTCGACAGGGCTGCCGGAATGCGGAACATTCCGGTGTCCCCGCCGTCCCGCGGCGGAGGACGGCAAATGCGGACCGGAAGGAGACGGCTGTGGCCGAGTTCGATTTCGACCTCTTCACCATCGGTGCCGGTTCGGGCGGCGTCGCCGCCAGCCGGCGGGCGGCCTCCTATGGCGCCAGGGTGGCGATCTGCGAAGGAAGCCGGGTCGGCGGCACCTGCGTGATCCGCGGCTGCGTGCCGAAGAAGCTGCTGGTCTACGCCGCCCAGTTCCGCGACGGATTCGAGGATTCCTGCGGCTACGGCTGGTCGCACCATGCCGCCGCCTTCGACTGGGGCGCGCTGATCGCCCGCAAGGACGCCGAGATCGACCGGCTGAACGGCCTCTACATCAAGATGCTGGAGACCTCCGGCGTCCGGCTCTTCACCGGCTTCGGCCGCATCGTCGACCGCCATACGGTGGAGGTCGACGGCAAGCGCTACACCGCCCGCAACATCCTGATCGCCACCGGCGGCTGGCCGACCAGGCTGGACATCCCGGGGATCGAGCACACCATCACCTCGAACGAGGCGCTGGACCTCAAGACGCTGCCGCATTCGATCATCATCATCGGCGGCGGCTACATCGCGGTGGAGTTCGCCGGCATCTTCCGCGGACTGGGCGCCGAGGTCACGCTGATGATCCGCGGCGACGAGCTGCTGAACGGCTTCGACGACGACATCCGCATCGCGCTGGCGCAGGAGCTGCGCAAGCGCGGCATCACCATCGTCAACCGCGCCCGGCCGGTGAAGATCGAGCATGGCCCCGGCGGCTGCACGGTCACCGACCATCTCGGGCGGGAGCATTCGGCCGGCCTCGTCATGTCGGCCACCGGCCGGCGGCCCAACACCAGCGGGCTGGGGCTGGAGTCGGTCGGCATCACGGTGAACGAGGCGGGCGCCATTCCGGTGGACGAATGGTCGCGCACCAGCGTGGACAGCATCTACGCCATCGGCGACGTCACCGACCGCATGGCGCTGACGCCGATCGCCATCGCCGAGGGGCGGGCGCTGGCCGAGACGCTGTTCAACGACACCCCCTCCACCATCAGCTACGACAATGTGCCGACCGCGGTCTTCTCGCTGCCGCCGCTCGGCACGGTCGGACTGACGGAGGCGGAGGCCCGCCGGCGCCATGCCAAGGTGGACATCTACAAGGCCGGCTTCCGCCCGATGAAGCACACGCTGTCCGGCCGGGACGAGCGGGTGCTGATGAAGCTGGTGGTCGACGGCGAGAGCCAGCGGGTGCTGGGCTGCCACATGATGGGCATGGATGCGCCGGAGATCGTGCAGGCGCTGGGCATCGCCCTGAATTGCGGCGCCACCAAGCGCGACTTCGACCGCACCATCGCGCTGCACCCCTCCACCGCGGAGGAGTTCGTGCTGATGCGGGAGAAGGTGCCGGATCCGACCGCCAAGGACCTTTGACGGATCCCTGCCTCATTTCGTCATAGCCATAGGACAATAACGAGTAATCCGCCCCGGTTTTCCGGAACGTGCGGCAGGCCCCCCGGTTGACGGGAACGACCGGGGGCAGCCGGGCCTCGGCTGCCTCCCCAGGAACCCGACCAGACCGAGGGGACCCGCAAGCATGTTCATGCACAACAAGAACCTGATGTACACCGTCCGGGTGTCGGAGCCCGACCCGAAGCTCGCCGCCCTGATGCTGGAGCAGTTCGGCGGCCCGCAGGGAGAGCTGGCGGCGGCCATGCGCTATTTCACGCAGGGCATCGCCGACGAGGATCCGGGCCGCAAGGACATGCTGATCGACATCGCGACCGAGGAGCTGAGCCACCTGGAGGTGATCGGCTCGATCGTCGCCATGCTGACCAAGGGCGTAAAGGGCAAGCTGGCCGAGGCGGCGGAGGAGACGACCGACCTGCTGGCCAACATCACCCAGGGCAACGGCAGCCACACCCTGTCGCTGCTCTATGGCGGCGGGCCGGCGCTGACCAACTCCGCCGGGCAGCTCTGGAACGCCGGCTACATCGACTCCATCGGCGAGCCGACGGCCGACCTGCGCTCCAACATCGCCGCCGAGGCGCGCGCCAAGATCATCTATGAGCGGCTGATCAACGTCACCCCCGATCCGGGCGTGAAGGAGGCGCTGGGCTTCCTGATGACCCGCGAAGTGGCGCACCAGAAGATGTTCGAGAAGGCGCTCTACTCCATCGACAACAACTTCCCGCCGGGCAAGATGCCGGGCATGCCGCAGTACACCGACAAGTACTACAACATGAGCCAGGGCGACGGCGACGCCCGCGGCCCGTGGAACCAGGGCGAGCAGTGGGAGTTCGTCGACGTCGCGTTCGGCCAGGGCCCGGTCAGCGGCGGCGAAGGCAAGCCGACCGTGCGGCTGGCCGCCGAGGAGCTGGCGGCCGTCGAGCAGACCGCCGCCCGCACCAAGTCGCGCACCGACGTCAACCCGGTGACGGGCGCCGACCTCGGCGCCGGGCCGGGTGCCGGCAAGACCACGACCACCGCCGGCAAGGTCTGAGGCCCCACCACCCTCCCGCCCTTCGGGGCGGGAGGGCTCACTCCGCCGGCTTCAGGGCCGCCCCGCTGCGCTCCAGCCCCATCAGGCGGGTGAGCAGCAGCAGCGCCGGGATGGCGCCGGCCATCGACAGCAGGAAGAAGCTGCTCCAGTCCATCCGGTCGGCCAGCCAGCCGGAGGAGGCGCCGAACAGGTCGCCCCCCAGCTTGTAGAAACTCGACAGCAGAGCATACTGCGTCGCCGTGTAGGCCACGTTGCACAGGCCCGAGAGATAGGCCACGAAGGCCGCCGTGGCGATGCCGCCGCAGACATTCTCCACCGCGACCGTGACCGCCAGCGCCGAGACGTCGTGCCCGGCCCAGGCCAGGAAGACGAAGCCGAGGTTGGAGACCATCTGCATCAGCCCGCCGACCAGCAGCCCGCGCAGCACCCCGACGCGCCCGACCAGCAGCCCGCCCACCAGCCCGCCGATGATGGTGGCCCACAGGCCGAAGACCTTGGAGACGGTGGCGATCTCCGACTTCTCGAAGCCGAGGTCGACATAGAAGGGCGAGGCCATCTGGCCGGCCAGCACGTCGCCCAGCTTGTAGGTGGCGATGAACAGCAGGATCACGACCCAGCCGCGCCGCGTCATGAACTGCGCGAAGGGCGCCACCACCGCGCCGTAGAGCCAGGACAGCAGGTCGGCCTGCCAGCCGCTCAGATGCGGGCGCGCCGCCAGCCAGTCGGCCACCCGCTTCTCCCGCGCGGCCGAGTCCGCGCTCGCCGCCACCTTCGGCTCGCGGTTCAGCAGGATGGTGATCATCCCGACCCCCATCAGCGCCGCCATCGAATAATAGGCGACGTGCCAGCCGAAGAACTCCGCGAGGTACAGGGCACCGGCCCCCGCCGCCAGCAGGCCGAAGCGGTAGCCCAGCACCAGCACCGCGGCGCCCGCCGCCTGCTCGTTCTCCTCCAGTATTTCGACGCGGTAGGCGTCGATGACGATGTCCTGGCTGGCCGAGCAGAAGGAGACGACCACCGCCAGGACCGCCGTCCACCAGAGATCCTCCACCGGATTGGTCGAGCCGAGCCCGACCAGGGCGGCGGCCAGCGCCACCTGCGTCACCAGCGCCCAGCCCCGCCGCCGCCCGAACAGCCGCGTCACCACCGGCAGCCGCAGCCGGTCGATCAGCGGCGCCCAGGCGAATTTCAGCGCATAGGGCATGGTGACGAGCGCGAACAGTCCGATCGCCGTCTTGCTGACCCCGCCCTCGCGCAGCCAGACCGACAGGGTGGCTCCGGTCAGCGCCAGCGGCAGCCCTTCGGAAAATCCCAGGAACAGGATCGCCAGAACCCGGCGGTCGAGGTAGAGCGACGCGGCTTCGCGCCAGGACGACGGTTTCACGGACACCGACCTTCTTTGGGACCAGCTCATCCGTTTGTGTATAAGCGCGCCATCCGTCCCGTGCCAGTGGCGAGATTCGGCCCCTGTCCGGAACGCAGATTGCCGCAATGCCCCCTGAAATGGTGGAAAAGTTTCCGGGACTCGGGCTATAGAGGGGATCCCGCGGGCCGCGGCCCGGCCGAACGGCAACGGTCCGGCGGGGCAGTCCCTTCTGTCATAGAGAGAGCAGGCGCGTCATGGTGGAGCGTTGGTCACCCGACAGCTGGAGGTCGAAGCCGGCGAAGCAGCTGCCGACCTATCCGGACCCCTCCAAGGTCGAAGCGGTGGAGCAGCGCCTTGCCTCCTATCCCCCGCTGGTCTTCGCCGGCGAGGCGCGGCGGCTGAAGTCGATGCTGGCCAACGTGGCCGCCGGCAACGCCTTCCTGCTGCAGGGCGGTGACTGCGCCGAGAGCTTCGCCGAGTTCCACCCGAACAACATCCGCGACACCTTCCGCGTCCTGCTGCAGATGGCCGTCGTGCTGACCTTCGGCGCCGCCATCCCGGTGGTCAAGGTCGGCCGCATGGCCGGCCAGTTCGCCAAGCCGCGCTCGGCCGATACCGAGGTGATCGAGGGGGTCGAGCTGCCCTCCTACCGCGGTGACATCATCAACGGCTTCGACTTCACCGGCGAGGCCCGCGTTCCCGATCCGGAGCGCATGATGCAGGCCTACACCCAGGCCGCCTCGACGCTGAACCTGCTGCGCGCCTTCGCCCAGGGCGGCTATGCCGACCTGCACAAGGTTCACCAGTGGACGCTCGGCTTCGTCGAGCGCTCGCCGGCCGGGGAGCATTTCCAGGAGCTGGCGAACCGCCTGGACGAGGCGCTCGCCTTCATGGCCGCCTGCGGCATCACGGCGGACACCACGCCGCAGATCCGCGAGACCGACTTCTTCACCAGCCATGAAGCCCTGCTGCTGCCCTTCGAGCAGGCGCTGACCCGCGTCGACAGCACCACCGGCGACTGGTACGACGTCTCGGCGCACATGCTGTGGATCGGCGACCGCACCCGCCAGCCGGACGGCGCGCATGTCGAGTTCCTGCGCGGGGTGAAGAACCCGATCGGCCTGAAGTGCGGCCCGTCCACCGACCCGGACGAGCTGATCCGCCTGATCGACATCCTGAACCCGACCAACGAGCCGGGGCGCCTGACCCTGATCGTGCGGATGGGCTCGGACAAGGTGGCCGACAAGTTCCCGCCGCTGCTGCGCCGGGTCCAGCGCGAGGGCCGCACGGTGGTGTGGTCCTGCGACCCGATGCACGGCAACACCGTCAAGGCCTCCAACGGCTTCAAGACCCGCCCGTTCGAACGGGTGCTGGCCGAGGCCAAGGCCTTCTTCGCCGTGCATCAGGCCGAGGGCACCCATGCCGGCGGCGTCCATTTCGAGCTGACCGGCCAGGACGTGACGGAGTGCACCGGCGGCGCCCAGGCGATCACCGACCACAAGCTGGCGCTGCGCTACCACACCGCCTGCGACCCGCGCCTGAACGCCAGCCAGTCGCTGGAGCTGGCCTTCCTGCTCGCCGAAGAGCTGAAGCGTGCCCGCAACCAGCGCGACGCCGCCCGCCGCGCCGCCGCGGCCGAGTGATCGCCTGGCTGTGACGGCCCGACGGTGACCGTCTGAAGAGCCCTGAAGAGCAAGGCCCTTCCTCCACCGCCGGAGGAAGGGCCTTCTTCATTGGCCTGGCTGCGGGGGACCGGTTCCAGGGGGCCGGTTCGAGGGAGGCTCGTTTTCAGGAGTCCGGCCGGAAGCCCGGATGGTCGGGGATCCAGGGCCGGGCCGGCTCGCGGATGCTGAGGGCGCTGCAGTCGCCGGACTGCGTCAGGTCCAGCAGCGTCGCGCCGGCGTCGCGATAGACCTCGCGCGACAGCACGCGGCCGAGATTGGCCGCCGCGAACTCGAACAGGCGGATCTCGTCCACGCCGGACAGGGCCGTCCTGTGCGACCACACGAACCACACGCGGTGGCCGCAGATCCTGCGGAAGTCGGACAGCATGTAGTTCCAGTCCGCCCGCGGGTCCCGTCCGTAGACGACCGGCCCGTCGGCCGCGCGGGTCAGCGGCTCGCCATAGAAGCGGAAGGCCGGGACCGCGGCGTAATAGACATAGACGGCATCGCCCGGCTGCCGCCGCGCCGCGACATGGGCGACGCTCTTGTTCAGCTCCTCCCGGCCGAAGGCGGGGGTGCGCTTGAACTGCCAGGCGGCTTCCAGCGTCACCAGCCCGATCACCAGCACCCCGCAGAACAGGATGGGGATGCGCAGGCTGGGCGCGGCGGACGAGGCGGCGGCCAACCCGGCGGCCATCAGGTAGATGGCGGCGGGCGCCAGGAACAGGATGAAGCGCCCGGTCATCGGGTAGAACTGGAGCATCGAGGCCAGCGACGCCCCGGCCAGGATCGTCACGAAGAAGACCGCGAGGATCGGCGTCCGCCTCCAGGTCCGGATGAAGCCGATCATCGACAACAGCACGATCAGCGTGACGCTGGAGGGCGGGAAGCCCCACCCTTCCGGCAGGCGCAGCAGGATCTTGACCGCGTCGGCGAAGTGGGACGGGTTCCACAGGTCGAGCGGGAGGAACCACTCGCTCCAGTATTTGCGCATGGCGGCGATCAGCGCGCCGGAATCGCTGGCCACCAGCTTCAGCGTCCCGGCGAACACCGCCAGCCAGACCAGCCCGATCACCGCCGCCACGGCCATGCCGCGGCGGTCGCGCTCGACGGCGGCGCGGATGAACAGGCTGCCGCCGACGCCGAGCAGGACGAAGGTCGCCGCATGGCTGAACAGCACGGCCGCCACCCCAAGCCCCAGCAGCGTCGCGATCCCCCTCCCGCTGCGCAGCAGCGCCGTGCCGTGGTCCAGCAGCAGCCCCATGAACAGCACGGTGACGAGGACATCGACCGAATACTGCTTCAATTCCCCGGAGTAGTAGACCAGGGAGTTGAGGACGCTGAACAGGAAGATCGCCGCCGCCGCGCCGAACAGGCTGAGATGGCGGTAGGCCAGCAGCGAGAACAGCAGCAGCGACGACACCCCGCAGGCGAAGGGCAGAAGACGCAGCGCGATCTCGCCGTGCCCGAATATGTCGGTGACCGCCTTGCTGACCAGCAGCCACAGGAAAGGAGCCGACTGGTCGTACTTCAGCGGAAGCAGAAGCCCGGAGTAAGGACGGTCGATGATGTTCAGCGCGATCATCGCCTCGTCCAGCCACAGGGGCCGCGACTGCAGCAGATGAAACGTGCGGAGCGCGATCCCCAGGAGAACCAGGGAGACCAGAATATATCTGGTATTGGACCCATTGACCCCGACAAATGTGCGCGCGTTCATTGTGCACCCATTTGTAACAATTGGCGGGTGGTGGCGGCATTACCGGCCCTGCACCCGATCGCTACAGGGACGGTTCCTCCTGATAATTCCGTCTTCGCAAATGCGGCAATGGGAATTAAGAGCAGCGGTTTAACACCGACGACACCGCGCTACCCGACGGGCTGAGGGACGCTGTCCGAAATCCGCCCCGGCGCTCAGTCGTCCCCGGAGCAGCCGTCGCGCAGCGACTCCCAGATGCGGGCGAACTCGTCCTGGTTCTGCACGAGCAGCGACAGCAGACGCGGGTCGAAGTGACGCTCCGGGGTGATGCGGTCGTCGCCCTGCGTCAGGATCGCCATGGTCCGCTCGTGCGGGAAGGCCGGCTTGTAGGGCCGCTTGCTGCGCAGGGCGTCGTAGCAGTCGGCGACGGCGACGATGCGCGCCGACAGGGGAATCGCCTCCCCGGCGAGGCCGTTGGGGTAGCCGGTGCCGGCCCATTGCTCGTGATGGCAGAGCGCGATGTCGGCGGCCATCTTCAGCCGGTCCGACGCGATCAGGATCTCGTGGCCGTAGACCGGATGGCGCTTCATCTCCGCCATCTCGCGCTCGTCCAGCCGGCCCTTCTTGCGCAGGATGGCCTGATCGACGCTCATCTTGCCGACGTCGTGCAGAGCGGCGGAAAAGCGGATCTCGGCGCAGAACTCCTCCGGGCAGCCGGCCCAGCGGGCCAGCGCGTAGGAGTATTCGTTGACGCGCAGGATGTGGTTGCCGGTGTCCTCGTCATGCAGTTCCGCCGCCTTGGCGAGCAGATGGACGGACACCATGAAGGCGCGCTCCGTCTCCTCCTGCAGTTCGGCGACCCGCCGCCGCTCCTTCGCCAGGGCGCGGTTGCGCTCCCTCAGCCGCTCGGTCGTCGCCGCCCGCTCCAGCGCCCGCCCCACCAGATGGTTGACCGGGGCGATCATCTCCTCATGCTCACGCAGGAAGGGCAGCGGGTCGGGGCAGCCGGGCAGCCGCCGGTTGATGAGCTGGACCACCCCGATCGACCGGCCGCCCACCCCCTTCAGCGCGAAGGTGAGGATCGAGCGGGTGCGGAAGCCGGTGTGCCGGTCGAAGGAGGGGTTGAAGCGGTAGGGCCGGTCCTTCGGGATCGCGTAGGCGTCCTCGATGAACACGGTGTCGCCGGTCAGCGCCACATAGCCGGCGATGGAGAAGAGGTCGGCCGGCAGACTGAAGGCCCGGCCGGGCGCCCGCACCACGTCGTTCTGCACGCTGACCGCCGTCAGCTCGCGCGCCCGGCCCCGGCGATGCAGCATGAAGACGCTGCCGGCCTCCGCCCCGGTCAGCTCCCGGCACTTGTGCAGCACACGCTGGCTGACGGCCCGCACGGACTGGTCCGGCGACTCCTCGATGAACTCCAGGAACTGCTGCACCACGCTCACGCGACGAACCCCCTGCAGGCTGTGCGCGAAGAGGGTACCGCAGCGCAGCAGCCGGAAGAAGAGGAAGAGCCGGTTTCGCCTCAGATCGTCATCCAGCCGCCCCACCACAGCCACAGGGCGGCAAACCCCATGGACAGGATCGCCATCGGAATGCCGCAGCGCGCATGCTCGGCGAAGCCCAGCCGCACGCCGGAGGCCGCCGCCCGCTCCGCCACGATGATGTTGGCGAGGCTGCCCGGCAGCAGGAGGTTGCCGGCAAGCGTCGAGAGCAGGGCGAGGCCGTACAGCGCCCCGACCGGCGGCGACGGCCAGGCGGACAGCAGCAGGATCACCGCCGGGACATTGCCGATGCTGTTGCTGCCGGCCAGCGCCAGCGGCGCCATCACCGCCAGCCGGTCGGGCAGCCAGCCGGCCGCCTCCAGGTCATGGACGAGCGCCGCCGGCAGCCCCGTCAGGCCCAGCGCATGGTTGATGGCGAACAGCGCGCCGAACAGCACCAGCAGATGCCAGTCCACCATCCCCAGCATGTCGCGGCTCGCCATCCGCCGGCTGATCATGACGAAGCCGGCGACCAGCAGCACGCTGGTCTCCTGCGGCAGGGGCGAGGCGAAGAGGGCGAGCAGAACCAGCGTCGCCGCCACCGCCTTGCCGAGCTGCCAGCGGTCGAGCGTCACCGGCCCGACCTCGCGGTCGCCGTCCGGCAGGCCGAAACGGCCGCGCCAAGCCAGCCACACCACGGCATAGACGATGCCCAGCGCCACCAGCGCCGGCACGCCGCACACGCCGATGAAATGCCAGAAGTCGAGATGCCCGACCTGCCCGATCAGGATGTTCTGCGGGTTGCCGATCATCGTCGCGGCCGACCCGGCATTCGCCGCCCCCGCCAGCCCGATCAGGTAGGGCCGCGCGTCCAGCCCGCGGGCGGTCAGCCCGACGCACAGCATGGGCGTCATGGCGAAGACCACCACGTCGTTGGCCAGGACCGCCGACAGCCCGCCGGCCACCGCGACCACCACGGCCAGCAGCCGGGCGGGCGAGCGCGCCGCCCGCGCCACCCGCAGGGCGCACCAGTCGTAGAAGCCGCTGCCGGCATACTGGGCCGACAGGATCATCAGCCCCAGCAGGATGAACAGGGTCGGGAAGTCGACCGCCTCCACCACCTGCCGGCTGTCCAGCGCGCCCACCGCCAGCAGCAGGATCGCCGCGACCAGCGCGATGCCGGTCCGGTCGATGCGCAGGCCGGGAAAGCGCCCGACCGCCATGCCGAGATAGGTGACGGCGAACAGGACGACGATGGTTGCGGTCATGGGGATGGCGGTCATGGGAGCGCGATCCGCGGCTGCCGGGAAAGGGCACCCTCTATAGCTCACTCCAGCGTGATCGTCGTCCCTCGCGCGCGGCGAAGCAGTCGGGGAACTCGGCCCTGGCCTGCGCCTCGATCTGGTCCATCGTGGCGTCGTCATGGTCGGGGTCGTGGTGGAACAGGCAGAGCCGCTTGACGTTGCCCGCCCGCGCGATGCGCACCGCCTCGGTCCAGGTGGAATGGCCCCAGCCGACGCGGGCCTCCCACTCCTGGTCGGTGTAGCTCGAATCGTAGATCAGCAGGTCGGTGCCGTCGACGAGGTTCAGGATGTTGCGGTCGGGATGGTCCGGCACATGCTCGGTATCCGTCACATAGGTCAGGGAGTGGCCCTGGTACTCGATGCGGTAGCCGGTGGCGCCGTCCGGATGGTTCAGCGGGGCCGTGTGGATGCGGACGCCGCCTTCCAGCTTGAAACTGTGGCCGGCCGGCACCTCCAGGAAGCTGAGGCTGCCGCCCATGGTGCGCAGCGGCACCGGGAACAGCGGCCGTTCCATCTGGCGGGCCATCACCGCCTCGATGTTCGGGCTGCCCGTCAGGTGGCCGGAGATGATGCGCAGGCTGAAGCCCTTGGTGTAGGCGGGGGCGAAGAAGGGAAAGCCGCTGATGTGGTCGAGGTGGGTGTGGCTGAGCAGCAGCGTGGCGGACGTCGTTCCCTCCGCCAGCAGCTTGCGGCCCAGCAGGCGCAGCCCCGTTCCGGCATCGATGATGATGCACTGCGCGCCGGCCCGGACCTCCAGGCAGGAGGTGTTGCCGCCATAGCGCAGATGCGACGCCAGCGGGCATGGGATGGTGCCGCGCACGCCCCAGAACGTGACCGAAAAACCCATCGACACTCCTCACCCCCAACCGCCGGCGACGCAAAGGTCCCCCGCAAGCGGCAGCGAGAGTGTAGCGCGAATCCCGGCGGCTTACACCTTGTAGGCCAGACGCAGGCCGCCCCAGTGACGGCCGCGGACGAAAATGGGGGCCGATACGTCCTTCATCAACACATAATTTCCACCGCCCATGTCGCGCCGGTAGGTCTGCAGCAGGAACCGCTTGGTGTTGCGGCCGGCGGCCAGCCCGACCCGGTCGTTGAACAGGCGGCGGTTGCGGCAATGGGCGGCGTTCCAAACCGGATCCGTGCCCTGCGGCTGGCTGAAGGCGCGGTTGTGGGTCGGCAGATAGCCGTTCTGGTCGACCGCGACGCAGAAGACGATGCGGTCGCTGCTGGCCAGCGCCGGCTCCTGCACGGCGGGGAGCACGCGGTCGCAGAAGCCGGTGAAGCGCGCCATGAGCTGCTGCGGGTCGGTTCCCGGGATCGGCTGGTAGCTGCGGTCGAACAGGTCGCTCTCCGAGACCTCGCCGCGGGCGACGGCATCCTCGAAACCGGCCGACACGCGGTTGGCCGCGTCGATCACCAGCTTGATGAAGGGGGTGTCGACCGTCTCGATGTCGAGCTCGGCGGTGATGCCGATCAGCCGCTCGCTCATCCCGACCAGATTGTTCACCCGGTCGCGCGCCTGGGCGAGGTTCTCGCTCGACAGCCTGACCCCGACCGCGAGGTCGGCGATCTCGCTTTCCAGCGCGTCGCAGTTCTCGCCGATCTCGCTGGAGGCATGCTCGATCTTGTCGGTCTCCTGGTTCAGGTCGCGCATCGCGCGGCCGACCGTCTCGATCACCTGCCCGATCGCCACCGTGCCTTCGCTGACCGCGCGCGCCTTGGCGGCACTGGCGGCGCTCTCGCCCATCAGGCGCTGGGCCTGCTCGTTCAGCGATTTCAGCGTCGCGTCGATCTCCGTCGTCGCCTCGCTGGTCTTGCGCGACAGGGCCTTCACCTCGTTGGCGACGACGGCGAAGCCGCGCCCGGCCTCCCCCGCCCGCGCCGCCTCGATGGTGGCGTTCAGCGCCAGCAGGTTGGTCTGCTTGGCGATGGTGAAGATCTCCCTGGCGACGCGGGCGACGCGGTCCAGCGCCTCGCGCAGGCCGACGATCTGCCCTTCCATCCCGCCGACCGCGGTGACCAGGGCGTGGATGTCGGACAGCGAGCGTTCGACCCGGTCCTGGGAGGAGGCGACCTCCTGCTGTGCCGCCTGGGTCACCGTGCGGGCGACGGCGGAGGCCTCGGCGATCCGGTGCGTGCTCTGGGACATCCGGGTGCCGGTGTCGCGAAGCTGGGCGAAGACCGTGGACTGGCGCGTCACCCGCGCATTCACGTCCTCGATATGGCCGGCGATGTCGGCGATCTCGATCCCGAGGTTGCCGGCTTCAGTCGCGATGTCCGCAATCAGCTGCGGGCGGACGCCGAACCCACTGTCCATGTTTCTTCCGCCGTTCTTGTATAATCGACGCTTCCCCCGCGCACGATTATTGCAATTTCCTGTCAGACCCGCAATCCTCCGGGACCCGGAAGATCAGCGGACACCCCTATACATTGGTCGAATAGGCCACCCGGGATAACAGACGGGGATAGCAGATCTGCAGTTGTGACGCAGTGACCTTCCGCGGACAATCAGGGGCACCCCGAGGGCGGGGTCGCGGCATGCGGGCGGAAGTCAGGCCTTCGCTCCCCTTATCCGGTCGTCGAGACGCTCGTCCTTCAGACCGGCCGGTTCCTGGTGGATCATGACCTCGCAGTTGGCGAAGGTCCGGCGCAGCAGCGCCTCCACCCCGTCGGTGATGTCGTGGGCCTGATCGACGGTCAGCCTGGAATCCAGTTCCAGGTGAAGCTCGACGAAGCTGCCGGTGCCGGAGCTGCGGGTCCGCAGGTCGTGCATGCCCTCCACGCCCGGATAGTCGGTGACCAGCTCCACGATGCGGGCGCGCTCGCCCTCCGGAAGCTCGCGGTCCATCAGCACGTTCAGGGCTTCCCGCGCCACGCCGCGGGCGCCGTTCAGCAGGAACAGCGCGATCCCGATGCCGAACAGCGGGTCGAAGGCCGCGATCCCGGTCCATCCCGTCAGCAGGATGGCCAGGATGACCGTCGCGTTCATCAGCAGGTCGCCGGAATAATGCAGCCGGTCGGCCCCGATGGCGACGGAGCCGGTCGCCGCCTGCACCCGCCGCTGGAAGGCGATCAGCCCTGCGGTCAGCAGGATGGACAGCAGCATCACCGCGATGCCGACGGTCCCTTCCGAGATCGCCTCGGGCCGGATCAGCCGGCGGACCGCCTCGACGCTCAGCAGCACGGCGGACCCGCCGATGAAGGCCGCCTGGGCGAGCGCGGCCAGCGCCTCCGCCTTGCCGTGGCCGAAGCGGTGGGCCTCGTCCGGCGGCCGCAGGGCGTGACGCACGCCCAGCAGCGTGACGATGGAGGCCATCAGGTCGGTGCTCGAGTCGATCAGCGACGACAGGATGCTGACCGACTCCGTCATCAGATAGGCGACCAGCTTGGCGGCGATCAGCGTCCCGGCCACCGACACGCTGGCATAGGTCGCGTAGCGGCGCAGGCGGTCTGCTTCGGTCTCGGTCACGGCCTTCGGGCTCCAGGCGGCTGGCCGGGCCGCGCCCGCGATCCGGTGGGCGGCCCGTCGCCGGAGGTTTTAGGGGTAAAGCCGCTCGGTCGTCCACCCCGTCGTCCCGCCGGCCTCGTCCTGCACGCGCAGGTAGACCAGCCGTTCATGCAGGCGGAAGGGCTTGTCCTGCCAGAACTCGATGCGGCGCGGCACGATGCGGCAGCCGGTCCAGTAGGGCGGGCGCGGGATGTGGCCGATGGCGAACTTCGCGGCGTACTGCGCCACGCGCTTCTCCAGCTCCCAGCGGCCCTCCAGCGGGCGCGACTGCTGCGAGGCCCAGGCGCCGATGCGGCTTTCGCGCGGGCGGCTGTCGAAATAGGCGTCGGCCTCGGCGTCGCTGACCTGCTCCACCGCCCCTTCCACCCGCACCGAACGGCGCAGCGACTTCCAGTGGAAGCACAGCGCGGCGCTGGGGTTGGCGAGGAGCTGCCGGCCCTTGCGGCTTTCCATGTTGGTGTAGAAGACGAATCCCCGCTCGTCGACGCCCTTCAGCAGCACCATCCGCACCGAAGGGATGCCGTCGGAGTCGGCGGTGGCCAGCGCCATCGCGTTGGGATCGTTCGGCTCGCTCCGGCCGGCCTCGTCCAGCCAGTCGGCGAACAGCTCGTAGGGATTGCGGTCCGCGTCGGTCATCGCTCGCTGTCCTGTTTATTCCGGTTTGCCTTGCCGTGCGTCCTGTGCGATCTGGTCACAGCTTCGTCGCAATTCACACAGAGCATAGGCTCGCATATATCAGTGTCCATCGCGGCGCCACCCCAAAAGGCGCCGCAAGCCCCCAACCTATCGAGGCAACGCGATGTTCTTGAAGAAGCTCGTCCCTGCGGTCATGGCCGTGGCCCTGCTGGCCGGCTGCGCCAGCAGCGGGACGAAGGAGACCGCCGGCACCGTCGGCGGCGCCGTGGCCGGCGGACTGATCGGATCCCGCTTCGGCGGCGGCTCCGGCAAGCTGGTCGCGACGGGCGTCGGCACGCTCCTCGGCGCCTTCCTCGGCAAGGAGGTCGGCGCCTCCCTCGACAAGGCCGATGCCGGCTATGCCGAGACGGCGGCCCGCCGCGCCTATGCGGCACCGGTGGGCGAGCGCATCACCTGGAACAACCCGCAGTCGGGCAACGCCGGCGCCATCACCACGACGCGCGAGGGCTACAACACCGCCGGCAACTACTGCCGCGAGTTCCAGCAGACCGTGGTCGTCGGCGGCCGGACCGAGATGGCGTACGGAACCGCTTGCAAACAAGCCGACGGTACGTGGAAAATCGTCCCCAACCAGTAATCTTTCGACCCCGCACGGGCGGGGCGGGACCGCTTGCACAAGGCTTCCATGCGCGACCCCTACAGTATCCTCGGCATCGGCCGATCCGCCAGCACCGAGGACATCAAGAAAGCGTACCGCAAGCTCGCCAAGCAGTACCACCCCGACCTGAAACCGGGCGACGCCGCGAACGAGGAGCGCTTCAAGGAAATCTCGGCGGCCTATACGCTGCTGTCCGATCCGGAGAAGCGCGCCCGCTATGACCGGGGCGAGATCGACGGCTCCGGCCAGGACCGCCATGCCGGGTTCGGGGCCCGCGGCGGCGGCGGACGCGGCCGGGCCTACAGCGGGGCCGGGCGCGGCGGCGACGACTCCTTCTTCTCCTCCGACGACTGGTTCTCCGACCTGTTCGGCGGCGGGCGGCGGCGCCCCGGCGGCGGGGCGGGCGCGGGCGCCGGCGGCGGCACCGGCGGTTCGTCCGGGCCGAAGGCGCGCGGCAGCGACATCGCCTATTCCGTCACCGTCCCCTTCCTGGAGGCGGCGACCGGCACCAAGCGGCGCATCAACCTGTCCAACGGCAAGAGCATCGACGTCACCGTGCCGGCCGGCACGGAGGACCAGCAGAAGCTGCGCCTGAAGGGCCAGGGGCTGCCCGGACTGGGCGGCATGCCGGCCGGCGACGCCATCGTCGAGGTCCATGTCGAAGCCCACCCCTTCTTCACCCGCCAGAACAGCGACATCCATGTCGAACTGCCGATCACGCTGAACGAGGCGGTGCTGGGCGCCACCATCCGCGTGCCGACGGTCAGCGGCCCGGTCGCGCTGAAGGTGCCGCCGGGCAGCAACACCGGCTCCGTCCTGCGCCTGCGCGGCAGGGGCGTGATGAACCAGCAGACCCGGGAGCCGGGCGACCAGTATGTGAAGCTTAAGGTGGTCCTTCCCGACCCGCCGGACGCCGAGCTGGTGCGCTTCATGGAGCAGTGGGCGAAGACCCGCAGCTATGACGTCCGCAGGAAGGCGGGGCTGGAGTAGGCGGGCGGGCGGCTCCCCGCCGACCGCCTCACGACTTCACCGCCCGGAACGGGACCGCGGCCCGTGCCGTTCCCGCGGGGCCGTTCCCGGCCGGCCCCATTCCCGCAGGCTGGTCGCTGTCCGGCAGGTCGGCGAGCAGGACCTTCAGCGGCACGTTCAGCAGATCCCGCTGCTGCGTCTCCGCCTGCTCCAGCAGCGTGGCGGTACGGTCCTGCCAGGGCAGCTCCAGCCCGCCGAGCCCGTGGACCGAACCGCGCAGCCCGATCCCCAGGGCCTTCATCAGGTCGTAGAGCGTCGATTCGCCGAGGTCGCGCGTCACCACCCAGGCGTTGCCGGTGGTGTGCGCCACCCAGTGGACGTCGCGAAGCTGCTCCAGGATGCCGTCGATCAGCACCGTCCCCACCGGGACCCGGCCGACCAGCGTGCGGCGCCGCAGGCCCACCCCCAGCCGGCTGGCGTCCATCAGCTCGTGCAGCACCGCCAGCGCCAGGGCCAGCCGCTGGGCGGGCAGCAGCCCCTCCGGCCCGCCCTTGGTGATCTTGCCGGCGCGCCATTCCGGCAGCGAGGCGGCGACCACCGCGCCGAACAGCACGGTGGACCAGGCGATGTAGAGCCAGAACAGGAAGATCGGCACCGTCGCCAGCGCGCCGTAGATCGTCTGGTAGGCCGGATATTCGCGCATGTACCAGGCGAAGATGGCCTTCGACGCCTCCAGCAGGATGGCCCCCACCGCCCCGCCGGCGAAGGCGTCGAGCCAGTAGACGTCGCGGTTGGGAATGATCAGGTAGAGAAGCGTGCAGCCGATGAGCTGCAGCACGAAGGGCAGCACCGCCCCGAAGCCGGCCAGCGGGTTGACGTAGCCTTCCAGGTGGGCGATCTCCAGCACACCCCACAGCGAACTGGACAGCGACAGGCTGGCGCCGGCGAACAGCGGGGTCAGCGACACCACCGCCCAGAAGGACAGGATGCGGGTGATGTAGGAGCGCGGCTCCCGCACGCGCCAGACGGTGGCGAAGGAGCCCTCGATCGTCCAGATCAGCAGCACGGCCGAGATGGCGAGGCCGACGACGCCGAAGATCGGCATCTGGCCGGCGTTGGCCATGAAGCGGCTCATGTACTCGATGATCGCGTCGCCGATCTCCGGCACCAGATTGCGGAAGATTGCCGTCTGCACCCGCACCTGGAGCGCGCTGAAGGCCGGGAAGGCGGAGAAGATGGCAAAGCCGATGGTCATCATCGGCACGATCGCCAGCAGCGTCGTGTAGGTCAGCGACGCGGCGGTCTGGAAGCAGTTGTCGTTGTAGAAGCGCATGGCGGCATGGGCGACGAAGCCGCCGATCTCGCGAAGCGGCGCCTTGATGCCGCGCGGATTGCGATGTCCCCCCCGGTCTTCCGGTTCACGTCCCGGCACCGCTGACCTCCTGCCCACGTTTGACCGGCCAGTGCTTTCGTGTAGGATGCGCCGCACTTTTTACCGCAATGCAGTGCTTCACGAGGTCCCGATGTCCAATCCGAAGCCGCTCATGGACGGCAAGCGCGGCCTGATCATGGGCGTGGCCAACGACCGCTCCATCGCGTGGGGAATCGCGTCCACGCTCGCCCAGCACGGGGCGGAGCTGGCCTTCACCTACCAGGGCGACGCGCTGGCCAAGCGCGTGAAGCCGCTGGCCGATCAGGTCGGCTCCAAGCTCGTGCTGCCCTGCGACGTCACCGACGAGGCCAGCATCGACGCGACCTTCGCTGCGATCGAAAAGGAATGGGGCAAGCTGGACTTCGTGGTTCATGCGATTGCTTTTTCCGACAAGAGCGAACTCGACGGCCTCTACCTCAACACGACGCGGAGCAATTTCCTCCGCACGATGGACATCTCCTGCTACTCCTTCACCGCGGTGGCGCAGCGCGCCGTGCCGCTGATGAAGGATGGCGGCAGCCTCCTCACTCTATCCTATTACGGCGCCGAACGTGTAATGCCGCATTACAACGTCATGGGCGTCGCCAAGGCGGCGCTGGAGGCGAGCGTGCGGTACCTGGCCGTTGATCTGGGCGGACAGGGCATCCGCGTCAATGCGATCTCGGCCGGGCCGATCAAGACGCTGGCCGCCAGCGGCATCGGCGACTTCCGCTATATCCTGAAGTGGAACGAGCTGAACGCCCCGCTGAAGCGCAACGTGACGATCGGCGAGGTCGGCGGCGCCGGCCTGTTCCTGCTGAGCGACCTCGGCACCGGCGTGACCGGCGAGGTCATGCACGTCGACGCCGGCTACCACACGGTGGGCATGGTCGCGGTCGACGCCGCGTCGGAGGTGGCGCAGCTCCTCGGCTCGCTCGGCGGGCAAAAGGCCTGACGCGCCAAGCCACTCCTGACGTCATATGCGCGGGGGAGTCGGCCGGTCTCCGGCCGGTTCCCCCTTTGCCGTTGCCGCATGCGCGACTATGCTGCGGCAGCTTTCCTACCGGTTCGGGTTGTTTTGATGCGCGCAAGGCGGAATACGGACTCGGTCTCGCCGATCCTGGAGCAGATCCTTCACGGCGGCTCCAGCGTCTCGATGAACCTCATCTCCATCACGCGCGACATTCCGGAGGACAAGCGGCTCTTCAAGACCCAGGGTCTGAACAGCTGCATCCTCTTCAAGTATCCGAACTTCGACGACCGCGACGAGGCGGCCGACCCCATCGCCGAGGACGAGGACCTGGAATCCGCCGAGCGGCCGGTGGAGACGGGCATCTACGTCCCGCACAACGCCAAGGCGCCGGAGGCCGGCGGCGTCGCCATCTACCTGCGCGGCCGCAACAGCGCGGCGCTGATCGAGGAACAGTTCGGCACCACCGTCACCGCCACCCCGGCGGACAGCGCCACGGTGTCCGACATGAAGCTGCTGTCGATGATCGACGAGGTGCCGTCGCTCGACGCCTTCCTGCTGAAAACCTGTTTCGAGGCCGAAAAGGTCACGGTCGACCCGCGGCATTTCCTGATCAGCAACGAAGAGGACCATCAGCTCCGGCGATTGATCCGGCAGCGTATCGAGCCCATCGTGCGCAAGGCGCTGGCCGGCAGCCAGAGCGGCGCGCAGAACATCGACCGGTTCCTGGACGCCATCTGGAACCCGAACCTGGAGGAGGCCGGCCTGTTCGTCTCCGCCTTCGGGATCGAGCGGGCCGAGGCCGACAGCATCTTCAGCGCCTGGAAGGGCACGACCTTCTACGAATACCAGCTCCGCCGCATCGCGCCGCGGGCCCGCACCATCCTGACCTGGCTGAAGTCGCGGGAGTGCATTCCGATCGACATCCGCATGCACAAGCCCTACGAGACGCAGCTTCTGATGCATATCGAGAAGGTGGGCAAGCTGCTGGAGGCCACGCTGCTGGACATCCGCACCATCCTCTCGGACTACGAGACCGCCTTCAGCGCCTTCATGAACGGCCAGCCGGAGCCGTTCCGCGACTATCTGCGCGGCATCCGCACCCGCTACTGGCTGCTCGGCTACTGCGTGTCGGCGCTGACCAGCGTGGCGCATCTCGACGGCCGCGCGATGAAGAACAATCCCGGCCGCAAGCTGTATTTCGAGGCGATGCAGAAGCTGCTGCGCCAGTTCGACGTCGCTCTCGACCGCCGCCGCGAACAGAAGGGCGCGTTCTGAGCGGACGGGAACAGGGACCACCCCCATCTCCCTTGACGCGCGTGCGCAAAAAGCCGCAAAAGGCAGCGTCCGATCAGGGGAGTTCCGACGATGGCCGGCAACAGCTTCGGCACGCTTTTCCGCTTCACCACCTGGGGCGAGAGCCATGGGCCGGCAATCGGCGTGGTGATCGACGGCTGCCCGTCCCTGATCGCGCTGGACGCCGCCCGCGACATCCAGCCCTGGATGGAGAAGCGGCGGCCCGGCCAGTCGCGCTATACGACGCAGCGCCAGGAGCCGGACGAGGTGAAGATCCTCTCCGGCGTGTTCGAGGGCAAGACCACCGGCACGCCGATCTCGCTGCTGATCGAGAACACCGACCAGCGCTCCAAGGACTACAGCGAGATCGCCGCCAAGTTCCGGCCGGGCCACGCCGACTACACCTATTTCAAGAAGTACGGCATCCGCGACTATCGCGGCGGCGGCCGGTCCTCGGCGCGGGAGACCGCCTGCCGGGTCGCCGCCGGTGCGGTGGCGCGCAAGGTGCTGGGCCATGGCGTCTCCGTCCGCGGCGCCCTCGTCCAGATCGGCCCGCACAAGGTCGACCGCAGCCGCTGGGACTGGGCGGAGGTGGAGCGCAACCCCTTCTTCTGCCCCGACCCGGTGGCCGCCGCCCGATGGGCCGACTATCTCGACGGCATCCGCAAGTCCGGCTCCTCGATCGGCGCGGTGGTCGAGGTGGTGGCCTCGGGCGTGCCGGTCGGGCTGGGCGACCCGCTCTACGACAAGCTCGACAGCGATCTCGCCTGCGCGATGATGACCATCAACGCGGTGAAGGGCGTCGAGATCGGCAACGGCTTCGAGGCCGCCGCCCTGACCGGCGAGCAGAACGCCGACGAGATGCGCGCCGGCCCGAACGGCGAGCCGGAGTTCCTGTCGAACAACGCCGGCGGCATCCTCGGCGGCATCTCCACCGGCCAGGACATCGTCGTCCGCTTCGCGGTGAAGCCGACCAGCTCCATCCTGACGCCGCGCCACACCGTGGACTTGCAGGGCAACGACACGGACATCATGACCAAGGGCCGCCACGACCCCTGCGTCGGCATCCGCGCCGTTCCGGTCGGCGAGGCGATGATGGCCTGCGTGCTGGCCGACCACCTGCTGCGCCGCCGCGCCGAGGAGCGCTGACCGGAGTAGCCCGGGCGGCGGCCCGGCGCATTGCCCCGGCCTGCCGAATCCCTTACGGTGGCGTAAGCGTGGCGAAACCGATCGGGAGCCGGAACGAATGGCGCGGCAATGGCGCTCGGCGCGGCGTTTTGGTTTGCTTCTTGCCGGACTGACGGGGCTGTGGACAGCCGGTGCGGCGGCCCAGGGCGCCGCACCCTTCCAGGACTATTCCGAAACCTTCAAGGACTGGAAGCTCTACTGCCAGGTCTGGCCGGCGACCCGGCGGGTGGAATGCGAGCTGACGGCCCGCGGAGCCAACGACCGCTCGGCCCGGCTGGTCTGGCTGCGCTCCACCGAACGGTGGCTGGAGGGGCTGCGCTTCCGGGTGGAGCCCGGCGCGCTGGACATCGACAGGCCGGTCCGCGTCTGGGTCGACAACGGCCTGTTCCGCCCGGAATTCCCCTGCCGGCGCTTTGCGCTGGAGACCAACACCTGCGCCGTGCAGGATCCCGAGCTGAACCGCAGGCTGGTGGAGAAGCTGTCCGGCGGCGATCAGGTTTCCGCCGTCGGCCAGACCCCGGCCGGGGCCAAGTCGGAGATCCGCTTCTCGCTGAAGGGCTTCAAGGCGGCGGTGGAGCGCAGCGAGCAGATCCGCGCCTCCGTCGGCACGCCCTGGATGTAGGCCGGCCGGAACGACCCGCCGCAAGGGGGGCTTTCCCGCGCTGCGGCACCCGGCTACCCTGGCGCCTCCCGGCCCGCCGCAACCGGCAGGGGCCGCAAGAAGCGAGAGGAAACGCGATCGCCATGCCGCAGCCCGACCACATCATGGCCCTGCCCGTCCCCGACCCGTCGACGCTCGACGACGACATGCGGGCGCTGTTCGACAAATGCACTGAGAAGCTGGGCTTCGTGCCCAACGTCCTGCAGGCCTACAGCCTGCGCCAGAAGAAGCTGCGCACCTTCAGCCAGCTCTACAACGAGCTGATGCTGGGCGAGAGCGGGCTCAGCAAGCTGGAGCGGGAGATGATCGCGGTCGTCGTCTCCTCCGCCAACCACTGCTATTACTGCCTCGTCGCCCACGGGCAGGCGGTGCGCCGGCTGTCCGGCGATCCGGAGCTGGGCGAGATGCTGGTCGCCAACTACCGCGTCGCCCCGCTGGAACCGCGCCAGCGCGCCATGCTCGACTTCGCCTGGACGCTGACGAAGGAGCCCTGGACGGTGGGCGACAGCCACCGCGAGGCACTGCGCGCCGCCGGCTTCTCGGCCGAGGAGATCTTCGACATCGCCGACACCGTCGGCTTCTACAACATGTCGAACCGTGTCGCGACGGCGGTGGACATGCTGCCCAACCGCGAATACCACAAGCTGGACCGCTGACCCGTCCTTTCCGACCGGAGCTGCCCGGATGCTGAGGTTCTTCGTCCGCCTGTTCGCCTTCATCGGCTTCCTGATCGTCGCCCTCGTGGTTGCCGGGGTGGTGGTGGCCGTCCGCTACAAGCCGACCCTGCCAGACACGATGGTGCTGGAGCTCGACCTGACCGAACCGCTGAGCGAAGGGGCCACCGACGCGCTGGGCGGCTTCCTCGGCCACGAGGCCAGCCTGCGGGACGTACTGGACGCGCTGGAGCGCGGACGGCGCGATCCGCGGGTGAAGGGGCTGCTCGTCCGCTTCGGCAGCGACCGGCTGGGCTTCGCCCAGGCGCAGGAGCTGCGGGCGGCGGTGAGCCGCTTCCGCGACTCCGGCCGCTTCGCCGTCGCCTATGCCGAAGGGTTCGGCGAGGGCGGGGCCGGCAACCGCGCCTATCTGCTGGCCAGCGCCTTCGACGAGGTGTGGATGCAGCCGCTCGGCCTGCTGGGCGTCACCGGCCTATCGGCGCAGGTGCCCTTCGCGCGGGCGGCACTCGACCAGCTCGGCGTCGATCCGCAGCTCATGCAGCGGGAGGAATACAAGAGCTTCGCCGAAACCTTCACCAGGACCGACTTCACGCCGGCCCACCGGGAGATGATGGAGGCGCTGCTGCGCAACCTGACCGACCAGATGGTCAACGGCATCGCCGCCAGCCGGCGCCTCGCCCCGGCCGCCGTGCGCGCCGCCATCGACCGGTCGCCGCTGCTCGACCGCGAGGCGCTGGAGGCCAAGCTGATCGACCGCATCGGCTATGCCGACGAGGCGAAGGACGCCGCCCTGCGCCGCGCCACCGGGGCGGAGCTGGTCGATCTCGCCGACTACCGCTCCATCGCCGGCCCCGCCAACAGCAGCGGCCCGACCGTCGCGCTGATCCATGCGGTGGGCACCATCACCGGCGGCAAGAGCGAGCGGCCCGGCCTGGGCGACGTCACCGCCGGGTCGGAGACCATCGTGGAGGCCATCGAGGAGGCGGTGGAGGATCCGGACGTCCGCGCCATCCTGTTCCGCATCGACAGCGGCGGCGGCTCCGTCTCGGCGTCGGAGGCGATCCGCCGGGCGCTGGTCAAGGCGCGGGAGAAGGGCAAGCCCGTCATCGCCAGCATGGGCGACACCGCGGCGTCGGGCGGCTATTGGATCGCGCTCGCCGCCGACAAGATCGTCGCCTCCCCCGCCACCCTCACCGGCTCCATCGGCGTCGTCGCCGGCAAGATGGCGGCCGGCGGCCTGTCGGAGAAGCTGGGCGTCCATTGGGGAGAGGTGAAGGCGTCGCGCAACGCCGGCATGTGGTCGCCGCTGCGCCCCTTCTCCGCCTCGGAGGAGGAGCGGATGACCGCCATCATCGACCGCTCCTACGCGACCTTCCTGGAGCGGGTGGCCGAGGCCCGGCGCATGTCGCCGGAACAGGCGCGGGAAGTCGCCAAAGGCCGCGTCTGGACCGGCGAGCAGGCCCGCGAGATCGGCCTCGTCGATGCGCTGGGCGGCGAGGACGAGGCGCTGTCCCTGGCCCGCCAGGCCATCGGGCTCGCCGCCGACGCCGCCGTCACCCTGACGCCCTACCCGCCGCCCAAGAGCCTGCTGGAGCAGGTGGCGGAGCTGATGTCCGGCCGCGGCGAGCTGGTGGAGGCCGCCGCGGCGATGGCCGAACTCCGCCCGCTGCTGGCCCGGCTCGCCCCGCTGGTCGACGCGGCGCGCAGCGGCGGCCTGCAGACGGTGATGCCGCCGGTCGGCCTGTCCCGCTGATCCCACCGCCGCGCCCTCCCGGAAGCCCCCGCGCGGGACTGCCTGCGCGGGGGCTTTTTGCGCCAAAGTCATAGCGCTACCGGAGGGGTGGAAGAAATCATCGCCGGCCGGTACGTTATGTTAAGGGTGTATTCAAATTGTTGTCGCACCTTCCGCGGCCGACATACCCCAGCGCTTTCGTTGGTTCTATCACTTGCGCAAAGACTAGGCACAGGCATCCGAAAGAATAAGCGGTTCGATCAGACGGATCACCGCATCGAGTCGCTACTTTATTAGTTATGTTGACCGGTCGGACGGCTTCCTATATAGCCGAAAATCCCATTGCGATGGGTCTCCGCAGCCGCAGCAGTCGATTACCGTGCTTCCAGAAGACCGTGAAACACCGCAGGACGCCGCGGCTCCCCTGCCAAGCCAGCCGGACGATCCGGCCGGCGCGCCGGAAGCCGGCTCCGCAGGCGCGGCCGATCCGCAACCCTGCTGCATCGTCGGCATCGGCGCCTCGGCCGGCGGGCTGGAGGCGCTGCAGCGCTTCTTCGACGCGGTCCCCGGCGACAGCGACCTCGCCTATGTCGTGGTCCAGCACCTGTCGCCCGTCCACAAGAGCCTGATGGTCGACCTGCTGTCCAAGCACACGGACATGGAGGTGGTGCAGGCGACCGACGGCGTGCGGGTGGAGCGCAACACCGTCTATCTCCTGCCGCCGGGCAAGCACCTCACCATCGAGAACGGCGCCCTGCGCCTGACGACCAAGGATGCCGGCAGCGGGATGAGCCTGCCGATCGACATCTTCCTGATGGCGCTGGCGAACGACCAGGGGCCGCTCGCCATGGGGGTGATCCTGTCGGGGACCGGTTCGGACGGGACGCGGGGGGTTCTGGCGATCAAGTCGGCCGGCGGCTTCACGGCGGCGCAGGAGCCGGAGACCGCCCAGTTCGACGGCATGCCGCGCAGCGCCATCGCCACCGGGCAGGTGGACCTCGTCCTGCCGCCCCAGGACCTGCCGGCGAAGCTGATCGAGCTGGCCCGCAAGGTGCTGGCGAAGGCCCGCCCCACCCCGCCCGCCCGCCCGCGCGACGGCGCCGCCGATCCGCTGGCCCAGATCGTCGCGGCCATCCGCTCCGTCACCGGTGTCGATTTCACCCACTACAAGCTCGCCACGCTGCTGCGCCGGATCGAGCGGCGGATGCACGCCGCCGGGATCGACTCGATGGACGAGTATGCGGCCCTGCTGCGCCGCAGCAGCGCCGAGGCGGTCAGCCTGTACAAGGAGATGCTGATCGGCGTCACCCGCTTCTTCCGCGACGAGGCGGCCTTCAAGGCGCTGGCGGACAAGGCGGTGCCGGCGCTGCTGGCCAACCGCAGCCCGACCGACATGCTGCGCGTCTGGGTCTGCGGCTGCGCCACCGGCGAGGAGGCCTACTCCATCGCCATCCTGTTCGCCGAGGCGCAGGAGCGGCTGGGCCGCAGCTTCGACGTCAAGATCTTCGCCACCGACATCGATCAGGACAGCATCGAAACGGCCAGCCTCGGCGAGTATCCGCGCTCCATCGCGGAGGACGTCTCGCAGGACCGCCTCGCCCGCTTCTTCACGCAGCGCGGCGAAACCTATGTCGTCTCGCGCGATATCCGCCGCATGGTGGTGTTCGCCGTCCACAACATCATGCGGGATCCGCCCTTCACCAAGATCGACCTGGTGAGCTGCCGCAACCTGCTGATCTACATGGACCAGCCGTTGCAGCGAAAGGTGCTGAGCCTGTTCCAGTACGCGCTGCGCCAGAGCGGATTCCTGTTCCTCGGCACCAGCGAGACGCTGGGCGACCTGCAGCCGGAATTCCACACGCTGGACGGCCGCAACAAGCTGTTCCAGAGCCTGCGCACCGGATCCTACCGGCTGTCCCGGCTGCTGGTCCCGACCGTCGCCGCCCCGCTCGCCCGGCACGGCGACGAGGGCTCCAACGCGGCGATGGAGGAAGGGGCGGCGATCGACGAGGCGATCGCCGCCCTGCTGAAGGCCTATGTCCCGCCGGCCCTGCTGGTCAACGAGCAGTTCAACATCATGCATGTCTTCGGCGACGCCTCCAGCCTGCTGAAGGTGCCGGCCGGCGACGCCACGCTCAGCGTGCTGAAGCTGCTGCCCTCCTCGGTCGCCATGGTGACGGGCACCGCGCTCAACCGCGCCTTCCGGTCGGGGGAGGAGTTCACCCTGTCCAGCATCCCGGTGAAGGACCGCGAGGGCGTCTCGACCATCAGCCTGCGCGTCAAGCCGGTGGTCGCCCGCAAGACCGGCCGCCGCTTCGCCCTGGTCGTGCTGGATTCGGCGAACGCGCCGCTGCTGCTGCCGGAGTCCGACTTCGACCTGAACGCCGACGCCGCCGAGCGCATCCGCGGGCTGGAGCAGGAGCTGGTGTCGCGCGGCGAGAACCTGCAGGCGACGATCGAGGAGCTGGAGACCGCCAACGAGGAGCTGCAGGCGACCAACGAGGAGCTGCTGGCCTCCAACGAGGAGTTGCAGAGCACCAACGAGGAGCTGCAGTCGGTCAACGAGGAGCTCTACTCGGTCAACACCGAGTATCAGGCCAAGGTCGAAGAGCTGACGGAGATCACCAACGACCTCGACAACCTGCTGCGCTCGACCGAGATCGGGACGATCTTCCTCGACAGCGATTTCGTCATCCGCCGCTTCACGCCGGCGGCGGCCGGCTTCATCAACATCATCCCGCGCGACGTCGGCCGGTCGATCAGCCATCTGTCGACCAACATCGACTACCCGTCCTTCCTCGACGACATCCGCGGCGTGTTCGACAGCCACCTGCCGATCGAGCGCCACGTCCGGGTGCGCGACGGCCGCTGGATCCTGACCCGCATCCTCCCCTACCTGACCGACAAGAACCAGGTATCGGGGGTCGTCGTCACCTTCGTCGACGTCACCGCCACCAAGGAGGCGGAGCAGACGCTGCAGAGCGTGCTCGACAGCCTGCCGGAGCATATCGCCGTCATCGACCGGGACGGGCGGATCGTCACGGTCAACGCGGCCTGGCGGTCCTTCGGCACGCTGAACGGCGCGCCGGCGCTGGAGCGCTGCGGCGTCGGGACCAACTACCTGGGGGCCTGCGACGTCACCGAAGGGGTGGAGGGCGAGGAGATCGCCCGCGCCGCCCACGACGGGCTGACCCGCATCCTGCGGGGCGAGATGTCCAGCTTCACCATCGAGTACCCCTGCCATTCCGCCACGGAGCATCGCTGGTTCCTGATGCATGCGGTGCGGCTGAACGATCCGCAGGGCGGCGTCGTGGTCAGCCACATCGACATCACCAACCGCAAGCTGATGGAGAACCGGCTGGCGACCGCGAGGACCGGCAGCGGCGCGGCGGCCGAACCGGCCGATGCCGCCAGCCTGGTCGAGGAGGCGCCGTGACCGAGGATCTGCCCGGCCGGCTGCGCCGGCGCGCCGAAACCATCCTGAACGACGGCCTGTTCGAAGGCGCCGAACCGACGGCCACCACCCTGAGGGAGGTGGTGCACGAGCTGTACGTCCATCAGGCCGAGCTGGAAATCCAGAACGAGGAGCTGCGCACCGCCCAGCAGGCGCTGGAGGCCTCGCGCATCCAGTATCTCCAGCTCTTCCAGTCCATCCCGGTGGCCTGCCTGACGGTGACCGCCGCCGGTATCGTCGGCGAGGCGAACGCCGCGGCGGAGCGGCAGTTCGGCCTGCCGATGCGCCGGCTGACCGGGCGCCCGCTGACCCTGCTGGTCGATCCGGCGGACCACGGCCGCCTCTTCACCGCCCTCACCCGGCTGCGCGAGACCGGCAAGTGGGTCCGGCAGGAATATGCCTATCTCGGCGGCCAGGGGGCGATGATCGACGGGCTGACCGACGCCCGCCCGGTGGCGCTGGAGGACGGCGAGAAGGGCGACGTCCTGCTGACCATCACCGACCTGACCGAGCGGAACATCTGGCTGCGCGAGATCCAGCACACCCGCGACGAGGCGGAACGGGCGCGCGCCGCCTACCACCACATCCTGCAGGCGGTGGCCGACGGCATCTTCGGGCTCGACCCGCAGGGCCGCATCCGCTTCGCCAACGCCGCCGCCCTGGCGATCACCGGCTTCCACGAGGCCGATCTGGTCGGGCGGACGCTGGAGGAGCTGCTGCCCGCGGACGGACCGGACGGGGTGCGCAGCGCGCTCGCGGCCCTGGCCGGGGAGGACGGGCGGCAGCGGACGATCGCGGCGGCCCGCCTCTACCGCCGCGACGGCACCCTCTTCACCGCGGAGATGAAGCTCTCGCCGATCCGTGAGCAGGGGCGGATCGAGGGGGCCATCGAGGGAGCCGTCGTCGCCTTCCGCGACGTCACCGCCCAGCGCGCCGCCGAGGAGGCGCTGAGCCTGAGCGAGCGGCGGCACCGCGTCCTCGTCCAGTCGCTGCACGAGGGGCTCGCCATGCTGTCGGCGGACGGCACGGTGCAGGTCGCCAACGCCATGGCGGAGCGGCTGCTGCAGGGGCCGGCGGCCATCCTGCTCGACCCCAAGGCGCAGGAGCTGGGCGGGCCGCGACGGCCGGGCGACCACCGGGCCTCCACCGCCGGCCGGCGCATCGTGGATGCCGACGGGGTCCGGCTGACCGGCCTGCCGCCGGCCGCCCGCGCCGCCCGCAGCGGCAAGCCGGTGGTCGAGCAGATCCTCGGCATCGCCGAGGGCGACGGGGCCGCCGCGCCGGTTCGCTGGCTGCGGGTGTCCAGCCACCCGGTCTGCGGGCCGGACGGCGCGGTCCAGGCGGTGGTCTCCAGCGTCACCGACATCACCGCCATGAAGGCGCTGGAGCGCGAGCTGAACGTCGCGCTCGACGCCAAGGAACGCTTCATGGCCTCGGCCAGCCACGACCTGCGCCAGCCGGTCCAGGCGCTGATGCTGCTGTCCGGCCTGCTGCTGCGCGAACCGCTGCCCGACACCGCCCGCACCCTGGCCGACCAGCTCCGCGTCTCGGTCGGGTCGCTGGGCAGCCTGCTCGACTGCATGCTGGACATCTCCAAGCTGGAGGCCGGGCTGGTGTCGCCCGACGTCGCGCCGGTCGACCTCGGCGAGCTGTTCGGGCGGCTCGACCGCGAGTTCCAGCCGGTGGCGGCCTCGCAGGGCATCCGGCTGCGCTCCGTCGTCCCCCGGCTGACCGTCCACACCGACGGGGCGCTGATGGAGCGGGTGCTGCGCAACCTGCTGGCCAACGCCATCCGCTATACGCAGCGGGGCCGCGTCCTGGTCGGCGTCCGCCGCCGCCGGGACCGGCTGCGGCTGGAGGTCTGGGACACCGGCATCGGCATCGCGGAGAACCAGCTCGACCGCATCTTCCAGGACTTCTACCAGGTCGGCAACGCCGCCCGCGACCGGCGGGAGGGGCTGGGCATGGGGCTCAGCATCGCCAAGCGCCTCGTCGCCATGCTGGGCGGCACCATCGAGGTGACCTCGCAGCTCGGCCGCGGCTCCTGCTTCTGCGTCTGCCTGCCGCTGCCGCAGAGCGGACCGCAGGCGCCGGACGGGCAGGACGGCACGCTCGGCGCTGCCGCCGGCGACGGGACGGACGGCGCGGCGGACGGCGGCGACGCGCTGGTCCTGCTGGTGGAGGACGACGCGGTCATCCGCATGGCCCTCTCGCTGATGCTGGAGGGCTGGGGCTATCAGGTCGTCGACGCCGGCACGGTCGGCGAGGCCTACGGCCATCTCGACGAGGGGCTGTCGCCCGACCTGATCCTGGCCGACTACCGCCTGCCCGACGGGGCGACCGGGCTGATGGTCATGGACACGGTGCGCCGCCGGCTGGGCCGCGACATACCGGGGGTGCTGCTGACCGGCGACACCTCGTCCGACCGGCTGCGCGAGGCGACGGGCGCCCAGTGCGCCCTGCTGCACAAGCCGATCCAGCCCCACGCCCTGCACAGCACGGTCCGCACCGCGCTCGGCCAGCAGTAAGGCGACGCCGGGCGGCGCCAGCCATCAGCGCCGCGCGCCGCCCAGCCGGTCGAGCCTCAGCCGGTGGCGGGCGTCGGTCAGCCGGCGCACCGCCCCCAGCGTGGCGGCGAGCACGCCGAGCCCGGTGGCGCCGCTGATCAGGAACATGATGAGGATCTGGTACTTCACCGCCTCCCCCGGGTCGGAGCCCGCGAGAATCTGGCCGGTCATCATGCCGGGCAGCGAGACGAGGCCGGTCACCGCCATCGCGTTGATCGTCGGCATCAGCCCGGTGCGCAGCGCGTGGCGCAGCAGGGGCTGCATCGCCTCCCACCGGGTGCCGCCGAGCGCCAGCCGCGCCTCGATGGCCGCCCGCTCGCGCACCGCCGCGGCGGTCAGGGTGTTGAGGGCGAGGCTGACGCCGCTCAGCGCGTTGCCCAGCACCATGCCCAGCAGCGGGATGGCATAGCGGGCGTCCCACCAGGGGGCGGGGCGGATGGCGGTCAGCAGGGCGAGCAGCATGACAAGGCTGGTCGCGCCGCCGATCGCCCCGGTGCCGAGCCCGTAGGACCAGCCGCCGGCCAGCCGCCGCTCCTGCCGCGCCAGCGCCTCGTGGCCGGCGAACAGCACCATGACCAGCGCCGCCGCCAGCGTCAGCCAGGGCGACTGGAGCGCGAAGAGCTGCTTCAGCACCAGCCCGACGAGCGAGAGCTGCGCCACCATCCGCGCGGCGGCGAGGACCAGCGTGCGCTCCAGCCCCAGGCTGAGCGCCACCGACAGGCCGCCGTTGATCAGCAGGAGCAGCCCGGCGACGGCGAGGTCGCCGACGGTCAGCGGGATCGGCGGCATCTCAGGCGGCCTCCCGCACGGCGCCGTCCTCGACCAGCAGCCGCCGCGCGGCGAGCCGGTCGGCCTGCGCCGCCGCATGGGTGACGATCAGGATGGCGCAGCCGCGCCCCTGTTCGCGCCGCAACCGCGCCTCGACCAGCGCCGTCGCCTCCGGATCGAGGGCGGAGGTCGGCTCGTCGAGCAGCAGGACGCGGGGGTGCAGCAGCAGCGCCCGCACCAGCGCGATCCGCTGCCGCTCGCCGGTCGACAGGCGCAGCACCGGCCAGTCGAGCGCCGCGGCCGGCAGGCCGAGCTCTGAGAAGATCGGCACCGCCGCGGTGGGATCGGGGAAATGGCCGGCGACCGTCTCGCTCCACCAGCCGGATTCGGCCGCCACATAGGTGACGCTGCGGCGCCAGCGCGGGGCCGGCATCGATTCCCGCGGCCGGCCGTCCAGCGCCACCTCCCCCGCCGCCGGGTCGAGGTCGGCGATGGCGCGCAGCAGGACCGACTTGCCGGCGCCCGACGGCCCCTGGACGGCGACGCAGGTCCCCGACGCCACGGCGAAGCTGGCCGGCTTCAGGACCCGGCTGGACAGGTTGCGGACGGTGAGCATGGCAGGCGGCACCCGGCGATACGGCTCTTGGCAGGACGGCGCATTCTAGCAGGCCCTCCAGGCGAAGCCTTGCGCGGAACGCCGCGCCGGCTATGGTGGGGCCGCATTGCAGCACCGACCGCCGTCCACCAGTCACCGACCGCCAGTCACCGACCAGAGAAAAGACGCCGCGCGATGACCGACAGCACCCCCGCCCCCGCTGCCTTCACCCACCGGGAGATCCTGAAGGTGTTTAGCGGCGTGGCGCTCGCCATGCTGATGGCCGCGATGGACCAGACCATCGTGGCGACGGCCCTGCCCACCATGGCGGCCGACCTCGGCCGGCTGGAGGATCTGCCCTGGGTGGTCACCGCCTATATGCTGGCCTCCACCTCGACGACGCCGATCTACGGCAAGCTGTCGGACCTCTACGGGCGCAAGCGGGTTCTGCAGGCGGCGATCCTGCTGTTCCTCGCCGGGTCGGCGCTGTGCGCCGTGGCGCAGACCATGACTCAGCTCATCCTCTTCCGCGGCGTGCAGGGGCTGGGCGGCGGCGGTCTGATGACGCTGGCCTTCACGGTGATCGGCGACGTGGTGGCCCCGCGCGAGCGCGGCCGCTACCAGGGCATGATCGGCGGCGTCTTCGCGCTGTCGAGCGTGGCCGGGCCGCTGCTGGGCGGCGTCTTCACCGAGATGCTGAGCTGGCACTGGATCTTCCTGATCAACATCCCCATCGGCATCGGCGCCTTCGCGATGACCAGCCGGGCGCTCGGCCGCCTGCCGGCGGGGCAGTCGCAGCCGACCATCGACTATCTCGGCGCCGTGCTGCTGATGGGGGCGGTCACCAGCCTGCTGCTGGTGGTCACCCGCGGCGGCACCGCCCTGCCCTGGGACTCCCCGGCGATCCTCGGGCTGGCGGCGCTGGGCGTCGTGCTGCTGGCCGCCTTCCTCTGGCACGAGCGGCGCACCAGGGAGCCGATCCTGCCGCTGCACCTGTTCCGCCTGCCGATCGTCGCGGTCGCCAACCCGGTGGTGGCGGTGTCGGCCATGGTGCTGTTCGCCGGGATCGTCTTCCTGCCGCTGCACCTGCAGCTCGTGCTCGGCACCGGGGCGACCGCGTCGGGGATGCTGCTGCTGCCGATGGTGCTGGGCATGACCTTCGGGGCGGTCGGCGGCGGCCGTCTGATCGCCCGCAGCGGCAGGTACAAGATATTCCCCGTGGTGGGGCTCAGCCTGTCGGCGGTGATGTATCTGCTGCTGGGCCTGCTGCCGGGGGTGGCGGAGCATGCGCTGTGGTCGACGCTGATCCTGGTCCCGCTGGGCATCGGGCTGGGACTGGTCATGCCGGTGATGACGGTCGCCGTGCAGAACGCGGTGGAGCGGCGGGACCTCGGGGCGGCGACCGCCTCTGTCGGCTTCTTCCGCTCGCTCGGCGGGTCGGTCGGGGTGGCGGTGTTCGGCGCCGCCTTCAACATGGTGGTGTCGAGCGGCTTCAACGCGGCCGGGCTGCCGGGCATCAGCGGGCGCGACGTGCTCGACCACGGCATGGCGGCGCTGGACCATCTCCCGGCCGCCTCGCGCGCCACGGCGCTCGGCGTTCTGGAGCACGGCTTCGCCTCGCTGTTCCTGCTGGCCGCCGGTCTGGCCGTCGTCTCGCTGGTGATGACCCTGTTCCTGAAGGAAATCCCGCTGCGCTCCGCCCACGGCGCCAAGGCGGCGCCGACCGGGGCCGACTGAACACGGTCAGCCCTTCCCCTCCGGCTCGGCGGGGAAGCGGCGCTCCTCGCCCAGCTTGTCCTCGATGTAGAGCAGGTTGACGAGGACCAGCGCCACCACCGCCATCGGCGTCGCCAGGAACATGCCGAGCAGGCCGAACAGCACCCCGCCGGCGGCGATGGCCCCGATGGTGATCACCGGCGGCAGGTCGACCACCCGCTTCTGCAGCAGCGGGGTGATGATGTTGCCCTCCAACTGCTGCACCACGAGGTAGAGCCCGGCGACCCAGATCGCGAGCTCCGGCGACTGGGCGAAGGCGATCATCACCGCCGGCACGGCGGCCAGGAACGGGCCGACCAGCGGCATGAACTCCAGCAGGCCGGCCAGCACGCCGAGCGCCGGCGCGGTCGGGACGCCGAGCGCGAGCAGGCCGGCGGTGGTCAGCACCCCGACCGCGGCCATGGCGGCGAACTGGCCGAGCAGCCACTTCCACAGCGACTCGCCGGCCACGTCCAGGATCTCGTTGGCGCGGTCATGGCCGCGCCGCGGCACCAGCAGCACCACGCCGCGCCGGTAGACTCCGGGCGAGGCCGCGAGATAGACGGCGGCGAAGATCACCACCACCGCGTCGCCGATGAAGAAGGCGACGCCGGAGGCGACGGTCTGCAGGCGGCTGAACACCGACCAGTCCTTCGCCTGCTCCATCACCCGGTCATGCACCGCCGGGGGAAGCTGGCCGAAGGCGCGGGTGATCTGCTCGCTGAACTGGCTGGCCTGGGCGGCGACCGACTGGCCGAGCAGCCAGGAGCCGCCGACCGCCAGCGCCAGCAGGGCAAGCAGCACGGCCGACAACGCCAGCCCCTGCGACAGGCCGGTGAAGCGGCGGACGAAACCGGCGAGCCGCTGCAGCAGGATGGCGAACAGCACCCCGGTGAAGATCAGCAGCAGCGCGTCGGCGACACGCCAGACGAACAGGGCCAGCGCCGCGACCCCGACCGCGATCAGCACCTTCCAGGTGAACAGCGTCAGCTCCCCCTGGACGAGGCGGCGGCCCTGCTCGGCCCGGGGGTCGCCCTCCGGCGCCTGATCCAGCCGCGCCGCCGCCTCGGCCGCCGTGCGCGTGGTCTCCATTGCCTGCCCTCCTCGACCGCAACCGCAAAGGTAACGGTCGAAAAGCGCAAGGGTTGCGCAGGAGCGGTCCTCATCCGTCCGTACTAAGACGGATATCGGGATGTGCGCGACCCCAACGGCACCCCATATCCAGCGGGACGCCAAGGAGTCATTCTCGCTGATGTCACCTTAGAAGCCCGCTACCCCGGCGGGCTTTCTTTTTGGCCCGGCCTCCCGTCGTCGGACGCCCCGTCGGCCGGTCATCGGGCCGGCGGCTGGAAGCCGTGGCGCCGCAGGATCTCCTGGCCGGCCGGGGCCAGCAGATACTCGACGAAGGACTGCCCGCGCGCCGTGTCGCCGCGCGTCAGCACCGCCACGCCGTAGTCCGCCCCGACGGCCAGCGGCTCCGGCACCGCGACGATCTTCAGGGACGCGACCTCCTGCTGCGCCAGGCGGGCGTTGGTGCAATAGGTCAGGATCAGGTCCGCGGCGTCCTGCTGCATCAGCCATGCGTAGGTGTTGCGTCCCTCCGGCGCCTGCGGAGCCTGCGGCCCGCCGGTGACCTTCAGCGCCTTCGCCTCCAGCGCCGCGGTGCTGCCCGGCCGCAGCGCCTCCGCCTTGCCGAACAGCGCCCAGGCGTAGTCGCCGGCCGGGTCGTTCTTCGGAGTCGAGGTGCCGACCCGCACCCCCGGATCCAGCATCCGGTCGAGCAGCGTGCCGGAGGTGACGTCCAGGCCGCCCTTCGCGAGCGCGCACAGGCTGTTGCGCGCGAAGGACCGCACCGGCCCGGCGACGCCCGCCCGGCTCAGCGCCTGGGGATGGTCCATGTTGGCGGAGGCGAAGACGTCCGCCGCCTCGCCGGTCTCCAGCCGCTCCTTCAGAAGGCCGGAGGCGCCGAAGGTTCCGGCGACCGGCACGCCCGTCGCCGCCTCGTAGGATCTGGCGATCTCGGTCAGGACCGCCCGCAGGCTTCCGGCGGCATGGATCCGCACGGGGTCGGCGGCAGCGGCCGGCAAGGCGGCCAGGGCGGGCAGGATGGCGGTGGCCGCGAGCAGGGCGCGGCGGGTGCGGGACGGCATGATCGGTCCCTCCTCTTCGTTATGATCATTACATCATAGCGAAGCGGGGACGGCTGTCACCTCTACCAGGTCGGGAACATGGTGATGAGCAGGACGATGGCCGCGAAGGCCGCGAGAATCCACCACATGACGCCTCTGCCGAGCCCGCGGGAGGTGCCGGCGCGGGGGATGTTGCTGCCAACCTTGTTCGACTCGTTCGCCATCGACGGGGCCTTCGATTGTCTGTCGTTCCCGTTCCAACAGTCCGGTCAAGCCGGAGTTTCACGAAGGACGGACGAAAGCACGGGGCGCGGCGCGCCGTTTCGCCCCGTCCGGCTGTTGCCAGGGGATCAGTCCGCAGCGAACCGGTCGCCCATGGTCCAGCTTCCGCACAATCGGGAACTCCACGTCGAACGGCCGCAGCCGGCCTCCCGCCTGCAGGGGCTGGTCCGCTACGGCACGGGCCTGCTGATCCTGGCGCTGCTCGGGGGCGCCCTGCTGATCCTCGACCGCTGGCTGGAGCAGACGAGCATCGCCGACATCCGGCAGGCGATCGGGCGGATCGACCGGGAGCAACTGCTGCTGGCGGCGGGGACCGCGGCGGTCAGCTACTGGCTGCTGACCCTCTACGACGTCCTGGCTCTGCGCCACCTGCGCCGGTCGCTGCCCTACCGCTGGGTCGCCTTCACCGCCTTCACCAGCTATGCCTTCAGCCACAGCCTGGGCTTCGCCAGCATCATCGGCGCCACCGTCCGCTACCGGCTCTACGCCCCGCGCGGCCTGGGCGCCCTCGACGTCGCCCAGATCACGCTGTTCGTCGTCACCACCTTCATGCTGGGGCTGGCGACGGTGCTGCCGGTGGTGATGCTGATCGATCCCGGGGCGCTGAAGGCGCTGCACGTCCCGCCGGAAAGCGCCACCCTGCTCGGCCTCTCGGCGCTCGGGTTGCTGGTCGCCTACGCGCTGGCGGGCTTCTGGCTGCGGCGGCCCCTGCGCCTCTTCGGCTACGACATCGCCTTTCCCCGCCCGCCGATCGCGACGGGGCAGCTCCTGCTCGGGCTGTGCGACCTGTCGCTGGCCTCGGCCGTCCTCTACCTCTGCCTGCCGGCGACGGAGGCGGTGAGCTACATGGACGTGGTGGTGGCCTTCGGCCTGGCGCTGGTCGCCGGCATCATCAGCCATGTGCCGGGCGGGCTCGGCGTGTTCGACGCCATCGTCCTGGTCAGCCTGACGCCGGAGATGGCAGGCAACGACGTCATGGCCGGGCTGCTGGTCTTCCGCCTGATCTACTACCTCGCCCCGCTGATCCTCGCCGGGCTGATGTTCGGCGTGCTGGAGGCCTTCCAGGCGCGCCACCGCATCTCCAGCGCGTCGCGCGGCCTGTCCGCGGCGATCAGTCCGGCGGTTCCCCTGGTCCTGGCGGCCTGCACCTTCATCACCGGCGCCTTCCTGCTGTTCTCCCGCGCCACGCCGGAGGAGACGCTGCCGGCGCCCTTCGACGCGGCGGCGCTGCCGCTGGTCGAGATGTCCCACTTCACCGGCAGCATCGTCGGCGTGCTGCTGATCCTGCTGGCCCACGCGATCCAGCGCCGGCTGCATGCGGCCTGGGTGCTGTCGCTGGTGCTGCTGGCGATGGGCACGGCGGCCTCGCTGCTGAAGGGAGGAGACTGGCAGGAGGCCATCGTGCCAGCGCTGATCTTCCTCGCCCTGCTGCCGGCGCGCGGCGAGTTCCACCGGCGCGGCGCCATCCTGCACCACCCGCTGCCGTCCAGCTGGTTCGTCGCGACCGGCGTGGCGCTGGCCAGCGCCTTCTGGCTGGGGCTGTTCTCGTACAAGCGGGTCGCCTTCAGCGACGACCTCTGGTGGCACTTCGCCCTGCATGGCGACGCCTCGCGCTTCCTGCGCGCCTCGGTCGCCGTGGGCGTGATCGCGCTGGCTGCGGCGGTGGTGCATCTGGTCGCGGCGGCCTCGCGCCTGCGCCAGCAGGAGCCGGCGGCCGGGAGGCATCCCAGGAAGGAGCGGTTCGTGGTGGAGCAGCCGCCGAGGCCCGGCGCCCGGACGCGCAGACGCGCCTGACGGGCCGGGGTCCGGCCGCCGGTCAGGCCATCGTCGCGAGGTCCGGGGCGAGGCGCCGGGCGTCGGTGATCAGCGCCGCGGTCAGCGGCGGCTGCGGGTCGCGCCGCGCCACCACCAGGCCGATGAGGGTCGAGACCTCCGGCGCCACGATGGGGATAGCGCGGATGGTCGGCGGCAGCATCAGCGAATCGGCCATGATCCGCGGCATGATGGTGGACCACATGCCGGTGCACAGGTGGTTCGACAGCACGACGATGGAGTTCGACTCGAGCATCGGCTCGGCGCGCACTCCGGCCTCCGAGAACGCCCGGTCGATGATCCGCCGGTTCTGCATGTTGGAGTTCAGCAGGCAGAGCGGCAGGCTCCCCGCCTCTTCCCAGGTGACGGTGTCGCGTGCGCCAAGCGGACCCTCGGCCGAGGTGATCAGGTGGTAGCGCTCGCGGTAGAGCGGCACCTCGTCGACATTGCCGACCGGCTCGTTGTCGAGATAGGTGATCCCCGCCTCGGCCTCCAGATTCTCGATCCGCGACAGGATCTCGGTGGAGCTGTGCGAGGAGATGATGATCTTGATGCCGGGATGCAGCGACCAGAAGGTCGAGGTCAGCCGCTGCACCAGCGGCAGCGCGGTCGGCACCACGGCCAGCCGCAGCGTCCCCGTCAGGCCGCACTTCATCGTCTCGACGTCGGCGCGCATCGCCTTGAAGTCGCCGACGATCCGGCGCGCCCACTCCAGCACCCGCTCCCCCTCGGCGGTGAAGCCGATGAAGCGCGCGCCGCGGTCGACCAGCGGCACGCCGAGCGTCGCCTCGAGCTGCTTGATCGCCGCCGACAGGTTGGGCTGCGACACCCCGCAGACCTGCGCCGCCCGCCCGAAATGCTTCTCGGTCGCGAGCGCGATCAGAAATTCCAGCTTCTCCTGCATGCCGGGGTTCCTCCCGCCTCACCAGACCATGTCAGCGGACGCGGCGGCCCATCGCCGGCAAGGCTGGGGACCCGCGGCCGGTACGGGCAAGACCCGGGTCCCGGCCGTCGGGCCGCGACCAGCCGCCGATGATGACCATTGTATGCCGTCGCGTGGATGTGACCTTCGGTCGCCCACCCGCGCCACAGCCGCGTCCGTCACGGGACCTCCGGACCCGCGCAAGACGTTTTCTGTCTTTGTCTCGGCAACATCATTGATCCGGATCATACTTTTATTCCCTGGCGTCCAGGACGGGGCGGGGAAGCGTCAAAGCGCCGCATCCTTCGCAGGCCAACGGTCCGTGGCGGGGGCCGGGGCCGGACGCGCCGCCGGTCATGCGACTTCCATCTCGATGAAGCGATAGCTCTCGCCGCCCTCGAACCGCAGGCGGCGGCTGGCGCAGGCCGGACAGCGGGGGATCCGCGACTCGACTGCCGACTCGGCGCCGCAGTCGCCGCAGACCGCCTGCACCGGCGGACGGTCGATTTCGAGGACGGCGCCCTCCAGGAAGGTGTCGCGGCTGAGGAGGTCGAAGGCGACCTGCAGCGCGTCGGGCTCGACCCGGCTCAGGCGGCCGACGGCGAGCCGGACGCTGACCACCCGGTCGAAGGGCTGGGCGACCCGCGCCCGCATGGCCTGTTCGAGCAGGGATTGGCAGACGGCGATTTCGTGCATGGACAGGCCTCCATGAAGAAGAATGGAAACGGCCGCCCCGAAAAGCGGATGGGCGGCCGTTTCCACCGTTACGCTACAGGCGGACGGTCAGGCGTAGGCCGGGGCCTTCCTGGCCGCCCGGGTCACGGCGTTGCTGAGGCCGCCCTTCAGCTTCGCGTATTCCTGCTGGACGTAGTTCTCCGCCCACACCTGGTCGGCGATCGCCTCCACCTTGACGGCGGCGTACTTGTATTCCGGCGTCTTGGCGATGGGATCGACGGCGTGGATGGTCAGCTCGTTGCAGGCGCCGATCCACCACTGGTAGGTCATGTAGACGGCCCCCTGGTTGGTGCGGTCGGTGACGCTGGCCCGGGTGATGACCTTGCCGCGGCGCGAGGAGACCCAGACCAGCTCCTGGTCGCGGATGCCCAGCGCCTTGGCGTCCTTCGGGTTGATCGTCACATAGCCCGGCTCGTCGGCCAGCGTCTGCAGGGCGGCGCAGTTGCCGGTCATCGAGCGGCAGGAGTAATGGCCGACCTCGCGCACCGTGCAGAGGATCAGCGGGAACTCCTCGGTCAGCTGGTCCTGCGGCGGACGCCACTCGGTGGCGAACAGCAGGCCCTTGCCGCCGGGGCGCTGGAAGACGTTGCCCTCGTAGAGATACTTGGAGCCCGGCGAGTCGAGCTCGCGGCACGGCCACTGGACGGCGCCCAGCCCCTCCATCTTCTCGTAGGTGACGCCGTAGTAGATCGGGCACAGCTCGCGCAGCTCGTCCCAGATCTCCTTGGTGTTGTTGTAGTGCATGGGATAGCCCATCGCCGTGGCGATCAGGCTGATGATCTCCCAGTCGTGCTTGACGTCGCCCTTGGCGTCCACCGCCTTGGTGAAGCGCTGGAAGCTGCGGTCGGCGGCGCTGAACACGCCCTCATGCTCGCCCCAGGAGGTGGCCGGCAGGATCAGGTCGGCGAACATCGCCGTCTTCGTCATGAAGATGTCCTGGACGATGATGAACTCCATCGCCTCGAAGCCCTTGCGCACCAGCGCCAGGTCCGGCTCGGTCTGGGCCGGGTCCTCGCCCATGATGTACATGGCCTTCAGCTTGCCGGTCTCCGCCAGGTGCGGAACGTCGGTCAGGCGGCAGCCGATCTGGTCGGGAAGCGACTCGACGCCCCAGGCCTTGGCGAACTTCGCGCGCACCTTCGCGTCGGTGACCTTCTGGTAGCCGGGGAACTCGGTCGGCAGCACGCCCATGTCGCAGCTGCCCTGCACGTTGTTCTGGCCGCGCACCGGGCCGACACCGACATTGGGACGGCCGAGGTTGCCGGTCAGCAGCGCCAGTCCGGACAGCCCCTTCACCACGTCGACGCCCTGGCCCCACTGGGTGACGCCCATGCCCCACAGGATGGTGGCGGACGGTGCCGCGGCATAGATGCGCATCGCCTCGCGGATGTCGGCGGCCGAGAGGCCGGTGATCGACTCGACGTATTCGGGCGTGTATTTGTCGACGATCTTCTTGTACTCGTCGAAGCCCTCGGTGTGGTTGGCGACGTAGTCCTTGTTGTAGAGCCCTTCGTTGATCAGGACGTTGGCGAAGGCATTGACCAGCGCCATGTTCGAGCCGTTCCTCAGCGGCAGCCACAGGTCGGCCAGGCGCGCCGTCTCGATCTTGCGCGGATCGCAGACGATGATCTTGGCGCCGCGCTCCTTGGCCTTGAGGATGCGCTTGGCGATCACCGGATGGCTGTCGGCGACGTTGTAGCCGAACACCAGGACGCATTTGGTGTGCTCGATCTCGGGGATCGAGTTGCTCATGGCGCCGTTGCCCAGCGTCACCTGCAGGCCGGCGACCGACGGGCCGTGGCAGACACGCGCGCAGTTGTCGACGTTGTTGGTGCCGAGCACCGCGCGGGTGAACTTCTGCATCACATAGTTGGTCTCGTTGCCGGTACCGCGCGACGAGCCCGTGGTCATGATCGAGTCGGGACCGTACTTCGCCTTGATCTCCGACAGCCGGGTGGCGGCGTACTTGATCGCCTCGTCCCAGGACACCGCCTCGAACTCGGCGTCGCGGCTGCGGCGCAGCATCGGGTTGCGCAGGCGCGGCGTCAGCAGCTTGGTGTCGTTGATGAAGTCGAAACCGAAATAGCCTTTGAGGCAGAGCTCTCCTTCATTGGTGACGCCGTTCAGGGGTTCGGCACCGACGACCTTCCCACCCTCGACCAGCAGATTGAGCTTGCACCCCGTACCGCAGTAGGGGCAGACGGCCATGTGCTTTTCCATCTTTCGAACCTCGATTGTCCTGGCGTATGTGGTCAGGCCGCGACTTCGGCAGCCTCGATCGCCGCGCGCTCGCGGCGCTGGCGCAGGGTCTCGTCCATCAGTTCACGGTCCATCAGCGTCAGCGCCTTGGTCGGGCACACCGACACGCAGGCCGGACCGCCCTCGTGCTCGACGCAGAGGTCGCACTTGTGCGCCTGCGCCTTCACGCCGAGGCTGAGCGTCATTCCGCCGAACTGCTTGACCGCCGGCACCGTGATCACGTCCATGGCGCCGAAGGGGCAGGCCATCACGCAGTTCTTGCAGCCGAGGCAGCGTTCCTGCAGCACCTGCACGCTGTTCTGACGATAGACGATCGCGTTGTTCGGGCAGGCGTTGACGCAGGGCGCGTCCTCGCAGTGATGGCACATCACGGCGGTGCTGACGTTGGCCGTCTTCACCATGCGGATGCGCGGCTTGAAGGTCTCGGGCGCAAGGTTCTCGACACCCGCGCCGTCTGAATGGGCAAGTACACAGGCGACCTCGCATGTGCGGCAACCGATGCACTTGCTCGGGTTGGCAGCGACGAATCTGTTCATTCCTGTTGTCCTCGTTCTTGTCCGGGCCGGTCGACGGACCGGCCGGAGCGCCGTTGACTGCTGCGCCCTCCGTCCGGCCCCCCGGATCCGTCCCAGGGTCGCTTCATGGGGCCCTGACGTTTCGCGCCGCTCCGCCGGGCTGGAGACTGGTGTTTTGACTGGTCCTTTCAGGGCTGATCGAAATCGCTTATTGCCCGATTAGCCAAAGTAATCGACTTCGATAAGCCTGCCTTCTTTAGTAATTGCTATTCTTGATCGGTGTTGGCTGGGCCGCTTGCGGCAGATGACAAAGCCGTGTCACCTCGTGAATTTATGCGTGGCACCTTATACCCACTTTTTTTATGTGTCTAGTTGACATGTGATGACTGAGGCGACTAGCGTAGTGGCGAGCGACGGCAAACGCTGATGCGATCGCCTCGCAAAAGAGATTCGAAATCCATGGCTCTCCGTTTGCCACATCGCTGGGGAAAACTGGCGATCACAAGGGCGTGCGCGAGCCAATACTGTCTTCTTATTGGGCGATCAGGATTTCTTATCAAAGGATCGGCCAATCGGAAGATTTTGACCGATTAGACGCACCCGCCCGGGAAGCCGGAGGTCAGGACATGAATCGCTTCGTTATCGCGGAACCGAGAAAGTGCATCGGGTGCAACACCTGCATGGCGGCTTGCTCCGAGGCACATAAGAAACAGGGGCTGCAGTCGCACCCGCGTCTGACCGTGACGCGGACCGGCGACGACACGGCCCCCGTCCTCTGCCACCAGTGCGAGGACGCCCCCTGCGCCCGGGTCTGCCCGGTCAACGCCATCACGCATGCCGCCGACGCCATCGTCCTCGACGAGAAGGTCTGCATCGGCTGCAAGATGTGCGCCCTGGCCTGCCCCTTCGGCGCCATCACGCCGAGCGGCACCGGCATCGCCGGGGTGGCCGGCTTCGGCACCGCAGCCCCCACCCACTCGGCGGCGCTCGATCCGCTGCTGGCGTGGGACATTGGGGTGAAGAGCGTCGCCGTGAAATGCGACCTCTGCGCCTTTTCCGGAGACGGTCCGGCCTGCGTGAACGTATGCCCGACCGCCGCCCTCTACGCCGTGGACAACGCCGCCGTCGGGCAGGCCGCCGCGACCAAACGCACGCTCGCCGCGGCGGCGCCGGTCGGCCTGGAACGGACGCTCGCCTCCCTGGAGGGGCTGGACCCATGATTCCCATCTCCCTTCTCATCATGTCGCTGCTGCTCTCGGCAGGCGGCGGCATCATCAGCCTCCTCCTGAAAAGCCGGGAGGGGGATGTCCGTCTTTCCACCAGCGTCATCGGCGCCGCCGCGGCGCTTGCCGGGCTGGGTTCCGGCCTGTCGGCGATCGCCGGGCCGACGCAGGTGCTGGACGCGGCGGGGCCCTACCCCTTCGCGCATTTCGTCCTGCGGCTCGACCCGCTGGCCGGCCTGATGATCACGGTCATCTCGCTTTTGTCGCTGGTCGCCTGGATCTACGGCTTCGCCTATGTGCGCGAATATGCCGGGCGCGGAATCGGTGCGATGGGCTTCTTCATGAACGCCTTCATCGCCTCGATGATGCTGGTGGTGGCGGCCGACAACGCCTTCTGGTTCCTCATCTTCTTCGAGATGATGTCGCTCGCCTCCTACTTCCTGGTGATCTTCGACCAGGAGGACGAGGCGGTCGGCGCCGGCTTCCTCTATTTCTTCGTCGCGCACGCCGGATCGGTGCTGATCATGGCGGCCTTCTTCCTGATGGCGAACCAGGCGGGCAGCTTCGACTTCGCCGCCTTCCGCGCCCATCCGCTGGCGGCCCCGATGGACAGCATCGTCTTCCTGCTGGCCTTCCTCGGCTTCGGGGCCAAGGCCGGCATGATCCGCTGCACATCTGGCTGCCGCGCGCCCACCCGGCCGCGCCGTCGCACGCCTCGTCGCTGATGTCCGGCGTGATGATCAAGATCGGCGTCTTCGGCATCGTGAAGGTCGGCATCGACCTGCTGGGCGCCAGCGCCGGGCCGTCGATGCTGGGCTGGGGCCTGCTGGTGCTGGCCTTCGGCGCGGTCTCGTCGGTGCTGGGCGTCGTCTACGCGCTGGCCGAGCACGACATCAAGAAGCTGCTGGCCTACCACTCGGTCGAGAATATCGGGATCATCCTGCTGGGTGTCGGCACCGGCATGATCGGCATGGCGATGCACCAGCCGGTGCTGGCGGTGCTGGGCCTGATGGCCGGCCTCTACCACCTGCTGAACCACGCGGTGTTCAAGGGGCTGCTGTTCCTCGGCGCCGGCTCGGCCATCTTCCGCATGCACACCAAGGACATGGAGGAGATGGGCGGCCTTGCCCGGACCATGCCCTGGACGGCGCTCTCCTTCCTCGTCGGCGCGCTCGCCATCTCGGCCATTCCGCCGCTGAACGGCTTCGTGTCCGAGTGGTACACCTACCAGGCGCTGTTCGCCGCGGCCCTCGACGGGACGCCGCTGGTGAAGTTCGCCGCCCCGATCGCCGCGGTGATGCTGGCGCTGACCGGCGCGCTGGCCGTCATGTGCTTCGTCAAGGCCTACGGCATCATGTTCGCCGGCGCGCCGCGCAGCCATCATGCCGAGGAGGCCCGCGAGGCCCCCGCCGCCATGGTCGCCGGCATGGCCATCCTGGCCGTGGCCTGCGTCGTGCTGGGCCTCTGCGCCCCGGTCGTCGCCCCGGTCATGGGCCGCATCGCCGCCGCCACGCTCGGCACCGCTCCGGTGACGCTGGCGACCGGCGCGACGCTGCTGCCGGGCGACCCGCAGCAGGCGACCCTGTCCACCCCGCTCATCGCGATCCTGCTGGTCGCCATGGCGGCCCTGCCGATCGCCATAAAGGCGGCCTTCGCGGCCCGTCGCGGCGGCGACCGCCGGACGGCGGCCCCCTGGGCGGCCGGCTATCTGCCCGACCACCACATGCCGGCCACCGCGGGCAGCTTCGCCCAGCCGATCCGCATGTTCTTCGCTCCGCTCTACGCCATGCGGCAGTCGATCTCCGGCCGCTGGAGCAGCGTCGAGGTGGGCTTCGAGCGGGTGATCACGCTGGCCCGCCGCACCGAGCCGCTGGCCGACCGGAGCGTCATCGCCCCGATCGCCGAGGCGGTCGATGCCGGCGGCAAGTGGCTGCAGGTCATCCAGGGCGGCGATTTCCGGATCTACTGCCTCTACATCGTCGCGGCGCTCATCGCGCTGCTGGCGCTGGCCGTCTGACGGGAGGACGCCATGCTGACCTTCTCACACCTCGTGCTGGGGCTCTTCCAGGCGCTTCTCCTGCTGGCGGCGGCCCCCCTTGTCTCCGGCCTGTCGCGGACGGTGCGGGCGAAGCTCCACACCCGCCGCGGCCCCGGCCTGCTGCAGGACTACCGCGACATCGCCAAGCTGCTGACCCGGCAGGACCTCAATCCGCCGGCCAGCGGGACGGTGTTCCGGATCATGCCGGCGGTGATGCTGACGACGGTGCTGGTCATCGCCATGGGCATCCCCATGCTGACCCGCTTCACGCCGGTGGCGCCGATCGGCGACCTGATCACCGTCATCTACCTGTTCGCGCTCGCCCGCTTCTTCTTCTCGCTCTCGGGCATCGACAGCGGCAGCTCCTTCTCGGGCATCGGCGGCAGCCGCGAGCTGACCATGGGGGTCCTCGTCGAGCCGGTGATGCTGCTGTCGCTGTTCGTCGCGGCGCTGCTGGCGGGCTCGACCAACCTCGGCGCCATCGGGGCCGCGATCGCCGACGGCCATGTGCAGTCGGCCACCGCGACGATCATCGCCGCCCTGTCCTTCGCCTACGCCATCTACATCGAGCTGGGCAAGCTGCCCTACGACATGGCCGAGGCCGAGCAGGAGCTGCAGGAAGGCCCGCTGACCGAATATTCGGGCCCGTCGCTGGCCCTCATCAAGTGGGCGATGGCGCTGAAGCAGACGGTGGTCGTCGCCTGGTTCATCGGCGTCTTCCTGCCCTTCGGCAGCGCCCCGGAGATGTCCTTCTTCGGCCTGCTGTTCGGGCTGGTGGCCTTCGCCATCAAGCTGGTCGCGATCTTCGTGGCCGTCGGCGTGATCGAGAACAGCGTGGCGCGCGTCCGGTTCTGCCTGACCCCGCAGCACAGCTGGATCGGCGTCGGCGCCGCCTCGCTCGCCTTCGTCTTCTACTTGGTCGGCCTGTGAGCCGGCGAGGGGCAGCATCATGATAACCCTACCCACGGAACCACTCGGCGTCCTCGCGCTCGCAGCCATCCTCGTCCCCTTCGCCGGGGCCGCGACGATCGCCGCATCGCAGCAGCCCTCGGCGAAATGGCTCTGCCAGGCCTTCGCGGCGGCGACGCTCGGGATCATCGGCATCCTGGCGGCCTCGCTGTCCGGATCCGCCCATATCGGCGGCACCTACGAACTGATCGCCTTCGGCCCGGTGTCGATCCTCGGCCTGGTGGTCGACGGCGTCAGCGTGCTGATCGCGCTGGCGGTCATCGCCATCGGCCTGCTGGTCGCGGTCTATTCCGCGGCCTACCTGAACGCCGGCAACCGCGAGCATCCCGACACCGGGCGGCGGCGCTTCTACGCCTTCCTGCTGGTGTTCATCGGAGCCATGACCGGCCTGGTGTTCAGCTCCACGGTGGTCGGCCAGCTCGCCTTCTTCGAGCTGACCGGCGCCTGCTCCTGGGCACTGATCGGCTACTACGAGTCGCCGAAGGCCCTGCGCTCCGCCGCCAAGGCGCTGCTGGTCACCCATGTCGCCTCGCTCGGCCTCTATGTCGCGGCGGCGCTGCTGTTCCTGTCGACCGGCACTTTCGCCCTGACGGCGATCGCCGACCTCGGCCCGGCGATGAAGGCGGCGGTGCTGCTGTCGATCCTGGTCGCCGCCTGGGGCAAGTCCGCCCAGCTTCCCTTCCACATGTGGCTGCCCGACGCCATGGAGGCCCCGACCCCGGTCAGCGCCTACCTGCATGCCGCCTCGATGGTGAAGGTCGGCGTCTACATCTTCGCCCGCGGCCTGATGTCGTCCGGCGGCGCGCCGGAGATCGTCGGCTGGGTCGGCTCGGTGATGGCCGTCGTCACGCTGGTCTACGGCTTCTTCATGTATCTGCCGCAGGTCGACCTGAAGCGCCTGCTGGCCTATTCGACCATCACGCAGCTCGCCTACATCCTGCTGGCGCTGTCGCTGTCGGTCTTCGGCTCCGACCTCGCCTTCAAGGGCGCCATCGCCCACATCTTCAACCACGCCTTCGCCAAGACCCTGTTCTTCCTGGTCGCCGGTGCGCTGAGCTACACCGCCGGCACCCGCCTGCTGCCGTCGCTGCGCGGCATCGTCACCAAGTCGCCGCTGCTCGGCGTCGCCTTCGTCTGCGCCGCCCTGGCGATCACCGGCGTGCCGCCCTTCAACGGCTTCTTCAGCAAGTTCGCGATCTTCGCCGGCGGCTTCGAGGTCGGGGCGCAGCATTGGGCGCTGCTCCTGCTCGTCGTCATCGCGCTCGCCGAGTCGGTCGGGTCCTTCGCGTGGTTTCTCAAATGGCTGGGCCATTCGGTGCCCGGCAAGCCGTCCGCCACGATGGCGGCGGCATCGCCCCTGCCGGCCGGCATGAAGTTCGTCCTGGTGGCGCTCGTCGTCATGACGGTCTGCTCCAGCTCCATCGCCGCCTCGTGGCTCGGTTGAGGGAGGAACGGTCATGAACGGATTTCTCATCGTCAACGGTCTGTCGGGTCTCCTGATCGTCACCTCCCTGCTGGTCACGCTGGCCGGCAAGCCGGCGAACTCGGCCCGCTTCTACGCGCTGCAGTCCTTCGTCCTGGTCATGCTGTTCGTGGCGCTGGCCGGGGCCACCGGGTCGGGCGAGCTCTACCTCTGGTCCTTCACCGCCTTCTTCACGAAGGTCGTGCTGGTCCCGGTCATCATGTACCGCACCTTCAGCAAGCTGAGCGACCCGGCGGTCGGCTCGGGGGCGGTGATGCCGACGGCGCTGTCGATCGTCGGCGCCGCGGCGGTGGTGATCCTCTGCTTCGGCGTGGCGTCCAAGGTGACGCTGCCCGCGGCCGACGCCATCAAGCCGGCGCTCGCCGTCTCGCTCGCCCTGTTCTTCGTCGGGCTCGGCTGCATCGTGGCGCAGCGCAACATCCTGAAGCAGGTGTTCGGCTACTGCCTGATGGAGAACGGTTCGCACCTGACCCTGGCCCTGCTCGCCCCAACGCCCCGGAGCTGGTGGAGATCGGCATCGCCACCGACGCCATCTTCGCGGTGGTGGTGATGGCGGCGCTGGGGTCCCGGATCTTCGCCACGCTGCACACGCTCGACGCGCGCCAGCTCACGACCCTGAAGGGATGACCGCCATGGTACCCTCGATCCTTCCCCCCCTGCTGCTGCTCGGTCCGCTGGCCGTCGCGGTGTTCCTTCTGGCGCTGCCCCACTTCCGCGACTCCCTGCCCGAGGCGATGGCTTCCGACCGGACGAGCGTCAGGCTGCTGGAGCGCATCCATGTGGGCTCCATCACCTACGTCTTCCTGCTCAGCCTGGCGGCGCTGGCCCAGGTGATCTCCGGCAGCGCGCTGGCCGCCTTCGGCGACTGGCTGTTCATCGACTCGCTCGGCGCCATCTTCATGATGCTGATCGGCGTGGTGGGCCTGCTCACCGGCCTCTATTCCATCGGCTACATCCGGCACGACCTGGAGGCCGGGCTGATCGACGCCGGCAAGGTGCGCATCTACTACGGCTTCTTCAGCCTGTTCCTGTTCACCATGCTGCTGGCCGTCACCGCCAACAACATCATCATGATGTGGGCGGCGATCGAGGCGACGACGCTGGGCTCCGCCTTCCTGGTCGGGCTCTACGGGCAGAAGTCCTCGCTGGAGGCGGCCTGGAAATACGTCATCATCTGCACGGTCGGCGTCGCCTTCGGCCTCTACGGCACGGTGCTGGTCTTCTCGAACGCCGCCGACGTGCTGGCCGATCCGCACCAGGCGGTGCTGTGGACGGCGCTGGTCGGCCATGCCGGCGAACTCGACCCGATGCTGGTCAAGCTGGCCTTCGTCTTCGCGCTGATCGGCTTCGGCACCAAGGCCGGCATCTTCCCGATGCACGCCTGGCTGCCCGACGCCCATTCCGAGGCGCCGAGCCCGGTGTCCGGCCTGCTGTCGGGCGTGCTGCTGAAATGCGCCCTGCTGATCGTCATCCGCTTCTACGTCATCACCGTCGGCACGGTCGGCGTCGACTTCCCGCAGATGCTGCTGCTGACGCTGGGCGTGCTGTCGGTCGGCGTTTCCTCCCTGCTGTTCTTCGTGCAGCAGGATCTGAAGCGCAAGCTGGCCTACTCCAGCATCGAGAATGTCGGGCTGATCGTCGTGGCGCTGGGCGTCGGCGGCCCGCTCGGCATCGCCGCGGCGCTGCTGCACTCGATCAACCACAGCTTCACCAAGGCGCTGTTCTTCTGCAGCTCGGGCAACGTGCTGATGAAGTACGGCACCCGCGACCTGCGCGCGGTCAAGGGCGTGCTGCGGGTGGCGCCCGCCACCGGGCTGCTGATGATGGGCTGCGCGCTGGCGCTGGCCGGCTTCCCGCCCTTCAACATCTTCGTCAGCGAGTTCATGGTCTTCATGGCCGGGCTGAACGAGGGCTACTTCTGGCTGATGATGCTGTGCGCCCTGTTCCTGTGCATCACCATCGCCGGGCTGGTGAAGATCGTCGCCGACAGCGTGCTGGGCAAGAGCCCGGAGACGATGGCGAAGGGTGATGTCGGCTGGCGCGCCCTGGCCCCGCTGGCGGTGCTGTTCGTCCTGGTGCTGACCATGGGCTTCGCGGTGCCGCAGCCGGTGGCGAACCTGGTCCAGCAGGCGACCGCGGTGGTCATGAACGGCGACACCCGGCCGGTCGTCGCCGCTCCCTGGCAGACATACGACACGGTGCGCGCCGGAACCGCCGGCGCCGTGGTGGCCGGCCGCCTCCCGCAGACGGAGATCTCGAAATGAACCTCATCACTCCGGACCGGGTCGGGAGCGGCTACATCGCCGCGCTGCGCGAGAGCCTCCCCCACGCCATCCTCGACGAATCCTGGCAGACCGACGCCCAGGTCACCATCACGGTCAAGACGCAGTCCCTGCCGGATGTCGTCGCCTCGCTCTACTACGACCAGGGCGGCTGGCTGTCGGTGATCGTCGGCAACGACGAACGGCCGCTCAACGGCGCCTATGCGGTCTACTACGTGCTGTCCATGGAGGGCGGCGAGCGCTGCCACGTCGTCGTCCGCGCCGAGGTGCCGGCCGACACGCTGGAATACCCCTCGGTCACGCCGCGGGTGCCGGCCTGCGTATGGGGCGAGCGCGAGGTGCGCGACATGTTCGGCCTGCGCCCGGTCGGGCTGCCCGACGAACGGCGCCTCGTCCTGCCGGACGACTGGCCGGACGAGCTCTATCCGCTGCGCAAGGACTCGATGGACTACCGGCTGCGGCCGGCGCCGACCACCGACGACGAGACCTACCAGTTCATCAACGAAGCCAAGCAGGAGACCCGCGTCGTCCCGCTGGGTCCGCTGCACATCACCTCCGACGAGCCGGGCCACTTCCGCCTGTTCGTCGACGGCGAGGACATCATCGACGCCGACTACCGCATGTTCTACGTCCACCGCGGCATGGAGAAGGTGGCCGAGACGCGGATGGGCTACAACGAGGTGACCTTCCTCGCCGACCGCGTCTGCGGCATCTGCGGCTATGCCCACAGCGTCGCCTACGCCAGCTCCGTCGAGAATGCGCTGGGCATCAAGGTGCCGCCGCGCGCCCAGGCCATCCGCTCCATCCTGCTGGAGACGGAGCGGATGCACAGCCATCTGCTGAACCTCGGGCTGGTCTGCCACTTCATCGGCTTCGACACCGGCTTCATGCAGTTCTTCCGCGTCCGCGAGAAGGCGATGACGCTGGCCGAGCTGCTGACCGGCGCCCGCAAGACCTACGCGCTGAACCTGATCGGCGGCGTGCGCCGCGACATCCTGGGCGACCAGCAGGCCAGGACCCGCGAACTGATCGCCGAGCTGCGCGACGACGTGACCCGGCTGGTCGAGGTGCTGCTGTCCACCGCCAACGTCAGCGGCCGCGTCAAGGGCGTCGGGCGGCTCGACCCGCAGATCGCCCGCGACTACAGCCCGGTCGGCCCGGTGGTGCGGGGCAGCGGCCATCGCCGCGACACCCGCGCCGACCATGCCTTCGCCGGCTACAAGCTTCTCGATATGCCGGTGCATGTCGAGGAGGGCTGCGACGTGCTGTCCCGCACGCTGATCCGCGTGGCGGAGTTCTTCGACAGCCTGTGGATCATCGAGCAGCTTCTGGACAAGGCCCCCGGCGGCCCGGTGCTGACCGAGGACTTCACCTATGTCCCGCACAAGTTCGCCCTGGGCTTCACCGAAGCACCGCGCGGCGAGGACATCCACTGGTCGATGACCGGCGACAACCAGAAGCTCTACCGCTGGCGCTGCCGCGCCTCGACCTACAACAACTGGCCGGTGCTGCGCTACATGCTGCGCGGCAACACGGTGTCGGACGCCCCGCTGATCGTGGGCAGCATCGACCCCTGCTACTCCTGCACCGACCGCGTGACCGTCGTCGACGTTCGCAAGAAGCGCGCGAAGACCATCGCCTACAAGGAGATGGAGCGCTACTGCCGCGAACGCACGGATTCACCGCTGAAGTAAGGGGGCGACCGATGCTCAAGCTTCTCAAGGAAATCCTCCGCTCGGGCGAAGCGACGGTCCAGTACCCCTTCGCGCCGCTGGAGGTGTGCAAGGACTTCCGCGGCAAGCCCGAACACGATGCGGAACTCTGCATCGCCTGCGCGGCCTGCACGGTCGCCTGCCCGCCCAACGCGATCCAGATGGAGACCGACACGGCGGCGGGGACCCGGACCTGGTCGATCAATTACGGGCGCTGCGTCTTCTGCGGCCGCTGCGAGGAATCCTGTCCGACCGGCGCCATCCGCCTGTCGGCCGATTTCGAGCTGGCGGTGGGCAACAAGGCCGACCTGACGCGCAAGGCGGTGTTCACGCTGGCCGAATGCGCCTGCTGCGGCAAGGCCTTCGCCCCGGCCAAGGAGGTCGATTACGTCGCCCGGCTGCTCGGCCAGTCGGCGCGCAACCAGGAGGAGGCGGACCGCCTGCGGCTGACCGTCTCCACCTGCCCCGAGTGCAAGCGCAAGCAGGATGCCCATCAGGTCGCCCGGATGGAGATCGACCGCCAGTTGGGCCGCCAGTTGGAGACGACGCCATGAACCTCCCGGTCAATCCCAGAACCCTGACGGCGGAGCTGCCGACCATCTCCGTCTCCGATCAGATCGCCACGATGAAGAAGGCGCTGCTGAAGAACATCCAGCGGTCGGCCTACGTCTACCGGGTGGACTGCGGCGGCTGCAACGGCTGCGAGATCGAGATCTTCTCCTCCATCACCCCCGTCTTCGACGCGGAGCGCTTCGGCATCAAGGTCGTCGCCTCGCCGCGCCACGCCGACATCCTGCTGTTCACCGGGGCGGTGACCCGCGCCATGCGCTCGCCCGCCCTGCGCGCCTACGAGGCGGCCCCCGACCCCAAGATCGTCGTGTCCTACGGCGCCTGCGGCTGCACCGGCGGCATCTTCCACGACCTCTACTGCGTGTGGGGCGGCACCGACAACATCGTGCCGGTGGACGTCTACATCCCCGGCTGCCCGCCGACGCCGGCCGCGACCATCCACGGCTTCGCCGTGGCGCTCGGCCTGCTGGATCAGAAGCTGAAGGCCGAGACCCATGTCGAGGCCGAAGGCGAGACCGCCCCCCTGCCGCACCCGGACATCCCCTACGCCCTGCGCGTCCAACTGGAGCGCGAGGCGCGGCGGATGGCCGGCTACCGCCAGGGCCGCGACATCGTCGAGGAGTTCCTGTCCCTGCTGGAGGCCCAGGCGAAGGCCCCGGCCGCCGTGGCGCTGCCCGAGCGGATGCGCGCCTTCATCGCCGGCGAGGGCGACCCTCGCCGCGCCGAGATCCTCACCCGCCTGTCCGACCTGGTCGGCGGCACCGTCCGGGGGGCCACGCCATGACGGACCCGATGCAGGCCGGCCCCGCCTCGGCGGCGGGGCTGCGCGCCGCCCGCGGGGCGACGCCCGAGGTGGTGTTCTACCAGCTCAACGCCAAGGTTCTGGAGCGGGCGGAGGACATCCCCGAGGACGCCAAGCAGGTGGTCTACTATTCGCTCGCCATCGGGCACCACATCGGCGTCTTCGATTGCTTCAAGCCGGCCTTCCGCTGCTCCACCGCGGTCTACGACCGCGTGCTGGAGGCGCTGAGCGGCAGCGGCGAGGCGCACCGCAAGCTGTCCGGCCTGCTGCGCTTCGGCGAGATCACCGTGGATTCCAGCCACGTCAAGCCGCTGATCGCGGCCATCGAGGAGGCCCTGCCGGCCGCCGCCCCCGACGTGGCGGCCTGGCTCGACCGGCTGCGCAGCTCGCTCGACGCCATCCGGCGCGAGCCGGCGATCTATCTGATGGGGAGGCGGCTGTCATGACCGATGTCGTATTCACCGTAGGCAACGTGCTGCGCGGCGACGACGGCGCCGGCCCGCTGCTGGCCCAGCTTCTCGACGAGGAGCCGGCGCCGGGCTGGACGGTGGTCGACGGGGCGGACGTCCCGGAGAACCACACCCACCACATCCGCGCGCTCGCCCCGCGGCGGCTGCTGATCGTCGACGCCGCCGACATGGAGCTGGCGCCCGGCGAGGTGCGGCTGATCGATCAGGACAGCGTCGCCGAGCAGTTCCTGGTGACCACCCACGCGATCCCGCTGAACTTCCTGATCGACAGCCTGCGGGAGACGGTGCCCGAGGTGCTGTTCCTCGGCATCCAGCCGCAGGACACCAGCTTCTACGCGCCGGTGACGACCATGGTGCGCGAGGCCGTGGAGGCGGTCCACGACCGGCTCGTCCGCGGCGAAGGGTTCGAGGTCTATCAAAACGCGGGCTGACCCGCGTCGCCGCCCGCCTCGCCGGCCCCCGCCGCCCCATCGCATAGGGGCGGGGTGGTCCGAGGTCGGCCGTTCACAGCGCTGCGACGCGGTTCCTCCGCGCCCGACGCACCACGACCAGACGCCGACCGCGTCGCCGATCGGCGCCTTCTGCAAGCCGGTCGCCCCCACCCGACCGCGGACGGTCCGACGACCGGCCGGCGGGCCCAGGGACAGACCACGTCCGGAACAGTTCCAAGAACGGGGGAACTCCGTCATGGCAACGGATTCTGCATCGAAAGACTCGCCTGTACTCGGCATGGACGCCTATTCGCCCGCCGAAATCCAGGACAAGGTTGAAAAGCTCGGCGTGAAGAAGGCGACGATGCCCTTCATCCCCAGCTTCATGCTGGCGGTCGTCGCCGGCGGCGGCATCGGCCTCGGCGGCATGTTCTTCTGCATCGTGCTGGCCGACCCGGCCCTGTCCTTCGCGGTCCAGCGGGTGCTGGGCGGCCTCGTCTTCTCGCTCGGCCTGTCGCTCGTCATGGTGGGCGGCGCCGAGCTCTTCACCGGCAACTGCCTGATCGTGATGGCGCGGGCCAACGGCCAGATCAGCACGTCGCAGGTCCTGCGCAACTGGGCGACGATCTGGATCGGCAACGCGGTGGGCGCCTTCGGCCTCGTCTTCCTGATCTACATGTCGCACCACACCGAACTCAACAACGGCGCGGTCGGCGCGGCCGTCCTGAAGCTCGCCATCGGCAAGATCGCTCCCGATTCCGTGACGATCTTCTTCAAGGGCATCATGTGCAACCTGCTGGTCTGCCTGGCGGTGTGGCTCGCCTATGCCGGCCGCACGGTGACCGACAAGATCGTGGCGCTGACCCTGCCGGTCGCCGCCTTCGTCGCCGCCGGCTTCGAGCACTGCATCGCCAACCTGTACTTCCTGCCGCTCGCCTATGTGCTGAAGGTGACGGAGCATGTGCCGGCCGGGATGGACGTGTCGATGATCACGGCCGGCGGCATCCTGCACAACCTGCTGTTCGCCACGCTGGGCAACATCGTCGGCGGTTCCGTCTTCGTCGGCGGCGTCTACTGGCTGATCTACCGCAAGGGCCTGGGCGGCCTGACCCCCCTTCCCTCGCGCAAGGCGGTGCCGGCGATGGGGCAGCCGGCGGTGAACCACTGAGCCGCCGGTCACCCCACCGGTTCCATCGACCCGAGGTTCCCCGGACGGGCGGCCCGGCACACCCGCCGCGCCGCCCCCCGCGGGCCTCCCTGCCAGAGCGACCATCATGACAGACGAAAGCCCCTCGGACACCGGCGCCGCGCCGGAAACTCCCCCGCGCAAGGGGCTGGTCGACCGGCACGGCCGGACGATCGACTATCTGCGCGTTTCGGTCACCGACCGCTGCAACTACCGCTGCGTCTATTGCATGGGTTCCGACACCACCTTCCTCCCGCGCGAGGAGGTGCTGCGGCTCGACGAGATCGACCGGCTCTGCTCCATCTTCATCGGGCGGGGCGTGCGCAAGCTCCGGCTGACCGGCGGCGAGCCGCTGGTGCGGCGCAACATCCTGGTGCTGATCCAGTCGCTGTCCCGCCATCTGCGCTCCGGCGCGCTGGAGGAGCTGACGCTGACCACCAACGGGTCGCAGCTCGCCCGCCTCGCCCCGGCGCTGCGGGCGGCGGGAGTGCGCCGGATCAACCTGTCGCTCGACACGCTGGACCCCGACAGCTTCGCCGGCCTGACCCGGCGCGGCCGCCTCGCCGACGTGCTGGACGGCATCGACGCCGCCTTGGCGCTGGGCTTCGCGCTGAAGCTGAACATGGTGGTGATGCGCGGGGTCAACGACGGCGAGATCGAGCCGCTGATGCTGTTCGCCCACGAGCGCGGCATGGACCTGACGTTGATCGAGGTGATGCCGCTGGGCGGCGCCGACGGCGGGCGCAGCGCGCAGTTCCTGCCGCTCACCGAGGCGCGCGCGAGGCTGGCCGAACGCTACACCCTGATCGACGTCGCCGACCGCACCTGCGGCCCGGCGCGCTATGTCCGCGTGACGGAAACCGGTGGCCGCGTCGGCTTCGTCACGCCGATGACCCACAGCTTCTGCGGCACCTGCAACCGGCTGCGGCTGACCTGCACGGGCCAGCTCGCGCTGTGCCTGGGGCGGGAGGGCATGGTCGATCTGCGCACGCCGCTGCGCCTGTCCGACGATGACGAGGCGATCCACCGCGCCATCGACGGGGCGATGCTGCGCAAGCCGAAGGGCCACGACTTCGCCGCCGTGCCGCCCGGCCGGCCGGCGCTCGCCCGCCCCATGAGCATGACGGGAGGATGAGGCCGGGGCGCATGAGGAAAGGCCGGACCGCAAGCGGCCCGGCCTTCCGGTTTTCCGGTCCGGGTCTCAGTCCAGCGTGGCGACGCGCGAGGGAACCGCATAGACGGTGAAGCGCCCCTCGCGGACGAAGGCGACGACCCCCACCCCCACCGTCCCGGCGAAGCCGACGCAGAGCGAGGTCGGGGCGGAGATGGCGGCGATCAGCGGGATGCCGGCGGCGGCCGTCTTGTGGACCATCTCGAAGGAACAGCGGCTCGACACCACGACGAAGCCGCCGGTCGGGTCGACCCCCTCGCGCGCCAGATGGCCGATCAGCTTGTCGAGCGCGTTGTGCCGGCCGACATCCTCGCGCACCGCGACCAGTTGGCCGTCGGCACGGGCGAAGCCGGCGGCATGGACGGCCCCGGTCTCGCGGTTCAGGCTTTGCCGCGACGGCAGGGCGGCCATGGCGCGGCGGATGGCGTCCGGCGCGATGCGCGCGGTGGAGCGGATCGGGTCGAGCGGGCGCAGCGTCTCGGCGAAGCTGTCGGTGCCGCAGCGGCCGCAGCCGGAGCCGCCCATCAGGTTGCGCTTGCGGCGCAGCAGGGCGGCCAGCCGCTCGACCGGCAGCTCCATGCGGATGCGCACGCCGTCGGCCAGCTCGTCGATGCTGGTGATCGACAGCTCCTCGGCGCTGCCGACGATGCCCTCGCTGAGGGAGAACCCCGTGGCGAAGTCCTCCAGGTCGGTCGGCGTCGCGAGCATCACCGCGAAGAGGTCGCCGGCATAAACCAGCCCCACCGGCACCTCGTCGACGATCTTCTCCTCCCGGCCGGACACGGCCGGGCCGTTGCAGACGGTCGCCGGCACGCGGCGAACCCCCCGGTTGGCGAGGGGGTGCGCCGGGGTGAGGCGGGCGGGGGCCGCGGCGGCACAGGCGGTTGCATGGTCCATGGTTCAGCCGAAACCCTGTCTCGTGGGAAAGGCGCGGGATCGAGGATGGTCCGGATCGTCGGGGAACCGGCGTCGGCCGGACGCTCCCCTCGGGCGCATCACCGCGAGACCGCGCCGGACTCCTGCGACCCCGGCCGACGGTCATGCTGCGACTCTGCGCCCATGGGCCGGAAAACGACATGCGACATTCTGGCTCACCATCAATATTCATGCGGTCGTCATGAAATAAAATCCGGTTATCGGTCCATAGAAATCACTTATCGCCGCTTATAATGAAATGCATCCGGCCAAGAAAACGGGATTTGCGGTTTGCCATCTTCTTTCTTCAGTGATATATCCTGAGACAGTCATCTTTTTGAAGCGCCCTACCCGCAAGCGGACACTGCGGCCGTCTCAAGGGATGACCGCCGACAACGGGCCTGCGACTCCGACATCTGGCGCGGCCGGCCCGACCCGGGCGGAGACCGACGATGCACGAGCTATCCCTGTGCGAGCACCTGCTGGACCTGCTGCAGGACGAAGCCCGCCGCCACGAGTTCAGCCGCGTCACGCGGATCCGGCTGGCGGTCGGGCAGTTCGCCTGCGTCGATCCCGACGCGCTGCGCTTCGCCTTCGACGTCATCCGGCGCGACACGCTCGCGGCCGGGGCGGCGGTGGAGATCGACCGGCCGCCGGGCCGCGTCTGGTGCGACGACTGCGCCCGCGAGGTGGAGGTGCCGACGCGGCTCGCCCCCTGCCCTTCCTGCGGCGGCCTGCGGCTGAGCCCGCGCGGCGGCGGCGACCTGACCCTGGTTGAACTGGAGGTGGCGTGATGTGCACGACCTGCGGATGTGGAGGCGACCACCTGTCGCTGGATGGCGAGGCCCTGCACCACCATCATCCTCACGACCATGACCATGACCATGATCATGACCACGATCATGCCCACCACCATCATGCGACGCACACCGTCCGGCTGGAGCGCGACATCCTCGCGGAGAACGACCGCTATGCCGCGCGCAACCGCGGCCGGTTCGCCGCCATGGGCACGCTGGCGCTGAACCTCGTCTCCAGCCCCGGCGCCGGCAAGACGACGCTGCTGGTGCGCACCGTCCAGGCGCTGATGCGCTCGGTGCCGGTCGCGGTGATCGAGGGGGACCAGCAAACCTCGGCCGATGCCGACCGCATCCGCGCCACCGGCGCCCCGGCCCTGCAGATCAACACCGGCAAGGGCTGCCACCTCGACGCCCACATGGTCGGCCACGCGCTCGACCGCCTGCCGCCGCCCCAGGGCGGCGTCCTGTTCATCGAGAATGTCGGCAACCTGGTCTGCCCGGCCGGCTTCGACCTCGGCGAAGCGGCCAAGGTCGCCATCGTCTCGATCACCGAGGGCGAGGACAAGCCGTTGAAATATCCGGATATCTTCGCCGCCGCCGGGCTGGTGCTGGTCAACAAGACCGATCTGGCGCCGCATCTCGACGCCGACATCGGCCTGCTGGCCGCCAACATCCGGCGCGTCAGCCCGCAGGCCGACATCCTCCTCCTCTCCGCCCGCACCGGGGAGGGCTTCCCGGCCTGGCTCGACTGGCTGGAGGCCCGTCGCCGCCGCGCCGCCGCCTGATCCGTCCCCCCAGCGAGAAGGAACCGCCCCATGTGCCTCGGGGTACCGGCCAGGATCGTGGCCATCGCGGACGCCGGGCGCATGCTCGCCGTCGCCGACATCCTGGGCGTCCGGCGGGAGGTGAACATCTCCTGCATCGCCGACCCGGACGCACCGCTGACCGACGAGATCGGCCGCTGGGTCCTCGTCCATGTCGGCTTCGCCGTCTCCCGCGTCGACGAGGCGGAGGCGCAGGCCACCCTCGACATGCTGCACCAGATCGGCGAGGCGGAGGGCGAGCGGGGGCACCTGAGGGCCTCGCTGCTCGCCTGACCCCGTTGCCCTGAGCCCATTGCCGTGAGCCCGATGAAAAGACCGGCCGGAAGGACATCGCCATGAAGTTCGTCGACGAATTCCGCGACCCGGCCCAGGTGCGCGCCCTCCTCGCCCGCATCGGGCGGCTGGTCGACCGCATCGGCGGCACGCGCGACCGGCCCGTCACCATCATGGAGATCTGCGGCGGCCATACCCACGCCATCTTCCGGTTCGGCCTGCACCGCCTGACGCCGGAGGGGCTGGAGTTCGTCCACGGCCCCGGCTGCCCGGTCTGCGTGCTGCCGATGGCGCGGGTGGACGACTGCGTCGAGCTGGCGCAGCGGCCCGGCGTCCTGCTGACCACCTTCGGCGACGCCGTGCGCGTGCCGGGCACCCGCGGCAGCCTGCTGCAGGCCAAGGCCGACGGGGCGGACGTGCGGATCGTCTATTCGCCGCTCGACGCGCTGGAGCTCGCCCGCCGCACGCCCGGCCGCGAGGTGGTCTTCTTCGCGCTGGGCTTCGAGACGACGATGCCGGCCACCGCCGCCGCCGTCCTGCAGGCCGAGCGCGAGGGCATCGCCAACTTCACCCTGTTCTGCAACCACATCACCGTGCCGCCGCCGCTGCGCGCCCTGCTGCAGGATCCGGACATGCGGCTCGACGGCTTCGTCGGGCCGGGGCACGTCAGCATGGTGATCGGCACGGAGCCCTACCGCTTCATCGCCGAGGAGTTCCACCGCCCGGTCGTCGTCTCCGGCTTCGAGCCGGCCGACCTGCTGCAGTCGGTCGCCATGGTTCTGGAGCAGATCGCGCAGGGCCGCGCCGCGGTGGAGAACCAGTATGCCCGCGTCGTGCGGCCGGAGGGCAATCCCCGCGCGCTGGCCCTGATGGACCGGGTGTTCGAGCCGCGCGACCGCTTCGAGTGGCGCGGACTGGGCGAGATCGACAGCTCCGGCATGCGGATGCGCGAGCGCTACGCCGCCTTCGATGCCGAGCGGAAGTTCGGCGTCGGCTACGGCGCCGGCCGGGCGCGCCCGGCCCCGGAGTCGGACGGCTGCCGCTGCGGCGACGTCGTCAAGGGCGCCATGAAGCCGCCGGCCTGCCCGCTGTTCGGCACGGCCTGCACGCCGCAATCGCCGGTCGGCGCCCTGATGGTGTCGTCGGAAGGATCCTGCGCCGCCTACCACCAGTATGCCGGCCTGCGCGAGGCGGCGGAGTGAGGAGGACGCCATGAGCACCGTCATCGCCACCGATCCCGGCGCCGGCCACCTGGCGCCACCGGCGCACCGCACCATCACCATGGCGCACGGCGGCGGCGGGCGCGCGATGCGCGACCTCGTGGCCGACCTGTTCCTGCCCGCCTTCGACAACCCGGCGCTGGCCGTGCTGGAGGATCAGGCGCAGCTCGATCCCGGCGGGCTGGCCGTACCCGGCGCCCGGCTGGCCTTCACCACCGACGGCTTCGTCGTCCGCCCCCTGGTCTTCCCCGGCGGCGACATCGGCAAGCTGGCGGTCTGCGGCACGGTCAACGACCTCGCGGTCGGCGGGGCGACGCCCCTGGCGCTGTCCTGCGCGGTGGTGATCGAGGAGGGGTTCGACCTCGTGCTGCTCGCCGGCATCGTCGCCTCCATGCGCGCGGCGGCGGCGGAGGCCGGCGTCTCCATCGTCACCGGCGACACCAAGGTGGTGGAGCGCGGGGCGGCGGACGGTCTGTTCATCACCACGGCCGGGGTCGGCGTCGTGGCCCCCGGCGTGGCGCTCTCCGCCGCCGCGGCGCGGCCGGGCGACGCGGTGCTGGTCAACGGCCCGCTCGGCGACCATGGCGCGACGATCCTGGTGGCCCGCGGCGACCTCGCGCTGGAGACGGAGCTGCAGAGCGACTGCCGGCCGCTCAACGGCCTGATGCAGGCGCTGCTGCGCGCCGCCCCCGGCACGCGCTGCGCCCGCGACGCCACCCGCGGCGGGGTCGCCGCCGTCCTCAACGAGATCGCCGGGTCGGCGTCGGTCGGCATCCGGCTGGTGGAGGAGACGGTTCCCGTCCGCCCCGCCGTGCGCGGCGTCTGCGAGATCCTCGGGCTCGACCCGCTCCACCTCGCCAACGAGGGCACCGCCGTCGCCATCGTCCCGGCGGACGAGGCCGGCGCGGCGCTCGCCGCCTGGCGCGCCCATCCCTACGGCGCCGGCGCCCGCATCATCGGCTCGGTCGCCGAGGCCCCGCGCGGACGGGTGACCCTGCGCACCAGCCTGGGCGGCGAACGGCTGCTCGATCTGCCGCTCGGCGACCCGCTGCCGAGGATCTGCTGACCTTCACAGGAGACTGTTCCAATGACCAGGATGCTACCCGCCGGACTTGCCGGCGCCCTCGCCTTGACGCTCGCCCTGCCCGCCGCGGCCCATACCGGCCATGCCGGGGACGCCATGTTCCTGCAGGGCTTTCTGCATCCGCTGGGCGGCATCGACCATCTGATGGCAATGGTGGCGGTCGGCATCTGGGCCGCGCAGAACGGCGGCCGGGCCATCTGGCTGCTGCCGGCCGCCTTCGTCGGCATGCTGGCCGGCGGCGCCGTGCTGGGCATGGCGGGCGTCGAGCTTCCGGCGGTCGAGGCGGGCATCGCCGCCTCGGTGGCGGTGCTGGGACTGCTGGTCGTGCTGAAGAAGCGGATCCCCGTGCTGGCCGGCATGGTCCTGGTCGGCGCCTTCGCCGTGCTGCACGGCCACGCCCACGGTGCCGAGATGCCGGAGGCGGCCCAGCCGCTGCTCTACGCCCTGGGCTTCGTCCTCTCGACCGTCCTGCTGCACGGCGTCGGCATCGCCATCGGGCTCATCACCAACAGCCTGCGCCTGCCCGCCCTGCGCCGGGCCGCCCGCTGACCCGGCCGCCCGCCGACCCGGCCGCGACGGAAAAGGAACGGTTCCTTTTCCTCGTTGGTTGTTCGTACGGCAGCACCCGCATCGGCTTTGCCGTGGGCCGCTGCCGTACGGACAACCAATCCCGGGAGCCATCATGATCGAGCCTCCGAAGAACCCGGACGAGCGGGCGCAGAAGCTTCTGCCGCCGGGCTTCGACCCGGCCTATGTCGAGGGCGCGGTGAAGCCCTTCCTGCTGAGCGGCATCTATCAGGGCGACGTGCCGTCGGTGCCGATGATCGACCTTGCCTTCAGCAAGGAGAAGGCGATCCCCGCGCACATCTGGGGCATGCTGTATGACGGCTGGCTGCCGAACATGGAGGAGGACGGCCTGTCGGTCTTCCTTCAGGGCTACGAGAACCGGGGTCCGGAGAACGAGCGCAAGAAGATCTACTTCTCCGCCCTGACGCCCGACCTCTATGAACCGATGTACGCCGCCAGGATCCGCGGCTTCTTCGACCGGCTGTTCGATCCCGCCAACGAGTCGAAGCCCTTGATGCACCAGTATTACCAGGGCTACTTCGACCTGTACTGGGACCTGCACCTGGGGGTCAGCGGCGAGGCCGTTCCGGCCGAGGTCCGGCAGTTCGGGACCAGCTTCAATGCCGTGATCGGCTTCTGGTTCCCGACGCTGGAGGTCGTCTACGAGAACTACATGCAGGTTCGCAAGCTGCGCCAACCGCTGAAGGACTGGGTGGACGCCCGCGTCCAGGACATCCTGGACGGCAAGGTGCCGGAGCCCGGGAAGACCTTCGTCCATTACTGGCTGAAGAATGGCGGGATGGGCGAGACCTTCCGGCGGAAGGACATCGTCTTCGAATGCTTCCACAACTTCCTGGCCTTCAGCCAGTGGGGCAACACCTTCTACAACATCATGGCGCGGCTCAGCGGCGACCGCGGCGACGAGGCCGTCCGCTCCTGGTTCGAGCGCACCATGTCCGGCCGCCCGGACGAGACGGACGGCGGCGCCTTCACCCCGCTCGACCGCTTCGCGATGGAACTGATGCGGGTGATCTCGCCGAACGGCGGCAGCTTCTCCAGCCTGACGACGCGGCAGGGTTTCCTCGGCTCCGGCTACGCCGGCATCCTGCATCCCCATCCCGACGCCAGCCGCGACCCGCGCCACTGGCCCGATCCCGACGCCTTCAACCCCGACCGCTACAAGGATGCGCCGACCAGCGACCAGACCGATGACGAGCGGGCACGGCGCATGGGCCTCGCCCGCTGCCCGTTCGGCCGCCACGGCTTCGCCGTGAAGGACGGCCGCGACGCGCAGATCGCCAACAGCGGTTTCGGCGCCGTCCATGGCGTGGTGGACGGGCGGACGCAGCCGGTCTGCGACAGCGCCGGCTACGCTCCCTTCGGCTTCGGCTACCGCCGCTGCGCCGGGGAGTTCCTGACGATCTTCGCGATCAAGGACTTCCTGCGCACGGTGTGGCGGGAGAAGATCGCCTTCAGCCACCTGCAGCTCGACCGGGCGGAGATGCTGCCGGTCGGCCCGGGCACGGTGGTGCAGGACGACATCGGCTTCCGGCGCGGGTAGGCGGGACGCCGGCCGGGGCGCGCGGCGGCGGCTCAGCGCGATCCCCGGCACCCGTGCAGGAACAGCCGGACCCCGCTGCGGATGATGCGGGCCAGCGCCTCTTCCCCCAGCGCCTCGCCGAGCAGGGAGCGTTCGCGCACCTCGCTCTGCGTCAGGCGGGAGAACTGGCGCGCGGCCAGCGCCACGTCGTCGACGGCAAGCCGGCCCCGCCGGCGCTGGGCCTCCAGATAGCCTTCCAGCAAGGCGACATAGGGGCCGATCCCGTCGCGGTAGATCGCGACCAGTTCGGGGAAGCGGGGGCTCTCGCCGACCACCAGCCGGTACAGCCCGACCTCCGCCGGGGCGACCCAGTGGCGGGCGGCATGCAGGGCGAAGGCGGTCAGCACCTCTTCCGGATCGGCATCGAGGTCGGCGACCGACTGTTCCAGCGCCGCGGCCGACGCGGCGACCAGCCGCTGCACCACCGCGACCAGCAGGTCGCCCTTGCCGGCGAAGCGGGCGTAGATCGTCTTGGTCGAGGCCTGCGCCCGCCGGGCGATGCGCGCCATGCTCGCCCCGCCATAGCCCTGCTCCAGGAACTCCGCGGTCGCCGCCTCCAGCAGATGGTCGTTGCGGCTTTCCAGTTCCACGGCGGGTGGCCGGCCGGGGCTTCTCTTCGGGAGAATGGACGTCATGGGGCGGGGCGTGCGTCCTTCGCGGTCGGGGCTGCCGGGCCAAAAGGGTCGGACCGCCGGAGGGGGCTTGCCAGGGAAGGCCGGCGACCTCCCCGGACACGGAAGGCCTTTAGGTAGGGCGTCCCCGGTCCGCGGCCAGCCCGACCATGCCCGACCGCCTCCCCCGGATCACTCCCCCGGCATCGGAAGGCTTTTCCAAATTTTGGAGTAAGATTAGAAGATCATTCCAAGCATGGCGGAAAATGGTTCGCAAAAAGTAAAAAATTGTCCGTTCGATCCTGTAAATTATTCCTCGTCGGACCGATGACGGTCGATCTGCCGGCAGCGGCAAGGAAAACCGTCATCCGTCAGACCTTGACGTAGGAAAGAGGGACCTCCGTGGTCGACTTCATCTCCTCCATGGCGAACATCGACGAGACGTCCTGAAGCTCGATGCGCTCGATCAATTTGCGATAAAAGGCGTCGTACGCCTTGATGTCGGGAATGACGACGCGCAGCAGATAGTCGATCTCGCCGCTGAGGCGGTAGAAATCGACCACTTCCGGAATGTCGGCCACCACCCGGCGGAATTCCTCCAGCCACTCGGCCGAGTGCTTGCTGGTGCGGACCGCCACGAAGACGGTGACGTCGACGTTCAGCTTCGCCCGATCCAGCAGGGCGACGCGGCGGCGGATATAGCCTTCCTGCTCAAGCCGTTGCACGCGGCGCCAGCAGGGCGTGGCGGACAGCCCGACCTGCCGGCCGAGCTCGGCCAGCGACAGGGTGGCGTCCGACTGCAGGGCCGCCAGGATCTTCCGGTCGATGGCGTCGATGGTCATGGGTGATGGTCCTCGGATCCGGCCCTGCGTCTCGAAGGATTTTGCCCGGCAGCGGGCTGGAAGGGAAAGCCTTTTCAGGATGACGACCATGCATGCCGCGACGCAGGCCCTGTCGGCCCCTCTCCCCCGTACCGGCCAGCCGCTCTGCCTGGACTTCACGCCGCTGCCCGGCCGGGCCCGCTGCCGCTGGATCGAGCGGGCCATCGGCATCCTGGAAAGCGACGCCGCCTGTCCGTCCGATACGCCGCTCCGGAAGCTGGAGGTTCCGGCGCTCTCCGGCATCGACATCTACCTGAAGGACGAATCGGTCCACCCCACCGGCAGCCTGAAGCACCGGGTCGCCCGGTCGCTCCTGCTGTTCGCCATCTGCAACGGCCGGATCGCCGAGGGCACGCCGGTGATCGAGGCCTCGTCCGGTTCCACCGCCGTGTCGGAGGCCTATTTCTGCCGCCTGCTCGGCCTGCCCTTCTTCGCCGTGATGCCGCGCGCCACCTCGGCGGAGAAGGTCGCGGCCATCGCGCTCTATGGCGGCCAGTGCCATTTCGTCGATTCGCCGCAGGAGATCTATGCCGAGGCGGCCGGTCTCGCGGCGCGGCTGGGCGGCGTCTATCTCGACCAGTTCACCTATGCGGAGCGGGCGACCGACTGGCGCACCGGCAACATCGCCCAGTCGATCTTCGAGCAGATGCGCCGCGAGCGGCATCCGGTGCCGGAGTGGATCGTGATGAGCGCCGGTACCGGCGGCACCGCCTCCACCATCGGGCGCTACATCCGCTACCGCCACCTGCAGACCCGCCTGTGCGTGCCCGACGCCGAGCATTCCGCCTTCTACGACGGCTTCGTCCGCCATTGCCCGACGGCGACCTGCCGGCGCGGCTCGCGGATCGAAGGGATCGGCCGTCCGCGCGTCGAGCCTTCCTTCATCGCCGATGTGGTCGACCACATGATCAAGGTGCCCGACGTCTCCTCGCTGGCGGCGATGAAGGTGCTGTCGCGCCGGCTGGGCCGGCCGGTCGGCGGCTCCACCGGCACCAACTTCTTCGGCCTGTGCTGGCTCGCCGCCCGCATGCGCGAGGCCGGCCAGACCGGCTCCCTCGTCACGCTGATCTGCGATTCCGGCGAGCGCTACCGCAACACCTATTACGACGAGGGCTGGATGCGGCAGGCCGGCTTCGACACCGGCCCGCAAGAGGCGGCGATCGAGGCGTTCCTGCAGGGCCGGGCGACGCTGTAGCCGGCGCCTCCGCGCAGGCGGTGCGTCACGCTCCGCGACAGGCGGGCCGTGAGGGTCGCCGCTCCCGTCTGTTCCACAGGGACCAGGCAGGAGGATGCCATGCCCCGCACGCCCGAAAGCGAGAACCGCGAGACCGAGGACCGCCAGTCCGGCCAGGGCCGGGTGCCGAAGCCGCCGTCCGGCAAGGAGGTCGAGGAGATCAGCCGCGCCCAGGGCTACCTCACCGACGACTGGACCGGCGACGGCGGCCAGCCGGGGGATACCGCTCCGGAGGACACCGCCCGCAAGTAGGCGGACGCGAAAAGCCGGCCCCCGGCGCGGTTTTCCCGCCCGCCTTGCCTGCTCCCCGGGCCCTGCGCTAGGTTGGGACCGTCACCGCCATCCTTGCGCCTGCACGCCGTACCGCTCCGGCATTCGCCTGCTTCCGTTGTGCAGTCCCCGCACAACGGAAGCAGGCGAATGGAGCGCCGCAAGCTTCTGATTTTGCTTACGAAACCGGACCTGGGACGCATTGTGCACCGGAAACACGCTGCACAATGCGCACACCGGCGCCCGTGCGGCGCAGTCCGGGATTGGACTTGACGGCCCCGGATCGCCTCGCTGTCTGTTACCCCTGCAGTCGGCCGCCGCGGAGGGCGGCGGGGGAACGGGAGTCGGCGCGTGAGCACGGGATTGATCGCACTGCTTGATGACGTGGTGGGGTTGGCGAAGGTCGCCGCCGCGTCGCTCGACGATACGGCGACGCAGGCGGCGCGTGCCGGAGCGAAGGCGGCGGGCGTCGTGGTGGACGATGCGGCGGTCACGCCACGCTACGTGGTCGGCTTCTCCCCCGCGCGGGAACTGCCGATCATCGGCCGGATCGCGCTCGGCTCCCTGCGCAACAAGCTGATCCTGCTGCTGCCGGCGGCGCTGGTCCTCAGCCTCGTGGCGCCCTGGGCGATCACGCCGCTGCTGATGCTGGGCGGCGCCTTCCTCTGTTACGAGGGGGCGGAGAAGGTGTACGAGGCGCTCCGGCCCCATGCCGGGCAGCACGGCCACGGCGGCGAGATCGAAGGAACCGTCCAGTCCGCCAGCCAGTTCGAGGACGCCAAGGTGCGCGGCGCCATCCAGACCGACCTGATCCTGTCGGCGGAGATCATGGCCATCACCCTGTCGACCGTCGCGGAGGAGACCTCCTCCTTCTGGGCGCAGGCGGTCATCCTCGGCATGGTCGGCACCGGCATCACCGTCGGGGTCTACGGGGTGGTCGCCATCATCGTGAAGGCCGACGACGTCGGCCTGTCGCTGGCGCAGAACGGACGGCCGGCGACCAGCCTGCTCGGCCTGCGCAAGCCGGGAGCCGGCACGCCCGGCGGCGTCGACCGGGCGCTGCGGCCGGTGACGCAGGCGATCGGGCGGGGGCTCGTCCACGGCATGCCGGTGTTCCTCAAGCTGCTCGCGCTGGTCGGCACCGCCGCCATGCTGTGGGTCGGCGGCGGCATCCTCGTCCACGGGCTGGAGGTCTTCGGGCTGCCGGCCGTCGGCCACGCGATCCACGAGGTCGCGGTGAAGGCCGCCCATGCCGTCCCGGCCGCCCAGCCGGCCGTCGAGTGGCTGGTGTCGGCCGCGGGCTCCGGCATCGTCGGGCTCGCCGCCGGAGCGGTGCTGATCCCGCTGGTCCACAAGCTGGCCGTCCCCTGCTGGCGCGGCTGAAGGGGCGCGGCCGATAGGGCGCCCCAGCGACTCGGCCTTGCGGCGGAGCCCGGCCATCGGCTCCGGCGGGATCATCCGGACGACCAGCAGGATGCCGAGCGGAACCGGGACCACGTCGTCGAGGTACCCCGGCACGGGGACCATGGCGGGAACCGGGGCGGAAATCGGGGCGACAGAGCCCGGCGCGCAGACCGCCGCCGTCGCGGCCAAAGCCTTGGCATGCCAGGGAATCCGCGGGTCGCCGGCCGTCGGCGCCGGCGCCGCCGCGGTGCGCTTCAGTGCCCGCGCCCGCTCCTTCAGCCGCCGTTCGACCGTCCTGCCGCCGCCGATCCGCCCGCTCCCTCCCCGGAACCCGCCGCGGGGTACCGCCGTTCCTGCCGCGACCGGCCGTCCCGGGCCGGCACGCCGCAGTCCGGAGGATACCGCCATGCCCCGCTTGCCCGCCCCCCTTCTCTGCGCCGCCCTGCTGCCCCTGCTTGCCGCCTGCGCCGGCAGCGAGCCGATCACGACGGCCGAGGTCCAGTGCCGCAACCGGGCCGACGAGGCGGCGACCGACCTCTACCGCGACTACGTCAACCGCCAGGTCTCCCAGGGCCTGTCGGGCAGCCTGGGCTGGATCCACTTCCGCGCGACCCAGCCCGACTGCTGAGCGACCGTCGTGCGAACACCGCTCCACCGTTCGCGCACTGTTGCATCTCGACCGGCGTAGTGCTTCCATCGGGGACCGTCAGCCTGACGTCCTGCCGAGCCGGGGGCATGTCCAACGATTTCCTGTTCGCCGCCGAAGACGAGTCCTTGCCGGCGCCACCGCCCGTCCCGGCGGAGGAGGCGGAGCCCTGGCTCGTCCTCGTCGTCGACGATGAGCCGGAGGTGCATGCCGTCACCCGGCTCGCGCTCTCCAAGCTGCGCTTCCAGGGCAGGCGGCTCCGCCTGATATCCGCCGCCTCGGCGGAAGAGGCGACGGAGATCCTGCGCTGCGTCGACGACATCGCCATCGTCCTGCTCGACGTGGTGATGGAGACGGGGGACGCCGGGCTGCAGCTCGTCCGGACCATCCGCGAGGATCTGGGCAACCAGACCGTCCGCATCATCCTGCGCACCGGCCAGCCCGGCCAGGCTCCGGAAGAGGACATCATCCTCGCCTACGACATCAACGACTACAAATCCAAGACCGATCTGACGGCGAAGAAGCTGTTCACCACCGTGGTCACCGCGCTGCGCAGCTATGCGGGCCTGCGCGAGCTGGAGGCGAGCCGCCGCGGGCTGCAGCAGATCATCCGCTCCGCCGACACGCTGTTCGAGCTGCGCTCCATGCCGGCCTTCGCCGCCGGGGTACTGGACCAGCTCTCGCGGCTGCTGCGGGCGCGGCCGGACGCCGTGCTCTACGCCCAGCGCGGCGGCTGCGACGGGTGCGGCGACGATCCGGCCGCGGGCTCCGCATGCGTGCTGGCCGGGGCCGGGCGCTATGCCGGGATCAGCGGCGATCCCGCCCTCCTCCTGCCGCCCCCGGTCGCCGAAAGCCTCGCCCGGACCTTCACCGAGCGGCGCAGCGTCTTCGGGCCGGAGACCGCCAGCCTTCACATCCGTGTGCCCGAGGGGCCGGAGGTCGCGGCCCTGATCCACACCGAGCGGCCGCTCGACCCGGTGGACCGGGCGCTGATGGAGGTCTTCGCCGCCAAGATCGCCGTCGGCTTCGTCAACATCCGCCTCTACGAGCGGCTGCGCGAGGCGAACGAGACGCTGGAGGCCCGCGTCGCCGAGCGGACCCGCGCGCTGGAGGAGGCGAACGCCAAGCTCAACCGGCTGGCCACCCAGGACCCGCTGACCGGCGTCCTGAACCGCCGCCGCTTCCTGGAGCTGGCGCGGATGGAGATGCGGCGGGCCAAGCGGCACCGGCGGGCGCTCAGCCTCTTCCTGCTCGACCTCGACCGTTTCAAGCAGGTCAACGACACCCACGGCCACGCCGCGGGGGACGAGGTGTTGTGCACCGTGGTCGCCCGCGCCCGCGCCGTTCTGCGCGACGCCGACCAGGTCGCCCGCTTCGGCGGGGAGGAGTTCGTCGTCCTGCTGCCCGAGACGGACGAGGACGGGGCGCTCGCCGTGGCGGAGCGGCTGCGCCGCGCCATCGCCGGCCTGCCGGTCGATGTCGACGGGCTGCCGGTACAGGTGACCGCCAGCATCGGCGTCGCCTCCTGGGCCGCTGCCGAACCGTCGCTGGAGCATACGCTGCGCCGGGCCGACGCCGCCCTCTACGAGGCCAAGCAGGCCGGCCGCAACCGGGTGTGCCGGGCCGCCGCGGTCTGACCGGGCCGTCGCTTTTTGTGGAACTCATCCTTTTGAATTTCGCGCGCGGCTGAGTTATCACCTTCCCCTGAGACGAATCCGGGAGAAGGGGCCGGACCGTCCACCCCTCCAGCATCTGTCGTCCGAGCGGGCGCACGTCCATGTGGCAAGACTATTCCAACGCTCTCTTCTCGGCGCTCGGCCTGTCCGGCCTCGCCTTCGCCATCGGCAAGCTGGTGGTGGCGACCGGCGAGCGGATGATCGAGAAGCGCCACGGTACCGGCAACGTCCGCGAGACGATCACCCGCCGCGCCAAGCTGGAGACCGGGCTGGAGGCCCGCAAGGGCGAGCGGGCGGCCCAGATCAAGGAGGCGGACGGCGCGGTGCAGGACATGCTCCGCCGCCGCTCGGTCCTGGAGCGCCAGTTGAAGGACGCCCAGCAGACCAGCGAGATGCTGGTCCGCCAGATCGGGGAGGAGCTGGCCGGCACCCCCTGCTATCTGGCGATGGTGGTGAACAAGTATGTCGGCAACGCCGCCTTCCAGCAGAAGCAGCATGCCTTCATCGACTCCTCCTGGTCGCAGCCGCAGATGATCGAGGTCTGGGCCCGCTCGATGGCGGAGGCGCGGGCGGAGATCGAGCGGCGCTACCCGCCCGCCTTCGGCTATGTCGTGACCCGGCTGCAGGACATGGACAAACCCGTCGCCAAGGCGGGCTGAGGCCGGGGAACACTGAGGGAGGGTCCGGACATGGCCTATGTCTTCGCCGGTCTCGTCGGCTTCAGCGCCCTGGTGGTGTCGCTGCTGCTGGCCTTGCGCCGGCTGAAGACGGCGGAGGAACGGATCGCCAACGCCGTCTCGCGCAAGCAGGCCCAGGTGGACCGCATCCGCCGCGCCGCCCGCGTCACGCTGCAGATGGGCCGCGACCTGCGCGACGCCCGCCGCCGCCGCAACGCCATCGAGCTGGCCTGCGAGGACCTGGAGCAGAGGCTGAAGGCGGCCGGGGCGAACGACCGCCGGCTCTATGTCCTGGACGACCGGCGGACCCAGGTGGACGCCGGCTGGGTGGTGCGGGTGGCCAATCCCGATTATGCGGCGAGGGTGAACGCGACCCTCGACCCCTTCGCGCTGGAAAGCTGGAAGCGCGGGCGCCGCTTCGTCGTGTGGGCGCTCGACGAGAAGAAGGCGCGGGAGAAGGTGACCGCCCGCTTCCCGGAGCACAAGGGCTTCGCCCTCACCGCCATCGAGCCCTATTCCGGTTGAGCAACGCCGGAAACCGGCGGAGCGGGCATCGACGGCGGGGCACCTCCATCCGGGTACCCCCGCGGCAGCCATTTGCCGGGCGTGCGGTTGCCATCGCCTCTTTTCGCTACCATGTCAGTTTTGAATCGTTCACGATGACATGACATCAGCAGGGCCAGACGGCAGAGAGGCGATAGATGGACCTCGTTCTCCTCGGTGGTGCAATGGCGGCGGTTCTGGCTGGCCTGGTGGCGGCCATGCCGACGCCGAAACCGGTTCCCATCCGGACGCGCAACCGGCGCCGCAACCGCTGAACCGCAACCGCTGAACCATGGTCGCTGAACCGCGACCGCCTTGCGCAGCCGCCCGCGCCGGTCCTCGCGCGGGTAGCGCGAAGCAGGTCGGCACGATCGGTCTAGCGATCCAGATCGCGGATCGCCCGGTTCAGTTCGAACTCCTTGGACGCCACATAGGCTTCCAGGCCGGCGACGCGCTTATCGAAGTCGCGGAAGCGCTGGGTCAGGCCGGCAAGGCTGCGGTCGGGCTTGGTCGATACCGTTCGCCAGAAGACCTCCTCCTCCGGCGTGCGGTAGAGCTGCGGCGGCTTGACCGGCAGCGCCATGACAGCGATCACATATCCCAGGATCACCGGCGGCGCGAAGAAGAACAGTGCCACCACCATGGCAAGCCGGACCAGGGCCGGCTGGACACCGAAGTAGTCGGCGATGCCCGCGCACACCCCGCCGGCGATCCCGCGGTCGGGAATGCGGTAGAGCCGGTGCGGGTTGGGGGACTCGAAAAGCGACGAGCGGTCCATCACGGTCTCCGCGGTTTCAGATCTTGTTGCGCCAGTTGGGCGCCTCCGCGTCCAGCACGCGCTCCAGCGTGTGGATGCGGGTTTCCAGCCGGTTGGCGATCTCCCACAGCTCGGCCAGCATCCGCTCGTCCTGAGCCGACAGGCCGCGCTGGGACCGCCATTTGGTGATGTAGTGAAAGACGATCCAGACCGGTGCCACCAACACCATGAACAGAACCGCCAGGACGAAAACAACACTCATCAAGGCTCAGGCCCTTTCCTGCTCGTAAGGCCCGTGCGGTGTCCCCCTCCCCGGTGACCGGGAAGGGGGACGACGGCACACGGAGGTCAGCGCCGCAACGTCACGAGCCGCGCCGGCCGGCGATGCGGGCCTTCAGAGCGGCCAGTTCCTCGTCCACCTTGTGGGTGGCTTCGAGCTCGGCAATCTCCTCGGCCAGGCTCTTGGTGCGGCCGACGTCGAAGGCCTCCACGCGGCCCTCCATCTCGTCCAGGTTACGCTCCACCTGCTCGAAGCGGGCAAGCGCGTCGTTGATCCGCTCGTCATGCAGCGTGCTGCGCACCCGCACGCGGTTGGCCGCGGTCTTGGTGCGGGCGACCAGCGCCTTCTCGCGCGTCTTGGCGTCGTTCAGCTTGGCCTGCAGGCGGCCGATGTCCTCGTTCGCCTTGGACAGGGCCTCCTCGACATGGACGAGCTGCTGGGCCAGGGCGTCCGCCTCCTCCGCCACCCTGGACTTGGCGAGGAGCGCGCCCTTCGCCAGATCCTCGCGATCGCGGGTCAGCGCGATCTCGGCCTTGCGGTCCCACTCGTCGCGCTCGCGCTGCAGGTCGGCGGCGCGCCGTTCGATCTCCTTCTTCTCCGCGATGATCTTGACGGTGGAGGAGCGGACTTCGACCAGCGTGTCCTCCATCTCCTGGATGATCAGGCGGATCAGCTTCTCCGGCTCCTCGGCGCGGTCGAGCAGGGAATTGAGGTTCGACTGCACGATGTCGGTCAGGCGCGAAAAGATGCTCATGGTCGTCCAGTTCCTGTTGGGTCAGCCGAGGATGGCGCCGACGACGATGCCGGCGAAGAAGAACAGCCAGCTCTCGGACCGGCGGGTGAGGAGATAGGTGCGCAGGCGCTCGACGGTGCTGCGCTCAGCCGCGTAGCGGCGGCGGAAATCGGAAAATTCGGTCATCGTCGGGTCCTCCTTGCTGACCCTGCATATCGCAAGGGCCGTGCCAAGCTTGGCCGGCCGTGCCGGAGGCCTTGTGCCGGTTCGCTTTCACGGGGACGGGCGGCTTCGAACGCAGCACTCCCCACTTGGCGAAATCTGTCATATGATCGCCTTTCCGACCAACTGTTCGCCAATACTGAGATGCTTCCGACTCCTCCCCCGCTGCTCGGCCAGTCCCCGGCCTTCCTGGCGACGCTTGCCCATGTCTCGCGGGTGGCGCCGCTGGAGCGGCCGGTCCTGGTGATCGGAGAGCGCGGCACGGGCAAGGAACTGATCGCCGCCCGGCTGCATTACCTGTCGCGCCGCTGGGACCGCCCCTTCGTCAAGGTCAACTGCGCCGCCCTGCCGGAGACGCTGCTGGATTCCGAGCTGTTCGGCCATGAGGCCGGGGCCTTCACCGGGGCCACCCGCCGGCAGACCGGCCGGATCGAGCAGGCCGACACCGGGACCCTCTTCCTCGACGAGATCGCCACCTCCAGTCCCGCCGTGCAGGAGAAGCTGCTGCGGGCGGTGGAGTATGGCGAGATCGAGCGGGTCGGCGGGCGCACCCGTATCGTCGACACCCGCGTCGTCGGCGCGACCAACGCCGACCTGCCGGCGCTGGCCGAGGCCGGGCGCTTCCGCGCCGACCTGCTGGACCGGCTGGCCTTCGACGTGGTGATGCTGCCGCCGCTGCGGGCCCGGCGCGAGGACATTCCCCTGCTGGCCGAGCATTTCGCGCTGGGCATGGTGCGCGAGCTCGGCCGCCCCTATTTCCCCGGCTTCGGCCCCGCGGCCCTCGACCAGCTCCGCTCCCACCCCTGGCCAGGCAACGTGCGGGAGCTGCGCAACGCGGTCGAGCGCTCCGTCGCCGCCAGCGATCCCGAGGCGCCGGTGGAGGAGATCATCCTGAACCCCTTCGCCCGCCGCTGGGAGGAGCCGCCGAGGCCGTCCGGCGGTGCCCCCGTAATGGAGCCGCCGCCCGCAGCAACCCCGACCGCCCCCCTGCTGGAGGAGGTGCGGGCCTTCGAGGCCGACCGGCTGCGCGCGGCGCTGGAGCGCAACCGCTTCAACCAGCGCCAGACCGCCCGCGCCCTCGGCCTCGGCTACCACCAGCTCCGCGGGCTCCTGAAGAAGCACGGGCTGATCGGTGGCCGGGCGGAGGGGGAGGACGGGTAGACGGCGGCGCTCAGCTCTTCTTTTCCAGCATCAGGGTACCCTGGCGCTGCACGCGGTCCTTGATCTTGTTGGCCAGCAGGCCGAGCGCCCAGGGAAGCTGCACCTCCATCTCCACCCGGTCGTCCAGCACGTCGATGCGGCCGCTCACCGCCTGGGCCAGGGCGACGAGGTGGAAGTCCAGCCGGTCGCCGGTCCACTGCTCCTCGATCCGGCTCGCCACCGTCTCCAGGTAGCCGCGGGCCTGCCCGATCCCGGTGACCAGGCGGCGCTTGGCCTCCTCCCGGCCGAGCTGGTGGGGAATGGTCACGGTCAGGGGCTTGTTCATCGCTGCGGACTCCATCGGCTTCTCACGGTCAAGGAAACAAGGCCGCGGCCCCGGCGGTTCACCGCCCACCGTCATCCATCGGCCACGGTCCCGGAACAAATCTCGGCTGCCGCCCATGCACCCTTTCGTGGAGCCGGGCGGGCGCGTATATGACGCAAGTGTCCTTACGGACTGTATAGGACCTCAGCAGGGGGCAGTGAGCGCACCGTGACCGGCGACCGACCGAACCAGCTTTTTCCCGGGCCGCGCCCCGTGCGCACCCGCGAGGAGCGCTCGGCCCCCCTGCGCTTCCCCTCGCCGCCCAGGCTGTCCCTGCCGCGCTTCCGGCTCCCCGGATATCACTGCTCCGGATATCACTGCCCCGGATTTCGCTCTCCAAGGTCGCGCTGCCCAAGCTGCCGCGCCGGGCGCCGAAGCCGGCCCGCGCCCCCCGTGCCGCCCAGCCGCCGCTGCAGCCCCCCGGCCACCGAAGGGGCCGGCCCCGCGCAGGGGCGGCGGACCGCCCAGGCGGCGCGGCGTGCTGCGCACGCTGGCGACCTGGACGCTGGTCGCGGCGATCTGGGTTGGCATCGGCGTCGGCGCCCTGCTCGCCTGGTTCGCGCTCGACCTGCCGGACATCTCCAAGGTGGCACAGTACGAGCGGCGCGCCTCGGTCGTCGTGCTGGCGGCCGACGGGACGGAGTTCGCCCGCTTCGGCGACCTGCACGGCACGACGCTGGGCGTCAAGGACCTGCCGCCGCATCTGGTGAACGCGGTGCTGGCGATCGAGGACCGCCGCTTCTACTCCCATTTCGGCGTCGATCCGATCGGCCTCGCCCGTGCCGTCTACGTCAACTGGCGGTCCGGCCGGGCGGTCCAGGGCGGCTCCACCATCACCCAGCAGCTCGCCAAGAACCTGTTCCTGACGCCCGAGAAGTCGCTGAAGCGCAAGATCCAGGAGGCCATGCTGGCGCTCTGGCTGGAGCACCGCTTCACCAAGGACCAGATCCTCACCGCCTATCTCAACCGCGTCTATCTCGGCGCCGGCACCTTCGGCGTCGATGCGGCGGCGCGGACCTATTTCGGCAAGCCCGCCACCCAGGTGGACCTGCGCGAGGCGGCGATCATCGCCGGGCTTCTCAAGGCCCCCTCGCGCTACGCCCCGACCTCCAACCCCGACGAGGCGGCGGAGCGCGCCCGCGTCGTCATGGCGGCGATGGTCGATGCCGGCTACGTCACCCAGCAGCAGCTCGACGCCGCGCGCAGCACGCCCCCCGCCCCGCGGCGCAAGCCCGGCGGCGACGGCCGCTATTTCGCCGACTGGGTCACCGACCTCGTCTCCGGCTTCGCCGGCCCCGATCATGGCGACGTCATCGTCCGCACCACGCTGGACCTGAAGATCCAGCGCGCCGCCGAGCAGCGGATGGAGCAGATCCTGTCCGGCCCCGGCCAGACGGCCAATGTCCGCCAGGGCGCGCTGGTCGCCATGGCGCCGGACGGGGCCGTGCGGGCGCTGGTCGGCGGCCGCGACTACGACAGCAGCGAGTTCAACCGCGCCACCCAGGCGCTGCGCCAGCCAGGATCCTCCTTCAAGCCCTTCGTCTACCTCGCCGCACTGGAGGCCGGCTGGGCTCCCGACAGCCCGATCGACGACGCTCCCGTCCAGATCGGCAATTGGAGCCCCGGCAACTATGACGGCAAGTACCGCGGCACCATCACGCTGGCGACGGCGCTCGCCCATTCCTCGAACACCGCGACGGTGCGGCTGGTCGAGCGGGTCGGCACCGACCCGGTCCGCCGCATCGCCTCGTCGCTCGGCATCACCACGCCGCTGACGCGCGACCTGTCGCTGGCGCTCGGCACCGGCGAGGTGACGCTGCTCGACATGGTCCGCGCCTATGCCGGCATCGCCAACCGCGGCACCCCCGTCTGGGCCTACGCGATCACCGAGATCACCGACCGCCAGGGCACCGTCCTCTACCGGCGCCAGGGCGGCGGCGGCGCCCCGGTGGTCGACCCGCTCCACGCCGCCCAACTCACCCGGATGATGACGGGCGTGATCGAGTTCGGCACCGGCCGCAGCGCCAGGCTCGACCGGCCGGCCGCCGCCAAGACCGGCACCACCCAGGAGTACCGCGACGCCTGGTTCGTCGGCTTCACCGCCGATCTGGTGGCCGGCGTCTGGCTGGGCAACGACAACAACGAAGAGATGAAGAAGGTCACCGGCGGAACCCTGCCGGCCAAGCTGTGGCAGGGCTTCATGATGGACGCCCATGCCGGCAAGCCGCCCCGCCCGCTGCCGAGCCTGGAGGCTCCGCCGGCCTATGCCGCGGCGTCCGGCCTGCCGGGCGATCCGCTGCGTCAGGCGGCCCTGCCCGCCGGCGCGGTCCAGCCGGCGCGGGCAGCGGCGCCGGCCGCCCCGACGGCCGCCGCCCCGGCCGCCACGGGCAGCGGCATCGGCGGGCTGATCGAGCGGCTGACCGGTGCCGGCTCCGCCCCCCGGGTTCAGTACGACTACGGCGACGCGAGGCGCTGAGCCGCCGCCGGGCGGATCTCAGGCCCGCCGCGCCAGCGCGCCGCCGCAGACGATGCAGCCGAGCCCGGCCAGCGACAGGCCGGTCAGCACGTCGCCGAACAGCACCGCCGCGAGCAGGACCCCGAAGCCGGTCCCCCAATAGCCGATCTGGCTGAACACCACCGGGCCACCGATCTGCTGCAACCGGAAGTTCAGCACCTGCGAGAGGGCGGAGACGCCGATCAGGACGGCCAGCCAGCCCAGCCCCGGCAGGGTGGCGAAGGGCCACTCCGCCGGGCTTTCGATGGCCGGGGCGAGCACCGCCATCATCAGGGCCGAGGTGAAGAGCGCCGCGGCGGAGAAGGCCAGCACCGAGGTCCCCCGCGGCCACCAGGCGGAGCGGATGATGTTGCCCGTCGCAACGCTGGCGGGGATCGTCAGGCCGAGCATCACCCAGATCGGGTCGCCGAGGTCGAACTGCATCACCTGCTGCCGGACCAGCAGGACCATGCCGGCGAAGCCGACGACGATCCCGACGAAGCGGCGCAGGAACATCCGCTCCACCCCCAGCCCGGCGGCGAAGCTCATCGTCAGCAGCGGGGACAGCGAATAGACGGTCGAGGCGTAGGCCGGCCCCACCCGCTCCACCACCAGGTTGGAGAGCACGGTCGGATAGGCGTAGGTGACGACACCGAGCGCCGCGTAGAGCGCCAGATGGCGCCGCCCCAGCGGGATGCGGTCGCCCGAGGCCAGCAGCCAGGGCAGCAGCGCCAGCCCCGCCCCGAGGTTGCCGACGACGCCGAGCTGCACCGGCATCATCCCGACCGACAGCGCCGCCTTGGCGACCATGAACCTGCTCGCGAACAGGAATCCGCAGACGATCAGCAGGCCGAAGGCGGAGGTGGAGACAACCCTGGCGCAGGCTGCGATCATCGGTCGCTCCTTCTGTTGCGGGTGGCCGGCTGTTGCGGACGGCCGGAATAAATTATCTTAGCACTAAGATAAATAAGCGGGGCCCAGCGATGTCAAGTGCCATCCCGGACGACGTGCCTTCCCGGACCGACGGCGTGGATGACCGCCGTGCCCAATGGGCTGCCGAACTGCCGGAGGTGGACACCCGCGGCATGGCGATCCTGGGCCGGGCGCGCTGGATCACCATCGCCGCCCGCGGCCCGATCGAGGCGGTGTTCGAGCGGCACGGCATCGACACCGGCGAGGCCGACGTGCTGTTCACCCTGCTGCGCTCCGGCCCGCCCTACCGGCTGCGGCCGACCGAGCTCTACCGCTCGCTGATGATCACGTCGGGCGGCCTGACCTTCCGGCTGAACCGGCTGGAGAAGGCCGGGCTGGTCCGCCGCGTCGCCGCCGAGGGCGACGGCCGCAGCCTGCCGGTCGAACTGACCGGCGAGGGCATCGCCCGCGCCCGCGCCGCCTTCCGCGAGGACATGGCGGTGGAGGCCGACCTGCTCTCCGCCCTGTCGGAGGAGGAGCAGCGCGCCCTGTCCGCCCTGCTGCGCACGCTGATGCTGTCGCTTGCCGACCGCGACGCGGGGAAATGAGGTCCGCCGGGCGCCGTTCAGCGCATTGTGCAGCACCCACGTCGCGCACAACGGCGCGGAGAGGCCGTTTCCGCTGCGCCGTCAACGGGTTACCACGATCCGTTCGCAGGCGTTCATTGTGCGGCCGGCGCCCAATCGGCCGAAGCGGTGCGTGCCACTCGGGGCCACGACAGGGGGTCGAGTTGCGGAAAATCACAGTCGATGCGTTGATACGGAAACGCTAACGCACGGGCGCAGGTAGTGCAAGAGCGGGGCGAAACGGCGAGTGGCACTCGCCAAACGCTACCCCAGCCACCCGCTGATCCCCCGCCCCGCCGCGACGCCCATGGCGAAACAGCCCTGCAGCAGGTAGCCGCCGGTCGGCGCCTCCCAGTCGAGCATCTCGCCGGCGACGAAGGTGCCGGGCAGACGCGTCAGCATCAGCGAGTCGTCGACCTCCGACAGGCGGATGCCGCCGGCGGTGGAGATGGCGCGGTCGATCGGGCGCACGCCGGTCAGCACCATCGACAGGCCCTTGATCTGGCGGGCCAGCGCCGCCGGGTCGCCGAGGTCGGCCTGCGGGGCGAACTCGCGCAGAAGGGCGGCACGCGGGCCGGTCAGCGACAGCGACTTCTTGAGGAAGGTGGCCAGCGACTCCGAGCCGCGGCGGCGCAGACGGTGCCGCAGCTCGGCCTCCGGCAGGTCGGGCAGCAGGTCGATGGTCAGGGTCGCCCAGCCCTCCTGTTCGATGGCGTCGCGCAGGGGGGCGCTGAGGGCGTAGACGGCGCCGCCCTCGATGCCGGTCGCGGTGATGACGAACTCGCCCTTCAGCCGCCGGCCGGCGAAGGACAGGGCGACGCTCTTCACCGGCTGGCCGGCGAAACGCTCGCGCAGATGGTCGGACCAGGGAACCTCGAAGCCGACGTTGGACGGGCGCAGCGGAGCGATCTCCACCCCGCGGGCGGCCAGCAGCCCGGTCCAGCGCCCGTCGGAGCCGGTGCGCGGCCAACTCGCTCCGCCCAGCGCCAGCAGCGTGGCGCGCGGGGCGACCGTCACCGCCTCTCCGTCGCCGCGGACGAAGGTCAGGGCGCCGCCGGCATCCCAGCCGGTCCAGCGGTGGCGGGCATGGAGCGTGACGCCCAGCCCCTCCAGCCGGCGCAGCCAGGCCCGCACCAGGGTGGAGGCCTTCATCTGCACGGGGAAGACACGCCCGCTGGTGCCGACGAAGGTCTCGATCCCCAGCCCGGCGGCCCAGTCGCGCAGCGCTGTCGGGGAGAAGCCGTCGAGCAGCCGGGCGAACAGGGCGGCCTGCCCGCCGTAGCGCGGCAGGAAGCGGTCCAGCGGCTCGGAATGGGTGAGGTTCAGCCCGCCGCGGCCGGCCAGCAGCAGCTTGCGCGCCGGGGTCGGCATCTGGTCGTAGACGGCGACGGCGAGGCCGCGGCCGGCCATCACCTCCGCGGCCATCAGCCCGGCCGGGCCGGCGCCGACCACGGCGACGTCGGGGGTGTCCGGCCGGGTGTCCATGCTGGCGGCCTCCCCTTACTCGTCGCCGTCCTGGGCGACTTCCTCGGCCAGATCGGCGGCCTGGTCGGCGAAATAGCCGGCATCGACCGGGACGCCGTTGGCCTCGCAGATGCGCATGAAGATGCGGTAGGCGTGCAGGATCGCCACGTCGAGGACGGCCAGATCGCCATCCTCGCTGTGACGGTCCTCGACCCCCCGCTCCTGCAGCGTGGCGACGATGTCGTGCGCGGCGGCTTGCAGCACCGCGTCCATGGCGGTCTTGTGGAGGTTCGACATCGCGAGGCTTCCTTCATCCAGGTGGTCCGCGGCGGCCGGGCAGTCCCGGCAGCCGCGCGAAAACGGGGCGACGTCATAGCAGCTTCGCCGCGTTTCGACACGCTGAAACGCCGCCCGCGCCCGCCACTATACAGCGGAACGGAGCGGCCTTCTCCAGTCCGCAATCGTTTCCGGCGCGCGGGGAGGCGGAGGGGCGGGGAACGCCCGCCCGGTCAGTCCTCGACCTTCAGGGAGACAGCCTCCGGCCCCTTGTCGCGCTGGCGGATGGTGACGCGCACCCGCTGCCCGTCGTCCAGCCGCGACAGGCCGGAACGCTCCAGCGCCGAGGCATGGACGAAGACGTCGCGGCTGCCGTCCTCCGGCCCGACGAAGCCGAAGCCCTTGGTGGAGTTGAACCACTTGACCGTGCCGACGATCTCGCTGGTCGGCTCGTTCCCCACCGGGGCCGCCGGGCGGCGCGGCCGGTCCTGGAACCCGCGCTCCCCCCGATCCTGGAAGCCACGATCCTGGAAGCCGCGCTCCCCACGGTCGCGGAAGCCGCCACGGTCCTGGTGGCCGCGGTCGCCGCGATCCTGGAAGCCCCTGTCCTGGAAGCCCCTGTCCTGGAAGCCCCTGTCCTGGAACCCGCGATCACCGCGGTCCTGGAAGTTCCGCTTGGGACGGGCCGGCGCCGCGGTGGAGAGATCGACGGAATGCAGGACGCTGACCTGGGTGCCCTTGCGCCCCTCCACGATGTCCACCACGACGGTGGCGCCTTCCGGCAGCGACTGGTGGCCGGCCGGGGCGACGATGGCGGCGGGCAGCAGCGCGTCCGGCGCCCCGTCCCTCTGGACGAAGCCGAAGCCGCGCACCGGATCGTACCACTTGACGGTGGCCTGGACCTCGGTGGCGATGACGGTGGGCTGGCGATAGACGTGTGCGCGGGGCGGCTGGTGATACATGGCGACCTGAACTCCGGAGAACGCAACCGGCACCCGCCGGCGGACCGGCGGATGCACATCCCCCACACATCGCCCGTCCACCGCCCGAAGGCAAGATGTCAGCGTCGCCGTTTCACGTCCGCCGGTCGATTTCCCCGCCGGAGGCCAGACGGTCGGGCAGCGGCGGCGGCTCCTGCGGCGGCACCGGGATGGCGTCCGGCGGCTCGTCGATCGGCGGGCGGGACGGGTCGCCGGGAACGTCGGGGATCGGCGGCGGCATCGGGGTCTCGCCCGGCGGCGGGGCCGGCGGATAGGGACCGAGGCTGGTCATGGCGACGGCGTCCCTCATGGCGTCAACCGCCGCTGCCGCCGGCGGGGCCGCTCTGCAGCAGGCGCCGCGCCTCGCCCAGGCTTTGCATGCAGCGCTCCTCGTCGCCGCTGCGCGCGGCGCTGCGTGCGGCGGTGACCAGCGATTCGAGCTGGGCGTTCCGCGCCGCCTGACCCATGGTGGCACCGGTGCCGCCGGCCTGCGGCGCCCGGTCGGGACCGGCGCCGGCATCGGGACGCAAGGCCGGCGCGGTCGGCATGGTGCTGCCGGTGGACGGCGGCTCGATCACGCCGCGGTCGCCCACCGCGGGCGGAGACACCAGCCCGCCGGACTGGGCCAGCCGGTCCGACGTGACGGAGCCGCCGCCATTCTCCGCCATCGCGGAGGAGCCGGCGCCCCCGGGGCGGACGGCGCCGCGGTCGGCGGCGGGCTGGCGGTCAGCCCGTGGTCGGCCGCGAACTGCTCCAGCAGGGAGCTGCAGCCCTGAGCCCAGGCCCCCGGCGCCGCCAGGAGCAGGCTTGCGGCCAGCGCCGCGGCCCCCGTCAAACCGATCCGTGCCATGCGAAGCGCCCTCCCTCGCCACAACCGCATTCGTCCCTCCTCCAACGCCGGCAGGGCCGGGACGGTTCCCGGAGGCGGCACCGCCGGGGTGCCGGGGCGGGCGGGCGGTGCCCTTTTGCCGGCCCCGGCTGTTGTCGGGGCAAGGACAACGCCCGGCAGCCGAGCCGACCGGCCGGGCAGAAGGGAGATGTTCATGACCGACCCCCGCGAGGGCAACGCCACCGTCTCACCGGAGGCGGAGGCCTTCTATACCGAGAGCCTGAAGCTGCTGACCGAGTCCGGCATCCCCTTCCTGCTCGGCGGGACCTATGCGGTCAGCGCCTATACCGGCATCACCCGCCCGACCAAGGACATCGACGTCTTCTGCCGCGGCGGCGACTTCCCGCGCATCCTGAGCTTCTTCCAGGAGCGCGGCTTCGGCACGGAGATCGAGGACGAGCGCTGGATCGGCAAGGTCAAGCACGGCGAGCTGTTCTTCGACGTGATCTTCAACTCGGCCGTCGCCATCAACCCGGTCACCGACCGCTGGTTCGAGGAGGAGCACCGCGCGCTGGTCTGCGGCACCGAGGTGCGCCTGGTCGCGCCGACCGAGATGGTCTTCTCCAAGTCCTTCGTGCAGATGCGCCACAAGTTCGACGGCCCGGACGTCGCCCACCTGATCCTGAAGCAGAACGGCAGGATCGACTGGAAGCGGCTGCTCGGCCACATGGAGCAGTACTGGGAGGTGCTGCTGATCCATCTGCTGACCTTCCGCTTCATCTATCCGACCGAACGTGCCTGCGTGCCCGACTGGCTGTTGGACGAGCTGCTGACGCGGCTGGCGGAGCGCAGCAGACTGCCGGTGGCGCAGACGCGCATCTGCCGCGGCCGGCTGTTCTCGCGCGAGGATTATCTGATCGACGTCACCGACTGGGGCTTCGCCGACGTCGTGGGAGAGGAGGGAAAGCATGGCTGACGGGACGCTGACGGTCGCCGCCATCGGGGACATCCATGTGGGCGAGACCTCGGCCCACCCCTACCGCGACCTGTTCCAGGAGATCGCGGGCCGCGCCGACGTGCTGGCGCTGTGCGGCGACCTGACCAACCACGGCAAGCCGCGCGAGGCGGAGGTGCTGGCCGAGGACCTGCGGGCCATCGGCATCCCGGTCGTCGCGGTGTTCGGCAACCACGACCATGAATGCGGCCATGTCGAGGAGGTCCAGCGCATCCTGGAACAGGCCGGCGTGCGTTTCCTCGACGGGTCGCCGCTGGAGATCCGCGGGGTCGGCTTCGCCGGGGTGAAGGGCTTCGGCGGCGGCTTCGGCAACCTGATGCTCGACAGCTTCGGCGAGCCGGTCATCAAGCAGTTCGTCCACGAGGCGGTTGGCGAGGCGATGCGGCTGGAAAGCGCCTTGCGCCAGTTGGAGACCGAGCGGGTCTTCGTCGTCCTGCACTATGCCCCGATCGCCGCGACGGTGGAGGGGGAGCCGCGCGAGATCTTCCCCTTCCTGGGCTCCTCCCGGCTGGCCGAGACGATCGACCGCTTCGAGACGGTGCGCGCCGTCGCCCACGGCCACGCCCACCACGGCACCTACCGCGGCGAGACCCTGCGCGGCACGCCGGTCTACAACGTCGCCCAGACCATCCCGAAGGAGGGTGGCCGGCCCTATGCGCTGATCGAGCTGTAGGAGCCCGGGCTGCGGCGGAACGTCCCACCGGCGGGCCGGGCGCAGGGGCGTGCTTGACCCGCGGCCGGGGCCGGCAGAACATGCGGATAAACGCATAAGCGGTTCGACGCATGGAAACCCATCTGGACACCGAAGCGGTCACCGCCCTGATGGCGGCGCTGTCCGACCCGACGCGCCTCGGCGCGCTGCGCCTGCTGTGGGACGGGCGGGAGCATTGCGTGTGCGAACTGATGGAGCGGCTGTCCGCCACCCAGTCGCGCATGTCCCGCCACATGGCGGCACTGAAGGGTGTCGGGCTGGTGGTGGACCGGCGCGAGGCGCAATGGGTGCGCTATCGCCGCAACCCGGCGCTGGCCCCGGCGGTGACCGCCATCGTCGACGCCGTGCTCGCCGCCCTTCCTGCCGGGAAAACGGCCGGCGGATTGGCCGGCGGATTGGAGGCGGCATGACCATCGGACCCTCCCTCACCTCGCGGCCGGACCCGCCCCGCTCCGGCGATCTGCCGTGGATCGCCGGCACCGCCGCCTTCCTCCTGGCCTGGGCCGGCGCCTACAGCCAGCTCGTGCCCGTCTCCGAGTGGGTGGTCTCGCAGCTCCCGCTGGAGCGCCGCACCCCGCTGGGGGAGGCGGTGGCCTTCTTCGTCTACGACACGCCCAAGGTGCTGATGCTGCTGACCCTGGTGGTGTTCGCCATGGGGATCGTGCGCAGCTTCTTCTCGCCGGAGCGGACCCGCGCCCTGCTGGCCGGGCGGCGCGAGGGGCTGGGCAACGTCGCGGCGGCCGGGCTGGGCGTCGTCACGCCCTTCTGCTCCTGCTCCGCGGTGCCGCTGTTCATCGGCTTCGTCTCGGCGGGCGTGCCGCTGGGGGTGACCTTCTCCTTCCTGATCGCCGCCCCGATGGTGAACGAGGTGGCGCTGGGCCTGCTGTTCGTCCTGCTGGGCTGGAAGGTGGCGCTGACCTATCTCGCCTTCGGGCTCGGCGTGGCGGTCGTCGCCGGCTGGGTGATCGGGCGGCTGCATCTGGAGGGCTGGCTGGAGGAGTGGGTGCGCACCCTGCGCAGCACCGCGGCCGAGCTGCCGCCGGAGGAGCTCACCGTCGCCGACCGCATCCGTGCCGGCGTCGAGGCGGTGCGGGAGATCGTCGGCCGGGTCTGGCCCTGGATCATCGCCGGCATCGCCGCCGGGGCCTTCATCCACGGCTACGCCCCCGCCGATCTGCTGGCCGGCATCATGGGCAGGCAGGCCTGGTGGTCGGTGCCGGCCGCCGTGCTGGTCGGGATCCCGATGTACTCGAACGCCGCCGGCATCATCCCGGTGGTGGAGGCCCTGATCGGCAAGGGCGCGGCGCTGGGCACCGTGCTGGCCTTCATGATGTCGGTGATCGCGCTGTCGCTGCCGGAAATGATCATCCTGCGCAAGGTGCTGACGGTCCGCCTGATCGCCGTGTTCATCGGCGTGGTGGGGCTGGGCATCCTGGCGGTGGGCTTCCTGTTCAACCTGCTTTTCGCCTGACCCTGGAAAGAGGAGAACGGCCATGAAGGACGTGAAGGTGCTCGGCCCCGGCTGCAAGCGCTGCCAGACGACCGAGGAGATGGTGCGGGCCGAGGCGCAGCGGCTCGGCGTGCCCGTCCACGTGGAGAAGGTCACCGACTACGCCGCCATCGCCGGCTACGGCATCGCCGCCACCCCCGGCATCGTGATCGACGGCAAGGTCGTCCATGCCGGCGGCCTGCCGAAGGCGGAGGATCTGGCAAAGTGGTTGTCCGACTGACAGTCGAAACGCTAAACGAATGACCTCGATCAAGGAGAGGGGGCGCCGGTCGCGGTAAGGATCGGTTAACGGGCTCGGCGCAGTCCGCGTACCGAAGCAGCAGGGAGAAGACCATGACCATCCGGAAGATCATCGCGACGGCGCTCGGGCCGCGCTGTTCGGCGCCGCCACCATCGTCGGATCGGTCGTGGTGGCCGGCAGCTTCGCCTCCGCCCCGGCGGCGGCGGCGGAGCAGATGGCCGGCAAGACGGTCGAGGTGTGGAAGTCGCCCTCCTGCGGCTGCTGCGGCGGCTGGGTCACCCACATGCGCGAGGCCGGCTTCCAGGTGACGGTCCACGAGGTGGACGACGTGGATCCGGTGAAGGCGCAGCAGGGCGTCCCGGCGCCGCTGCACTCCTGCCACACCGCGCTGGTCGACGGCTATGTGCTGGAGGGGCATGTCCCGGCGTCCGACGTGAAGCGGCTGCTGACCGAGCGGCCGAAGGCCCGCGGCCTGTCGGTGCCCGGCATGCCGCAGGACGCCCCGGGCATGGACATGAAGACCGGCACCCCCTACCAGACCGTGCTGTTCGGCACCGCGGACGGCAAGGCCACGGTCTACGCCCGCCACTGAGCCCCCGCCCGGCAGCAGGCGCGAAATCGCTGCGGCGGCCCGGCCAACCGGTGTAGCCTGCCCGGAACCACCACCGGGCAGGAAGCATCCGCGATGGCGACCCTCCAGGAGGCCGTGCTGTTCGCCTTCGACCTCCACCAGCAGGGGCGGCTGGCCGAGGCGGACGAGGTCTACCGGCAAATCCTCGACGCGGTTCCGGACTTCCCGCCGGCCCTGCATCTGCGCGGCTTGGTCTTCGCCCAGTCCGGCCGCGTGGCGGAGGGGGCGGAGCTGATCGGGCGGGCCGTCGCCGCCGACGGCAGCCAGCCCGACTATCGCGCCAACCTCGCCAACCTGCTAGAGGAGCTGGGGCGGCCGGCCGAGGCGGTCGGCCATCTCGCCGCCGCCGTGGCGCTCGATCCCGGCCGCGCCGGCCTGCTCAACAACTTCGCCGTCCGCCGGCTGCGCGAGGGAGCCGCCGGGCTCGCTGCCGAGGCGCTGGGCCATGCGGCCGGGGCCATGCCGCTGGCGGAGGAGGTGCGCTTCAACCTGGGCCTCGCCCTGGCCGGGGCGGGCCGGCCGGAGGCCGCGGCGGCGCAGTACCGGATCGGCCGCCTGCTGTCGCCCGGCGATGCCGGCCTGCAGCGGGCGGAAGGCGAACAGCTCTTCCATCTCGGCAGGGTGGCGGAGGCCGCGGCGGCACTGGCACGCGCCCTGCGCATCGACCCGCTTCAGCCGATGGCCTGGAACCTGCTGGGCTGCGCCCGCCGGGAGGAGGCCCCTGCCGGCACGGTGCAGGCGCTCTACCACCGCGGCCTGTCCCTCGACCCGGCATCGCCGGAGCTGTGGAACAACCTGTCGAGCAGCCGCAAGGCGCTGGACGACCTGCCCGGCGCGGTGACGGCCCTGCGGCGCGCCCTGGCGCTGAAGCCCGGCAGCCCGGAGATTCTCAACAATCTGGCCGATGCGCTCTATCTGCTGGGCCGGACGGCCGAGGCGCTGGCGCTGGCCGGGGAGGCTCTCGCCACCGACCCCGGCCTGGCGGACGCCCGCATCCTGCGCGCCATGGCGCTGCTGTCGCTCGGCCGCTTCGCCGAAGGCTGGCAGGCCTGGGAGGAACGCTGGACCGTGCCCCCGTGGTCGCAGTCGGTCGGCCGCTTCCCCCAGCCGGAATGGCGGGGCCAGCCGCTCGGCGACCGGCGGCTGCTGGTCTGGGGCGAACAGGGGATCGGCGACGAGATCCAGTTCGCCGCTCCGCTGCCCGGTCTGGTGGAAGCCGGTGTCCGCTGCGTCCTGGAGTGCGAGCCGCGGCTGATCCCGCTGCTCGCCCGCTCGCTGCCGGAGGTCGAGCTGGTCGCCCGCCGGACACCGCCCGATCCGCGGCTGTCCGCGGCGGACATCGGCGCGCAGATCCCGTCGGGCAGCCTGCCGCGGCTCCTGCTGACGGACGAAGCGGCCTTCGGCGGGCTGCGCCCCTTCCTGACGGCCGATCCGGCCCGGGTCGCGGCCCTGCGGGCGGCCGACGCGGATCCGGCGGTGCGGCTGCGCATCGGCATCGCCTGGCACACCAGCAACCCGAAATACGGCCGCACCCGCAACATTCCCCTTCCCCTGCTCACCCAGGCCCTGGCCCTTCCCGGCGTCCGGCTGGTGGTGCTGCAGTATGGCGACTGGAGCGGTCCGGTGGCGGAACTGGCCGGGCGCGGCGTCGACATCGTCACTCCGCCGGCCACCGAACGCTGGGACGATCTGGACGGTCTGGCGGCCCGGATCGCCGCGACCGACCTCGTCGTCTCGATCGACAACGTGACCGTCCACATGGCCGGCGCGCTCGGCCATCCGGTCTGGGCGCTGCTGGCCCACGGCCCCGACTGGCGCTGGCTGCGCGACCGGCCGGACGCGCTGTGGTACCCAGCGTCACCCTGTTCCGCCAGCCGGCGCCGAAGGACTGGCAATCGCCCCTGCAGGAGATCCGCCGGCGGCTGGCGGAGCGCCTGTCCCGATAGCATCCGATCCCGGCGCCCGCGCCGCCCGCGGCCGGGTTCACCGGGCGGCGGGCGCTAGTCCTTCGAGCCGGGGGGAGGCGGGAAAGCCCGCACCTCCCGGCGGGATGGCCTGGCCGTCGGAGGACGTGGCGTGAGGGTCGGCGCGCTGGGCCCGCAGGCCGCCGAAGCTGGCGAGCACGAGGCGGATCAGGTTGGCCTGCCGGTGCGTCCCGGTCTTGGAGAAGATCTGCTTCAGATAGGCCCGGATCGTGTGGACGCTGATCCGGAGCTGCTGGGCGCATTCCTCCGGGCTGAGGCCGTTGACCAGGTTGACCACGATCTTCGCTTCCAGCCGGGTCAGGCCGAAGACGACCCGCAGGCTGTCCTCGTGACCGGCCAGCGAGCGCTCGGGATCGCACAGGAACAGGGCGGTGAACGGCCCCTCGGCCGGCTGCCCCCGCGCCCCGCCGGTCACCGGCGCCAGCAGCACCGTGACCGGCAGCGAGGTGTCGCGCGGCAAGGCGAGGGTCGCCGGCCCGCCGGCCGCCACCCGTCCCTGCCCCGCCCCGGCCGGCCCGCGATCCATCAGGCGGCGGACCAGCGAGGCCGCATCCTCGTCCTTGCCGTCGCCACGCTGCAGGGCGCTCTGCAGTATCTCCTCGGCGCTCTGGTTCATCACCAGCACGCCGCCCTGGGGGTTGGCCAGCACGACCCCGACGGTCAGCCGGTCCAGCGTCTCCGCCAAGGCCTGCCAGCGGGCCTGCGCCGCGTCGACCTTCTCGCGCAGCATCACGACGCTGCCGATCAGCGGCATCATGCGGTCGAGCGCCCGGTGGTCGTCCGGCGTGAAGGCCGGTTCCGCCGGCGCGCCCACCAGCACGACGGTGAGCAGGCGGCAGGCGTCCAGCATCATCGTCCGCCGCAGATGGTGGGGCGAGTCCGACTGGCCGTTCAGCAGCTTGACCCAGGCGGCGAGTTCGGCCGGGCTGTGGCAGCCCGGGGAGATCACGCGCATCGCGCCGTCATGGACCCGCCGGAGCCCGACACAGCAGCGCGTCCGGGAGAATGCCCCGCAGAGGAATTGATGGAGCCAGTCCTGCACGTCCTCAGGGTTCGCCGGCATTCCTCCCTGGGCGGAATGGGCGAGGGTGTTCCGCTCCTGCATGTGCGTTTCCTTTGTTTCCGCCGGTGTCCCGGTCTGGCCCGGCAGGTTCCCGTTGGCGCAGTGCGGTTTGGGCTGCACTGGCAGGGTTGAACCCGTTAAAGCGAAGTACATTATCGAATAATCTTTATTATCCCATGGCATTCACACCATTATTATCAATTTCTTCTGATGGAAGCTTATAGAATGAGCAATAAGACCAAGAAAACCCCTAAACGGGTATGGTTCGCCCGCAGATGCTCGCCACCACTCCACCTCTTCTCTATTGAGTAAGGACGCTCCCCATTTTCTCATTCTATTGGATGATCGGAGTGGTAATACTCGACCATCTATAGCCCTTTCTTTCGAAGAAACGACCGCACCACCGCACCGGGCGGTGGTTCCGCGTCCCGAATTCCGGCTGGGTACGCCAAGAGAGAGCCCCCCTGCTGAGGGTACCTCTTCACGCTTGCCTAGCTGCGGGTAGCAACAATTGTGTTTGCAGTCTTTCATACACCGCAGCGGCCGGTACCCCGGCCACAAGCGGACCGGCCAATGGCTTTTCCCAGCAAATACAGGAAGATAGAATCCATGATCGAATCAATAAACACTCGACGAAACGACATCAACCTGTAATGAGTCCGTCGCAATAACTGTTTCAGCGGCAAAACAGTGTCGCCAAAACCGAAATAATAGGTTTATCTTCTTATCGAGTTGGGTGTATTACCCGACCCGTTGCTTGGCGCTTATTGCCCTCGTCACGAGCTGCAACAAACGGCAAGGACTTGTTCCAAGCCATCCCATAACGCAGCCGGATAAACCCAATGGAGGGCATAAATGGCTACCTACACCAACGCTGCCGACGAGATCATCACCGGCAACGGCAATGACGTTATCTACGCTCTCGGCGGCGACGACTACATCGAGACCAATGGCGGCGCCGACACCATCTATGGTGGTGCGGGTCACGACTATATCCTGTCGGGTGCCGGTGCCGATGTGGTCGATGGCGGTGCGGGCAACGACTACATCGAGGCCGGCGCCGGCAACGACAAGGTCTACGGCGGCGCGGGCAACGACGATCTGTATGGTGGCGCCGGCCGTGACACGCTGGACGGCGGCACCGGTGCCGACAACATCATCGGCGGCCGCGGCGACGACGTCATGACCGCCGGCAACGACAGCGCGGTCGACCGCTTCTACTTCTCCAACAGCGACACCAGCCCGACCGGCCGCGACGTGATCTACGGCTTCGATGCCCAGAACGAGGACAAGATCGTCCTGAACAACGTCTGGATCACCGAGATCAACAACGTCGACGTGGACATGGGCAACCCGTTCACCAACGACACGCTGCTGGTCCTGTCCAACGGTCAGGAGATCCTGCTGGTCGACGTGGCGTACGGCTTCAACGGTGCCGACGTCGAGTACGGCTCCTGGGCCTGATCCCAGGCGCCTGATCGGGCGTGATGTGCGGGGTGCCGGCTCCCGGGGCCGGCCCCCCTCTTCATTCGTTCCCTCTCGACCGGAGCACGCATCATGACCAGCCGCGGCGGCACGGCCGGCAACCATCTGCCGAGGGCGTTCGTCCCCGCCATTCTCTTCTCGGGCGTCGTCAGCCTGTTCATCGCCCTGCTGCAACTGGCGCCGTCGATCTACATGATGCAGGTCTATGACCGCGTGCTGGGCAGCCGCAATCTCGACACGCTCGTCGCCCTCAGCCTGCTGGGCGGCGGGGCGTTGATCATCTATGGCCTGATCGAAGTGGCGCGCGGGCAGATCTACACCGCCATCGGCCACCATTTCGCCCGCAGCATCACGCGCGACGCGCTGGAGGCCTCGATCCGCGGCCGGCTCGACAATCCGAACAGCCAGCCGAGCCAGGTGCTGCGCGACATCGGCGAGATCCGCGCCTTCCTCGGCAGCCCCAGCGTCGGAGCACCCTTCGACGCCTTCGCCGCCCCCATCTTCTTCCTGGTCCTCTACATCCTGCATCCCGCCTTCGGACTCGTGGCGCTGATCGGCGGCGGCTGCGTCATCGCCGCCACGCTGATCGGGCAGGCCGTCTCCGCGCCGGCGATGACCGAGGCCAACCGCCGGATGATCCGGCAGGCCGCCGAGATCGGCGCCGCCGCCCGCGCGGCCGAGGCGATCGAAGGCATGGGCATGGCGCCCAACATCATGAACCGGACGGAGCGGATGCAGCAGCAGTATCTCGCGCTGCTCCACCGCGCCACCGTGCGCAGCAAGACCTTCTCCACCCTCGCGCGCGTCCTGCGGATGATGGTGCAGCTCGCCATCGTCGGCATCGGGGCGGTCCTGGTGATCGACCGGCTGGTCAGCCCCGGCGCCATGATCGTCGCCTCGCTGATCCTGGCCCGCGCGGTCGGCCCGTTCGAACAGCTTTCGGAGGGATGGCGAAGCTGGGTCCAGGCCTGGGCGGCCTACAAGCGGCTGTCGGCGGTCCTCGCCTCCGCCCCGCCGCGGCGGACCGGCCGCGTGCCCCAGCCGTCGGGCGCGCTGACGGTGGAGCGGCTTGCCTATGTCCCGCCGGGCGGCGAGCGCGCCACCCTGCGCAACGTCTCCTTCAGCCTGCAGCCGGGCGAGGTGCTGGGCGTCGTCGGCCCTTCGGCGGCCGGCAAGTCGACGCTGGCCCGCCTGCTGGTCGGGGTCCTGGAGCCGACCTCCGGCGGGGTCTACCTCGACGGGCACAATGTCTGGACCTGGGAGCGCGGGGATTTCGGCCGCCATGTCGGCTATGTGCCGCAGAGCGTCGCCCTGCTGGAGGGGACCATCGCCGCCAACATCGCCCGCATGGGCGCCGTCGACGAAGCCGCGGTGATCGCCGCCGCGCGCAGCGCCGGCATCCACGAGATGATCGGCCGCCTGCCGATGGGCTACGAGACGCCGGTCGGCGAGGCCGGCGCCCTGCTGTCCGGCGGCCAGCGCCAGCGCCTGGCGCTGGCCCGCGCGCTCTACGGCAACCCGCGGCTCCTGGTGCTCGACGAGCCGAACGCCAACCTCGACACCGAGGGCGAGAACGCGCTGGCGGACGCGATCGCCAAGGCCAAGGCCGCCGGCACCACCGTCGTCGTGGTCAGCCATCGCCCCATGCTGCTGGCCGGGGCCGACCGGGTGATGGTGCTGCGCGACGGCATGATCGACCAGATCGGCTCCCGCTCCGACGTGCTGCGCCGCCTGACCGGCAACCCGGCGGCCCGTCCGGGTCCCGCCGCCGCGCCCGCCCCGGCCGCCCGGCCGCTGGAGCAGCCGTCCGCCGCATCGGGCACCCCTCCCGGCGCCTCTCCCGGCCCCGCCCTCAACGCCGCCGCCGGCGACTGACCGTCCATCCCCCGAGGCCCCCTGCCATGGCAACCCTTGACCTCGTTCCCGCCGCCCGCGGCGAGTTGATCGACCTGCCGCACCGCGAGCCGACGGTGAGCCGCGCCATCGCGACGGCCCTGCTGCTGATCCTGCTGGCCTTCGGCTCGGCCGCCGGCTGGGCCTTCCTCGCCAAGCTCGACGGGGCCGCACTCGGCCAGGGCACCATCACCGTGATGGGCAACCGCAAGACCGTGCAGCATCTGGAAGGCGGCATCGTCTCCGACCTCGCCGTCCGCGAGGGCGACATGGTGGAGGCGGGCCAGGTCCTGCTGCGCATCCAGGGCACGCAGAGCCGCGCCATGCTGGAGGAGATGGCGGGGCAATACTGGTCCGCCCTGGTCCGCCTGACCCGCCTGCAGGTCGAGCAGGCCGGCCAGCGCACGCTGCGCTTTCCCGACAAGCTGATGGACCGCAGCAGCGACAACCCGGCGCTGGCCCGCGCCGCGCAGGTGCAGACCGCCATGTTCGCCGCCCGCTGGCAGCAGTACGACGCCGAGCTGGCGGTGCTGCAGGGGCAGATCGCCCAGGCCCGGCAGGAGATCGCCGGGCTGCGCGTCCAGCACCGCACGGCGGTCGAGAAGATCGACTACACCAGGCAGGAACTGGCCGGCGTGCTCGACCTCTACCACAAGGGGCTGGAGCGGGTGCCGCGCGTCATGGCGGTGCGCCGGGCGCTGGCCGATTCGGAAGGGCAGCGAGACGACGCGCTGGCGCAGATCGAGCGGGCCGAACAGGGAATCGCCGTCCTGCAGCGGCAGATCGAGGGGAAGGAGCGGACGCGGCAGGCGGAGATCGCCGCGGAGATCGAGACGACCCAGGCCACGCTGTCGGACGCCACCGCCCGCATCAAGGCCGTGCAGGATGCCGTCGCCCGCACCGAGGTCCGCGCGCCCATCGCCGGCCGGGTGGTCGGGCTGAAGGCCTTCACCGTCGGCGGCATCGTCAAGCCCGGCGACCCCATCATGGACATCGTGCCCGGCACCGACGAGCTGGTGGTCGAGACACGCGTGACGCCGAACGACATCGACGTGGTGCGGGCCGGCCAGCCGGCGCAGGTGCGCCTGACCGCCTTCAAGATGCGCCGCACCCCGACCGTCGACGGCGTGGTGGACCGCGTATCCGCCGACCGCTTCACCGACCAGAAGACCGGCGAGGCCTACTTCATCGCCATGGTCCGGCTCGATCCGGAGAGCCTGCGGCAGGCCGGCCCGCTCGACCTGCATCCGGGCATGGCGGCCGACGTCATGATCCGCACCGGCGAGCGCCGCGCCATCGACTATATCGCGGCCCCGCTGTTCGACTCCCTGGCCCGCGCGCTGGTGGAGGACTGAGGGCGGCGGGACATCCCCGCCATCCCCCCGGCGCCGGTCCCGGCGATCAGACCCAGCCGGCCAGGCGGCCGCCGAGCCAGACCAGACCGGCCAGCGCCAGCACCGCCGCCAGGACGAGCAGGACCAGGCCCCGGCGCAGCCGGGCCTCCTGCCGGGCGGCGTCGCGCTGCGCCCGCATCAGGCGCTGCTGTTCGGGGCTGAGGAAGGTGCCCGCCTCCATCTCCGGCGAGCGCTTCACCTTGGCCTGCCCGCGGGGCAGCCGCTTGGCGAGCTGGTGCGGCGGAAGGGTGTGCGGCTTGGCCCTGGGCTTGGCCTGCGGCTTTGAGAACGGCTTGGCGAGGGGCCCGGGCGGGCGGGCAGCGTTCCTGTCCGGCGGCGCCTCGTCCCCCGTCGCCCTGATGCGGTCGGCGATCCGCGCACTGGTCGTCGGCTGCTGCCGGGCTCCGCGGGCGCCCTTCCGTCCCCTGTTGCGTCTCGTCCTTGCCGCCATGGCTCGCATCGATCCGGTATCGCTCCCGGAACGGGCCGGGTCCCTTCGGTCGGACCGGCAGGCTTACACCGCGGCGGCGGCGCTGTCAGCCCGTGACGGCGGCGCCTCCCCTTTTAGCCCGGCCGCTGCCCGGAATCGCAGCCCCCGTCGTGCAGGAACTCGGCGAGGAGGCGGATGGCGTCCTCGGCATCCGCGGTGAAGGCGACCCCGACGAGCCCGCGGGAAACGTCGACATGCTGGACGCGGCCGGGGAAGACGGCGACGGCGGCGGTGCGGTCGCAGGGGATGCCGAGGGTCACCGCCTCCCCCGGCTGCAGCCCGGCGGTCCCGTCGCGCAGGACGACGCCGACCCCGCCGGCCGACCAGTTGACCAGCCGGGCCGGGAACCGCCCGACCCGCAGGGGATAGTCGCCGCCGGCGAAGCGGGCGTGGCGCCGGCGGTCCCGGTCTTGCTGCGTCTCGGTCGTCATGGCTGGCCTCCTCGCGTCGTCTCCCCGTGGCGTTCCTGTGGCGTTCCCGTGGCGTCCGGTGTCGCTAATCCGGCAGTCTGAGGTCGGACGCCCCGCGGAAATCGGCATCCTTGAGATCGGCGCCGCGCAGATCCGCCATGGTCATCACGGCATCCAGCAGGATGGCGCCGCGGAGTTGCGCCTGCGTGAAGCGCGCCTGCGTCAGGTCGGCGTCGCGGAACTGCGCGCCCGACAGGTCGGCCGCCGCCGCGTTGATGCGGGCCATGCGCGCCTTGTCGAAGTTGGTCGCCCAGCCCTGGCCGTTGCGCAGTTCCATCGGGCAGGCGATGGCGGTGCTGAGGTCGGCGTCGCCGAGGACGGCGCGTTCGAAGCAGGCGCCGCGGAGGTCGGCGCCGACGAGGGTGGCGCCGCGCAGGTCCGCCATGGACAGGTCGGCCATCGCCAGCACCGTGCCGGAGAGGTTAGCGTCCTTCAGCTTCGCCTGCTTGAGGATGGCGGCGGACAGGTTCAGGTGCGACAGGTTGTGCCCGCTGAGATCGACCGCCGAGAGGTCGGCGCGCTTGCCCTTACGCCCGTTGCTGAGGATCCAGTCGCGGTGGAGGCGCAGCGCCTCGCCGATCACGCCGTCGATGTCCTCCAGCCGCTTCACCACGTCGGCGCCGCTGAGATTGGCGAGCGACAGGTCGACCTCGTCCAGCAGCGCGCCGAGCAGGCTGGCGTTGGAGAGGTCGGTGCTGCGCAGCAGGGCGCGGGTCAGGATGGCGCCGTCCAGCTTGGCGCCGGACAGGTTGGCCTCCGACAGGTCGGCACCCTCCAGGTTGCAGCCCGTGAGGTCGGAGCCGCTGAGGTTGGCGCGGATGAAGATGCTGCCGCGCAGGTCGGTGTCGCGCAGGTCGGTCTGGACGACGAAGGCGTTGGACAGCTTGGCCCGGCTGAGGTCGGCCTTGGTCAGGGTGGCCTCGGACAGCTCGGCGGCGCTCTGGCTGGGCGACATGGGCGCCAGATCGCCGTTCTTCGCCCGCATCAGGTAGCCGTCGCGCAGGTCGGCCTCGGCCAGCAGGGCGCGCGGCATGGCGGCTCCGCGCAACGCGGCCCCGCGAAGGTCGGCCTTGGAAAGGTTGGCCTTGGTCAGGTTGGCCTTGGTCATGTCGGTGCCGAACAGGCAGGCGCCGCGGAGATCGGCGCCGCTGAGGTCCGCCCCCACCAGCCGCGCCCCGGTCAGGTCGGCCCCGGCCAGCACCCGCCGCGAGAGCGTGGCATGCGACAGGTCGCAGAACTTCAGGCAGGCCCGCGTTCCGCCGCGCTGTCCCTGGACATGGCGCAGATGCAGCTCCAGCACCTGCTCGATCTCGGCAGCCGTCGGCTTGCGGTAGTCGATATCGAGGCGGTCGAGCGTCGTCTGGAACATCGTTGGCAACCAAGCTCCGCGGAGGCGCCGGGCGCCCCTCTTCCTGTCGGGAAGGCGGATGTTAGCGGCCAGAAGTTAAAACCCGCTGTGTTCCAACGAAAATAGACACTGTGCCGCAGGCGGCGGTCCCGCTCGCGCGCCGGTCCATGTGGATGGGGATGCGGATGGGGATGCGGGAGGCCGGGTGAAGACTGGTCCGGAGCCTGCCGCCCCGGTGACGGCCCGCCGCCTCAGCCGTTCAGCGCGCCCGATGCCGAGGTGGCCAGCAGCGCCATGCCCATGCCGTGCAGCCGCGCCCGGCGCTTGCCCTCCGGCAGGGCCGCGAGGCCGAGCAGGGCCGGCACCACCGAGTCGTCGCCGCGCATCGGCCGAAGCGCCTCGGCAAGGGCGTCGGAACGCCCGGCATCCGGGCTCCCGGCGGCGGCCAGCAGGCGTTCCGCCGCGGCGGCGCGGGACGGAGCGGAGCGGTGTTTGTCCGCCCTCTCCAGCAGGGCGTCGACCCGCTGCCGGTCGCGGTCGTCCTGGAAATGGCCATGGCGGTCCATCAGCAGGACCACCTCTATCATATAGTCGGCAAAGGTCCGGACATCCTGGGCCACCCGGAGCGCGGGCTGCTTGCGCGCCGCTGCGACGGCGTGCCGGAGCCACTCGCTCGCCCAGGGCGCCGTGGCCACCGCATCCTCCCCCTGGGAGGGCCGCGAGTCGCACGGAAAGACGCTGGTCAGGACGAGCGCGTCCTCCGCCCCGTCGAGCGCCGGTCGCTTGAAAGCCTCTGCGAGCAATTTGTTAAGCCATGGCGACGAAAAAGGATTCACCCGTTGGGCCCGCATCCGAATCTCCATGACGATGACATGGATATGCAACCGTGCGCCGAAGATACCAGCATTCCGGCAGATAGCAACGGAAACGCGTCTATCAAGTGAAATATTGCACATGAAAACCGGGGGACGTCCACAGGCTGCACACAATTGTATGTCGTTTGTGCTCAATAAAAATGGTTCATATCCGAATTAAATCGGTGATATCCCCTTGAGCCTATGCCCGGCCGCCATTATGATACACCCGGGTATGCAGGAGGGTGTGCATGGCAGGCCTGATAGAGGAGTTATCGCGTCGCGCCGCGCATGCCGGGGCCGCCCTAGCCATTTATGATGGCGACGACAAGATCATTTCCGTGAACAGGAAACATAAAGAGCTTTATCCGTTTGTCGATTTCTCGAGCCCGATTGACTTCCGTCATCATTTTATGGAGTGCGTCAAGCATAAGAAGTTTGACGAGAGCTCGGTCTACAAAGCGCCGGAGCGCTGGATTTCTTTTGCGTCCCGCTTTCGCCGACTCAATCGCTTCTCACAGACGCTGACCCGCCATTCGGACGGCCGAATCATCCAGGTGACCTTCGAGAGAATCGATGGCACCAACGGCCGCTGGTACCAGATGCGTCGGGACGTAACTGCGGAGGTTCTCCAGCGCATCCGTAGCGGCATGGATCCCCTGACGCATATCGGGTCCAATGAGGCCTCCCCTCCGCCAGTGCAAGCGACCTTTATGGTCCGGCTTCTGGATACTTTTCCCCAACCAGCAGCTCTGCTTACAACGCGATCGCAAGTGGTTGACGGAAACGTCGCGTTTGCCAACCTATTGTCGCGCGGTGACGGACTAATACTGACAAATGGTCGGCTTGGACTTCAGACTTCCTTCGACGCTGAGAAAGCACTTTCGAAGTGTGTCGCCGGGTTTTATCGTCGCCGACACCGTGCCCCTGTAACCCTCCGCACCGCGAAGCTGGATCGGCAATCGTTCTATCTACTTACACTGACAGAGCCGCCAATAGGGCAGCTTAGTTGGGAGACAACAGCCGCAGGCATTCTGCTGTTGACCGTTACCGACCCAAAAGTGGTCCCAGCAATTGAGCCTCGCATCATTGCAGAACTCCTCCAGATCACCGAGCCTGAAGCGAGAGTCGCGCAGGCATTCGCTAATGGGCTAACAGCCGACGAAATCGCTGCCAAATACGAAGTACCTCTGCAAACTATCAAAAATAAGACGGATTCTATCCTGAGATCAACAGGATTCCGGGACATAGCTGCCGTTGCCCAGCAGGTGGCAACGCTCTCCTATGTCTTCGGACCACGGATATAGAACCGCTTAACGATATCAGGCAAACACAGGAAGAATTGACATGACAGAGATGGGCGCAGATTTCTCAAGTGAGCAGGCCGAATCGCTTGATCTATCCTTTATTAACAAGCGCCTGGAACGGGCCGGCCGGACACCTGATGAGGCGACAAGATCCGTCGAGGAGTATCGTCGCTTCATCCAAATTCTTGCTGCAGACCCGAGTAAAGTCCTGGTGCCAACAAAATTGGCGGATATTGCTTGGCATGAACACATTCTGTTTATGGAAAACTATGAAAATGACATGCTAAGGATGGTAGGCGGTAAAGTCTACCACTATCCAGAAGTCTCGAATTGCCCAGAATGGCACAACGGTATTCGCAATACACAAGACGCTTTCCATCGCACATTTGGAAAAAAGCTAAACCATGATGATTTTGCCCTGTGCCTCATTTCGGTAAAGGGACACTAACATTTTCTGCGCACAACAACTAAAAATGTAATTAGTTGTTGTGCGCAAATCATATCATCATGAAGTCCCTAACGGAAGCAGAAGTCAGGCAAATTTATACTGTGGCCTGAGAGGGTGAAATGAATAATTCAGTTAACTATATTCAGAAGGCGGCCCAAGAGACACATTCTGGCTTAGTTATATTCGACAGATTTGACAGATCCATAGTGTTTAATAATAAACATTCCTCTATGTATGAATTTATCGATCCTCATTCATCGCATACATATAATGACTTTGTTTTAGGTTGCGTAATGCACCGAACCGTAAATCACCAGTCTTTGTACGACGAGCCCGAAGGCTGGATTAACTACGCTAGAGAATTCCGCCGCTTCACTAGCTATTCTCAATCATTTTCCCATCACTCTAATGGCCGCATAATTCAAGTAACCTATGAGCGCCTGAGGGGGACCGACGGCTGGTGGTACCAGATGCGTCGTGACGTTACCGACAGCTTCCTCGACCATGTCCGTAACGGGTTGGATGTGATGCTACCTTTTGGCTGGGGCGACACAGTCGCTCAGCCGACCCAATCCGCTTTCGTTGTCCGCCTTCTCGACGCACTTCCCTACCCCGCTGCTCTTCTCACGCCGCGCTGTCAGATCATCGACGGCAACCAGTCCTTCGTCTCGATCATGTCGCGCGGCGATGGATTTTCCGTCCTCGGCGGGCGGCTCTGCATTCCGAACGCTATTGAGGAACAGGATGCGCTGACCAAGCGCGCCGCCGGGTTCTTCCGCCGGCGGACGCACACGCCGGTCACCCTGCGGGTGTCGCGCCTCGACCAGCCTGCACCCTACTTCGCGACGCTCTCGGAACCGCCCGCCCAGCATATCGGCTGGGACAGTCCGACGACGGGCATCCTGCTGCTGACCATCGTCGACCCGGACGCACTGCCCGCCGTCTCGCCCCGCACCGTCGCCGACCTGCTGCAGATCACCGGGGCCGAGGCCGAGGTCGCGCTCGCCCTGTGTTCCGGCCGGACCGCCGACGAGATCGCCGAAGACCGCGGGGTCGAACGCCGCACGGTGTACAATCAGGTGTCCTCCATCCTGAGCAAGACCGGCCTGCGCAACCAGGCGGCCATCGTGCGCCAGGTGACCACGCTCTGCTGGCATTTCGGATCGCGGGCGTGACCTGGGGTAGGCAACGCACCCTCCCCGTCTCCGCCAGAGTGAATATCTGGATATGAGTGCGCGCCCGTGCATACATACGCCGCAGGACCGGCGACGCCGCTTCCCCACCCCCGGCCTGACGCCATGACGGGAGGACGGGGCAGCCGGTTCCTTCGGCCCAACGCCCTGCCATGTCCCGCGCCATGCCCCTGACCGTGCTCTTCCGTCTGTTCCTGGTCCTTCTGGCCGCCGTCATCGCCGCGCCGGCACCGGCGGCGACGCTGCGGGCCAGCCTGTCCGACGACCTCGCGACCGCCGATCCCTTCGTCTTCCCCGGCCTGATCACCGCAGGCGTGCTGCGGCAGGTCTATGAAGGCTTCACCGCCATGGATGCCGAGGGCAACGCCGTCCCCGCCCTGGCCACCGGCTGGGAAACGGCGGACGGCGGGCGCAGTTGGCGCTTCTCCCTGCGCCGCGGCGTGCGCTTCCATTCCGGGCGCGAGTTCACCGCGGCCGACGTGCTGTGGACCTGGGAGCGCCACCTGACCCGCAAGCCCCAGCCCGGCTACAGCGCCTTCTACCTGCGCGGTGTCGAGGGTGCCGCGGCGCTGCAGCGCGGGGACGCCAGTTCGCTGTCGGGAGTCACCATCCCCGATCCCCATACGCTGGTCGTGCGGCTCACCGAACCGGATGCGCTCTTCCCGCTCTACCCGTTCCTGTTCGTCGACCGCGGCCTGGAGGCCGAATTCGGACCGTCCTGGCCGGAACAGGCGTCCGGCGGCACCGGGCCGTTCCGCTTCGCCTCCTGGCGGCGGGGCGACTCGGTGCGGCTGGAGGCGCATGCCGGTTATTGGGGCGGCGCTCCCGCGGTGGACGGGGTGCAGCTGTCGGTGCTGCCCGACCCCAACACGCTGCTCGCCCGCTACGATGCCGGGGACCTCGACGTGGCGCCGCTGCCCGAGAATCTCGTGCGCTCGGCGGTGCGCCAGCCCCGCTACGACGGGCAGGTGCGGGCTTTCCGGCGCGCGCAGGTCCGCTATCTCGCCGTGAATCAGGACCTGTACCCGCCCTTCCGCGACCAGCGCGTGCGCGAGGCGCTGCGGCTGGCGCTCGACCGCGCGGCCACCGTGGACGGCCTGCATGCCGGTCGGGCGGTGCTGGCCGAGGGCTTCGTCACCCCGGGGCTCGGCGGCTACCATCCCGATTCGGCCGCCCCCGCCCCGGCCGATCCGGTTCGGGCAAAGGCCTTGCTGGCCGAGGCCGGCCATGCCGGCGGGCGCGGCCTGCCGCCGCTGCAGATCGCCGGAGCGCCCAATGTGCGGGAGGAGGCGACCTATTTCGCCGCACAGCTCGGCGCGGTGCTGGGCATCCCGGTCGGCGTGCGCATCCTGGAGCGCGGCGCCTATGTGGCGGCGATCAACGAGGGGCGCGAGGCCCTGTTCTTCAACGGCTGGACGGCGGACTATCCCGACCCCATGGACCAGCTCGCCTCCCAATGGTTCAGCGCCAGCCCGACCAACCGGTCCCGCTGGCGCGACCCGTCCTTCGACCGGCTGGTGGACCGGGCGCGCAGCCTCGCCGATCCCGCCGCCCGCCACGCGCTGTACCGCGAGGCCGAGCATCTGCTGAACGCCGGATCGGCGGCGGTCCCGCTGCCCGTGCCGCAGTATGTGGCCCTGATGCGTCCGGGCGTGACCGGCGTGGTCATCCGGCCCGACGGCACGCCGGATTTCCGCAACGCCCGGCTGCCGTGACCGGCCGGGTCCTCGGGCGTGCGCTCCGGCAGCGGCTGGCCCGGCGCCTGCCGGGGCTGCTTCTGCTGACCGGCGCCGCGGTGCTGGCGAGCTTCCTGGCATCCCGTGCGCTGCCGGGGGACCCCGTCCTGCTGATGGTGGAGGGACGGGCGGCGGATGCCGAGATGGTCCGGCAACTGCGGGCGGGCGCCGGGCTCGACCGGCCGCTGGCCGCCCAGTTCGGATCCTACCTGCTCGCGCTGCTGCGGGGCGACCTCGGCCACTCGCTGCGGTACGGCGGCGTGCCGGTGACCACCCTGTTGGGCGAGGCCCTGCCGATGACGCTGGGCCTGCTCGCCGGTGCCGCGGCGCTCGCCCTGCCGCTCGGGCTCACTGCCGGGCTTGCCGCCGCCGCCGGGGGACGGTCCTGGCCGGCGACGCTGCTCACCATCGGGGCGGTGCTGGCGCTGTCCATACCGCCGCTGGCTCTGGGGACCTGGCTGATGCTGGCCGGCCCCGGCGGCGTCCTGCCGGCCGTGGTGACGCTGGCGCTGCCGGCCGCCGCGGTGATCGCCCGCCTGACCCAGGCCCAGGTGACGGAGATTCTGGGGCGAGACTTCATCCGCACCGCGCGGGCCAAGGGGCTGGGCCGCGCGGCCATACTGCTGCGCCACGCGCTGCCCAACGCGCTGGTGCCTCTGGCGGCCGCGGCCGGGTCGGTGATCGGAGCGGTTCTCACCGCCACCGCCGCGGTGGAGAGCGTGTTCGCCCTGCCGGGCGTGGGCCGCCTGACCGTCCAGGCGGTGCTGGCCCGCGACCACCCGCTGGCCGGTGCCGCCGTGCTGGTCTTCGTCCTGGCCCAGGTCGCGCTCAGCCTGATGGTCGAGCTGCTGATCGGCCTTGCCGATCCCCGGCTGCGCGACGGACGGGAGGCGCCATGACCGCGCCGGCCCGCCTGGGACGCTCCACCCCCGGCCGCGCCGGACTGCTGCTGGCGGCGCTGCTTCTGGGCCTGCCGGCGGTGGCCGCCACGCTGCTGCCGCTCGACCCGTCCGCCATGGATCTCGGCCGGGCGTGGGCCGGACCGTCCGCCGCGCATCCGCTGGGGTGCGACGGGCTGGGCCGCGACGTCGCGGCCCGGCTGATCGCCGGCACCGGCGCATCGCTCGCCATCGCGGGGCTGGCGCTGGTCCTGGCGGTGGGGCTGGGCTTCACGCTGGGAGGCGTCGCCGGCTGGATCGGCGGCCGGGCGGACGCCATGGTTCTGCGTCTGGCCGACCTGCTGCACGGCTTCCCCGACCTGTCGCTCGCCATCGTCGCCGCGGCGCTGCTGGGTCCGGGCGTCGAGGCCATGGTGCTGACGCTCGCCCTGGCGGCATGGCCGTCGCAGGTCCGCTGGTGCCGCGCGCTGGTCCTGTCGCTCCGGACCGCCGAGCACATGGCCGCCGCGAAGGCCCTGGGCGCCGGACCGGCGCACAGCATGCGCCACCACCTGCTGCCGGCGATGGCCGGCCCGATCGCCATCCGCGCCGCCTTGTCCCTCGGCCCGGTGATCGTCATGGAGGCGACGCTGAGCGCGCTCGGGCTCGGCGTCCAGGAACCGGCGGTGTCGCTCGGCACCCTGATCCGCGACGGGCTGGCCGACCTGCATGGCGGCCCGCACCTGATCGCCGCGACGACCGTCACGGTCGCCGCCATCGCGCTCGCCGTCAACCTGCTGGCCGAGGGCCTGCGCGACGGGCTCGATCCACGCAGCACGGCCGCCCGGCGGTAGCCCCGCCTCCCGTGGCGGCGGCCGGCTTTCCGGTGGATCGCCGCCGCCGGCTGTACTAAAGCAGGGGCGCCTGGGGGAGCCGAGGGGAGTAGCGGCCGTGAAGAAGAGGACCAATCCAGTCACCGCCGATGTCGAGGCCGTGGAGGGCGACGATCCCTTTCCCGGCGACCGGCAGTTCGTCGTGGCACTCTACCGCGGGCTGGAACTCCTCCGCTGCTTCCGGCCGACCGATACAGCCCTCGGCAACCAGGAGCTGGCGCAGCGCAGCGGCCTGCCGAAGGCCACCGTCTCGCGCCTGACCTACACGCTGAGCAAGCTCGGCTACCTCGTCTATCTGGAGGACAGCGGCAAGTACCGCATGGGGGTGCCGGTTCTCGGGCTGGGCTATGCCTGTCTCGGCGGGATGCGGATCGGCGAGACGGCGCAGCCCTATCTGCAGGAGCTGGCGGAGCTGGCCGGCGACGGCGTGGTGGCGGGGGTCGGCGGGCGCGACGACCTCAGCATGATCTATATCGGCTGCGCGCGCAGCGCCGGGGTCCTGTCGCTCCAGCTCACCATCGGATCGCGCATCTCGCTCGGCCGCTCCAGCATGGGCCGCGCCTGTCTCGCCGGCGTCGGCGAGGAGGAGCGCGCCGCCCTGATGCGGAAGCTGCGCGCCCGCGCCGGCGAGGAGCGCTGGCCGAGGATCGAGGACGGCATCCTGCGCGCGGTGGACGAGGTGCGCAGCCGCGGGTTCTGCACGACCATCGGGAGTGGTATCCGCAGGTGAACTCGGTCGGCGTCCCCTTCCGTCCGCCGCACCGCGACATGCCGGTCCTCGCCTTCAACTGCGGCGGCCCCGCCTACCTGCTGACGCCGGAGCGGCTGGAGACGGATATCGGGCCACGGCTGGTCGAGATCGTCCGCAAGGTCGCGGCCTTCGACCAGAGCGTCTGACCGGCCGCCCCGACCAAACGGGACCTTGTCGTACGGATGTCGCAGGACTAGACTCCGTCGTGCGATTTCCATGCGGGAACGGAGGTGCGCCATGCGACATGCGGCACCGGTCAATCCGGGACTGCTCGGCCCGGCCCTGGAGGCCGTGGCCGAACCGGGCGGGCGCCATCTCGACCCGCGGCGCCTGATCGAGCTGACGGGCATGCGCGTGCAGGAGCTTGCCGCGCTTGCCGGGGTGGACCGCAACACCATTGCCCGCAATCCGCACAGCCCGAAGGTGCAGGAGGCGGTGGGGGAGGTGGTCCGGCTTCTGGAAAGCGCGACCGAGGTGGCCGGCGACCTCGACCGCGCCTTGCTCTGGTACCGTCACCAGCCGATCGAGGCCTACCGGTTCCGGACACCGGCCGAACTGGTCGCAGACGGTCACGCCGAGGCGGTGATGGCCTATCTCGACGATCTGCGCCACGGCACCTATGCGTGAGACGCGTCGCGTGACGGGGACCGTTTGACCGGGGCGCCGCTCAAGCGCCGCTTCATCCGGGTTCTGACACCCCGTTGGGCGCATCGCCCCCTGAGCGGGGCCGGAGCCGCACAGACCGGCGGGCGCTTCAACCGGCCGGGGCTGGAGGCGCTCTATCTCTCTGCCGACGTCGAAACCGCCTGGGCCGAATATCAGCAGACCGGAAGCATCCCGCGCCCCGGCCTCGTCGCCGGGTACGAGGTGGATGCTCAGGCCATCCCGGACGTGACGGAGGATGCCGCCCTGCCGGCGCTCGGGATCACGCGGGCAGAGCTTGCCTGCGACTGGCGGTTCCTGTGGCGGATCGAGCGGCGGGAACCGCCGACCTGGCATCTGGTGGACCGCCTGATCGCCCAAGGCGCCCAGGGCCTCCTCTTCCCCTCCGCCGTTCGTCCGGGCGGGGTCAACATCGTCCTGTGGAAGACCGCAGCACCCGCCGCGGTCCGCGTCTTCGACCCCAACCGCGATCTGCCGCGCGACGCCTCCTCCTGGTGAGGGCTCCTGGTGAGGGCTCCTGGTGAGGGCGCTGCAGGCTGCCGTCACAAGGCAGCGGCCTTCGCGCACCTAATTTCGTGTGATGGAATTTAATTCCGCAAAACTTGATTCCGCAGAAACTGCTGCTACAGTGGCCCGGCCGCTCGACGCCGCGAGCAGGCGGAAGACCCCGCGACAAGAGCCCGCGAGACCCAGGGCCGGGACGCCGATCCCCCGCCCCGAACGGGACAGCCGCGGGACAGCCAGGGAGAAACGCAATGAGCAAGGTCGTCCACTACGCGCGCACGGGCCGCACCGGCGTCATCACCGTGGAGTACCCGCCGGTCAACGCGCTGGGCATCGACGTCCGGACCGGCCTGATCCGCGCGCTGGAGGCCGGTCTCGCCGATGACGGGGCCGACGTGCTGGTGCTGACCGCCGCCGGCCGCACCTTCATGGCCGGCGCCGACATCCGCGAGTTCGGCAAGCCGCAGCAAGCGCCCGGCCTGCCCGAGGTGGTCGCCCGCTTCGACGCCAGCCCCAAGCCGGTCGTCGCCGCCATCCATGGCACGGCGCTCGGCGGTGGGCTGGAGGTGGCGCTGGCCTGCCACTTCCGCGTCGCCCTGCGCTCGGCCAAGGTCGGGCTGCCGGAGGTGAAGCTGGGACTGCTGCCCGGCGCCGGCGGGACGCAGCGCCTGCCGCGGCTGGTCGGGGTGCGCAATGCCCTGGACATGATCGTCGGCGGCGACCCGGTTCCCGCCGCGGCGGCGCTCGACATGGGCATCCTCGACGTCGTCGAGGACGGGGAGTCGGCGCTGGAGGCCGGCCTGCGCTTCGCCGAGCGGGTGCGGACGGAGGGGCTGCCCGCACGCCCGGTCAGCCGGCGCGACGAGAAGATCGCCGGCACCGATCCGGCGGTCTTCGCCGACTATCGCGCCGGGCTTGCCAAGCGGGCGGCGGCGCTCTTCTCGCCGCACCGCTGCGTCGACGCGGTGGAGGCCGCCGCCACCCTGCCCTTCGAGGAGGGGCTGAAGCGCGAGCGCGACCTGTTCCTCGCCTGCATGGACTCGCCCCAGCGCGCCGGCCTGATCCATGCCTTCTTCGCGGAGCGCGAGGCCGCCAAGGTCCCCGGCCTGCCGGCCGGCACCGCCACCCGTCCGGTCCGGCAGGTCGCGGTGATCGGCGCCGGAACCATGGGCGGCGGCATCGCCATGTGCTTCGCCAACGCCGGAATCCCGGTGCGGCTGCTGGAGGTGACGCAGGAGGCGCTGGACAGGGGCCTTGCCGCCGTCCGCCGCAACTACGAGGCCAGCGCCGCCAAAGGCAGGATCAGCGCTGCCGACGTCGAGGCGCGCATCGGCCTGATCCACCCCACCCTGTCCTATGACGACCTCGCCGACGCCGATCTGGTGATCGAGGCGGCGTTCGAGAGCATGGAGGTCAAGAAGGCGATCTTCGCGACGCTCGACCGGGTGTGCAGGCCGGGCGCGATCCTCGCCACCAACACCTCGACCCTCGACGTGGACGAGATCGCCTCGGCCACCGGCCGGCCGCAGGACGTGGTCGGCATGCATTTCTTCAGCCCGGCCAACGTCATGCGGCTGCTGGAGAATGTCCGGGGCCGCCGGACCGCCGAAGATGTCGCCGCGACGGTGATGGAGGTGGCGCGGCGGATCGGCAAGGTCGGCGTGCTGGTCGGCGTCTGCTACGGCTTCGTCGGCAACCGGATGCTGCACCAGCGCGGACGCGAGGCGATTGCCCTGGTCGAGGAGGGCGCCTCCCCCGCGCAGGTCGACCGGGTGCTGACCGGGTTCGGCTTCCCGATGGGGCAGTTCGCCATGCTCGACCTCGCCGGCATCGACGTGGGATGGCGCATCCGCGAGGAGCGGCGCAAGGCCGGCGACCCGGACGCGCTGGCGCCCAACTGGCTCGACCGGCTGGCCGAGCAGGGGCGCTTCGGCCAGAAGACCGGCGCCGGGGTCTACCGCTATGAAGCCGGAAGCCGCAAGCCCCTGCCCGACCCGGAGGTGGAGTCCCTGATCGCCGCCTGGCGGGCGGAGAAGGGGATCACGCCGCGCACGGTCTCCGACCGGGAGATCCTGGAACGCTGCCTCTACGTGATGGTGAACGAGGGGGCGAAGATCCTGGAGGAGGGCATCGCCGCCCGCGCGCTCGACATCGACGTGGTGTGGATCCACGGCTACGGCTTCCCGGCCTACCGCGGCGGTCCGATGTTCTGGGCCGGCCAGGTCGGGCTGCCGGCCGTGCTGGAGGCGGTGGAGCGCTACCACGCCACGCTCGGCGGCAGCCCGTGGCAGCCGGCCGCCCTTCTCCAGCGCCTCGCCCGCGAGGGCGGGCGCTTCGGCGACCTGTGAGGCGCGCGCATCGCCGCAGCCTCCTCCCGGTCCCGCCCCCTTCCCTTCCCGGAGCAAGTCGGTCCATGACAGACGCGGTCATCGTCTCCACCGCCCGGACGCCGCTGGCGAAGTCCTTCCGCGGCGCCTTCAACAACACGCACAGCGTCGATCTCGGCGGCCACGTCATCCGCCATGCGGTCCAGCGTGCCGGCATCGACCCGGCGGAGGTCGAGGACGTCATCCTCGGCGCCACCTTCCATGAAGGACCGCAGGGCAAGAACATGGCGCGGCTGTGCGCGCTGCGCGCCGGCCTGCCGGTCACCACCGCGGGCACCAGCATCAACCGCTTCTGCGCGTCGGGCCTGCAGGCCATCGCCATGGCGGCGCAGCGCGTCATCGTCGACAAGGTGCCGGTGATGGTGGCCGGCGGGCTCGACTCCATCAGCCTCGTCCAGAACGCCGTCAACAAGCACCAGGCGGTGAACCCCTGGCTGCGCGAGCACAAGCCCGAGGTCTATCTGACGATGATCGAGACCGCCGACATCGTCGCCCGCCGCTACGGCATCAGCCGGGAGGCGCAGGACGAATACGCCCTGGTCAGCCAGCAGCGCACCGCCCGCGCGCAGGAGCAAGGCCTGTTCGACCAGGAGATCGTCCCGCTCTCCACCGTCAGGCTGGTGCAGGACAAGGCCACCGGCGAGACGCGGGAGGAGACGGTCACCCTGGCGAAGGACGAGTGCAACCGCCCCGACACGACGCTGGAGGGGCTGGCGCGGCTGGAGCCGGTGCGCGGCCCCGGCGAGTTCATCACCGCCGGCAACGCCAGCCAGCTTTCGGACGGGGCGTCGGCCTGCGTGGTGATGGACGCGCGGCTGGCGGAACGGCGCGGGCTGCAGCCGCTCGGCATCTTCCGCGGGCTGGCGGTCGCCGGCTGCGAGCCCGACGAGATGGGCATCGGCCCGGTCCACGCCATCCCGCGCCTGCTGGAGCGGCACGGGCTGACGGTGGACGACATCGACCTGTGGGAGCTGAACGAGGCCTTCGCCTGCCAGGTCCTCTATTGCCGCGACCGGCTGGGCATCCCGATGGAACGGCTGAACGTCAACGGCGGGTCGATCTCCATCGGCCATCCCTACGGCGTCACCGGATCGCGCCTCACCGGCCACGCGCTGATCGAGGGCAGGCGGCGCGGCGCCCGGCGCGTGGTGGTCACCATGTGCGTCGGCGGCGGCATGGGTGCCGCCGGCCTCTTCGACGTGGCGTAACGCCAGACAGACCCTGAAGCGAGACAAGACATGGACATCACCTACACCGCCGAGGAGCAGGCGTTCCGCGCCGAGGTCCGCCGCTTCCTGGACGAGAAGCTTCCCCGCGACGTCAGCGCCAAGGTCCGGCAGGGCAAGCGCCTGACCAGGGACGACCATCTGCGCTGGCACGCGGCGCTGGCCGAGCGCGGCTGGCTGGCCGTCCACTGGCCGACGCAGTATGGCGGCACCGGCTGGGGCCCGGTGCAGCGCCACATCTTCGACGAGGAATGCGCCGCCGCCGGCGCGCCGCAGATCATTCCCTTCGGCGTGAGCATGGTGGCCCCGGTCATCATCAGGTTCGGCACCGAGGAGCAGAAGCGCCACTATCTGCCGCGCATCCTCGACGGCATCGACTGGTGGTGCCAGGGCTATTCGGAGCCGGGAGCGGGATCCGACCTCGCCTCGCTGAAGACCCGCGCGGTGCGGGACGGCGACCACTATGTCGTCAACGGGCAGAAGACCTGGACCACCCTCGGCCAGCACGCCAACATGATCTTCTGCCTGGTGCGCACCGACCCGGCGGCCAAGATGCAGGAGGGCATCTCCTTCCTGCTGATCGACATGGCGACCCCCGGCGTCACCGTCCGCCCGATCATCACGCTGGACGGCGAGCATGAGGTGAACGAGGTCTTCTTCGACGACGTGCGGGTGCCGGCCGGGAACCTCGTCGGGCAGGAGAACAAGGGCTGGACCTGCGCCAAGTACCTGCTGACCTACGAGCGCACCGGCATCGCCGGGGTCGGCATGGCGAAGGCGGCGCTGCGCCACCTGAAGACGGTCGCGGCGCGGCAGATCGCCCAGGGCCGACCGCTGATCGAGGATCCGCAGGTCCGCCGCCAGATCGCCGAGGTCGAGATCGACCTGATGGCGCTGGAGATGACCAACCTGCGCGTCATCGCCGCGGTGCAGGGCGGCGGCGTGCCGGGGGCGGAAAGCTCCATCCTCAAGGTGCGCGGCACCGAGATCCGGCAGGCCATCACCGACCTGCTGCGCCGCGCCGTCGGCCCCTACGCCCTGCCCTTCCCGCAGGACGCGCTGGAGGCCGGGGGCGCCGCCGCGGAGCCGGTCGGGCCGGATCATGCCGCCCCGCTGTCGGCCCAGTATTTCAACCGCCGCAAGCTGTCGATCTACGGCGGCTCCAACGAAATCCAGAAGAACATCATCGCCAAGATGATCCTCGGTCTCTAAGGAGGGCCGCCGTCATGGACTTCACCCTGAACGACGAGCAGCGGATGCTCGACGACACGGTCAACCGGCTGGTGCGCGAGCGCTACGGCTTCGAGCAGCGCATCCGCTACGGCCGGGAGCCGAAGGGCTACAGCGATGAGACCTGGGCGCTGCTGGCCGAGCTGGGCCTGCTGTCGGTGCCCTTCGCCGAGGAGGACGGCGGCATCGGCGGCGGCGGGGTCGAGCTGATGGTCCTGCACCAGGCCTTCGGCCGCGGCCTGACGCTGGAGCCCTATCTGGCGACGGTGGTGCTGGGCGGCGGGCTGGTCGCCCGGCTGGGCAGCGCGGAGCAGCGCGCCGCCCTGCTGCCGGCGGTGATCGCCGGGGAGCTGACGCTGGCGCTGGCCTATGGCGAGCCGGCCGGCCGCTATGAGCCGCTGTGGATCGAGACGCGGGCCGGGCGCAGCGGCGACGGCTGGCGGCTGACCGGCCGCAAGGCCGTGGTGCTGAACGGCGACGGCGCCGGCCGGCTGCTGGTCACCGCCCGCACGGCCGGCCAGCCCGGCGAGCGCGACGGCGTCTCGGTCTTCCTGGTCGACCCGGCGCAGCCCGGCGTCACCCTGCGCGGCTATCCCACCATCGACGGGCTGCGCGCCGCCGAGCTGACGCTGGACGGCGCCGAGCTGCCGGCCGACGCGCTGCTGGGCCGCGAGGGCGCCGCGGCCGACGCGCTGGAGGCCGTGCTGGCCGCCGGCTGCGCCGCGCTGGCCGCCGAGGCGGTGGGCGCCATGGAGGCGGCCTGCGAGCTGACGCTCGACTATCTGAAGACGCGCCAGCAGTTCGGCGGACCGATCGGGCGCTTCCAGGTGCTGCAGCACCGGATGGTGGACATGCGCATCGCGCTGGAGCAGGCGCGCTCCATGGCGATCCTCGCGGCCTGCAGCCTCGACCGGCCGGCGGCGGAGCGGGAGCGGCGGATCGCCGCCGCGAAGGTGCTGATCGGCCGGTCCGGCCGCTTCATCGCCGAACAGGCGATCCAGATGCATGGCGGCATGGGCATGACCGAGGAGGCGGCGATCTCGCATTATGCCAAGCGGCTGGTGATGATCGACCATTGGCTGGGCGACGCCGACCACCACCTCGCCCGCTTCGCGGCGCTGCCGGAGGCGGAAGGCGGGCTGGAGCAGGCGGCCTGATGCGCGGCTGGGGAGCCCGGGGCCTCCGTGACGGGCCGGGGCTCCCCCGCCTGCGGTCCGCGCAGGGCAGCGCTGTCCGCCGCGAACCGCCGTTTCGCCTCGTTGCGCACCGCAACCGACTGTGGCAGCCTCTGCCGACCTTTGGTTTCGGCGCCCGTCCGGCGGCCGGCGCCGACATTGCGAGGCTGAGACAGATGACCACCCCCGTCCACACCACCTATTCCCGCCGCGGCATGGAGGTGCTCGAGGAGATCGCCGGGCGCGAGCCGCTGGCGATCGGGGTGCGCACCTTCTATTTCCTGCGCCACGGCCAGACCGAGGGCAACCGCACCCGCATCTACCAGCCGGCGGACATCCCGCTGAACGACACCGGGCTCGCCCAGGCCCGGCTGGCGGCGGAACAGCTCCGCGACCATCCGATCCGCCGCATCCGGGCGAGCGACATGGCCCGCGCCTGGACCACCGCCGGCATCGTCGCCGAGGTGATCGGCCTGGCGGTGGAGGCGGAGCCCGGCCTGCGGGAACGCTGGTTCGGCGACCTCGTCGGCTCCTCCTCGGCCGATCTCGACTGGACCCGCGACCCGCCGAACGGCGAGACGCTGGCCGGCTTCATCCAGCGCGCCCGCGCCGGCATCGCCGCGGCGCTCGACGCCGACGGGACGACGCTGATGGTCTCCCACGGCGGCGTGCTGCATGTGCTGCTCGGCTCGCTTCGCCTGCCGGTGCGGCCGGAATACACCGCCAACGCCGCACCGCTGCTGTTCGAGGCCGAGGGGAGCGGCTGGCGCGTCACGCCGCTGCTGCCGGAGGCGGAGGCGGCGCCGCCCGATTCCATCTCCTGACCGCATCCCTGCGGAAGGTTCCGCCATGCCGCTGTCCGCCCCCGCCCCCCGCACGTTGAAGCACACCCGCACGGTGGTCTGTCACGGCTATCAGCGGGAGGACGGGCTGTGGGACATCGAGGGGCACATCACCGACACCAAGGCCTATTCCTTCCAGAACCAGTGGCGCGGCACCGTCGAGCCGGGCGATCCGGTCCATGACATGCGCATCCGCCTGACGGTGGACGACCGGCTGACCATCGTAAAGTCGGAGGCCGCGACCGACGCCAGCCCCTTCCAGGTCTGCCCGGACATCGCGCCGGCCTTCGTGGCGCTGGAGGGGCTGCGCATCGGCCCCGGCTGGATGCGCGCGGTGAAGGAGCGGCTGGGCGGCCGCAAGGGCTGCACCCATCTGGTCGAACTGCTCGGCCCCGTCGCGACGGTCGCCTTCCAGACGGTCTTCGCCGGCAAGCGGTCGCGCTCCGTCGACCCGCAGAAGCGGCCGGTGATGCTCAACAACTGCCACGCCTATGACGAGGACGGCGAGACCGCCCGCCGCCTGTGGCCCGACTATTTCGCCAACCGCGACAAGCCGCAGCCGACGGACTGATCCGCCGCAGTCATGAGCGGGCGGGGCCGGTGCCATGCGCTGCGCTCATGCCGCAGCACCGCGGCGGCCGAAGACTGCCGGATGGGCCCGGTCGGCCACCTGCGCGCGAGCGGTCGGGCTATTCCTATCAAAAAACAAGGGATTGCCCTCGGGCAGGGAGCTACCTGGGATGGGGACAACCTCGCCGTCCGATCAAAATATGATATTTTACGCGTATTTTCCACTGAGTTTCCGTAAAGCGAAGCAGCCTGACCTTAGCGGAAAGTTTAGAATTCCTCTGTATCCGCAGACCCAATCCAAAAAGAAACCGGGGAATCCATCATGCGGATCAGGACGCTTTTCGTTTTATGCATCAGCATTGCTGGAGCCATCGCGGTTGCCGTGGCTCTGTCTTTGGTCATACAGCAATACAACCGTCAGAATGACGCACAAATTGCGCATGCCCACGTCGCGGCCTTCGCCGCCGTCGCCCGCATCGCCGAGGTGACGGCGCTGGAGCGCGGCACCGTCAATGCCGCCCTGCTGCAGGAGAAGGCGGCGGACCAGAAGGTGCTCGCCAAGATCAGCGCCGATGCCGCGACCACCGACAAGGCCTTCGCCGCCGGGCTGGAGGCTCTGGGCCGGCTGCCGAACGGCAAGGCGTTGTCCGGCCGCGCGGAGGGGATCGCCAAGCGCTGGCGCGAGGGGCGCGAGCGCGCACTGCCTGCGGTCGAGCTGCCGGACTCCCGGCGCGACGCCGCGCTGGTGAAGGACTATTCGGCCTCGATGGCGAAGCTGATCGCGGAGTACACCCCGATCCTCGACGAGATGGAAACCACCGTGCTGAAGCGGAACGCGGCGGCCGGCGACCTGATCTCGCTCGCCCGGCTGACCATGGACCTGCGCGCCACCGCCGGGAACCGCGGCGTGCTGATGACCCAGCTCGTCGCCGCCGACGAGCCCGCCACCCCGGCCTCGCTGGAGAAGGCGGCGGAGCTGGCCGGCCGGGTGGACGAGCTGTGGACGCGCGTGCAGACGCTGGTCCGGCAGCTCGGCGCCGGCGGCGAGCTCGGCGACGCCGTCGCGACGGTGAAGCAGCGCTATTTCTCCGAAGGGCTGGCGCTCTACGACACCGTGCTGAAGGCGGCGCGGGTGGACGGGCGGCACGGGCTGGAGCTGGCCGATTTCCGCGCCCGCCAGACGGCGTTCCTGCAGGCGATCCTGCAGATCCGCGACGCCGCCGTGGCCGAGGGGCTGAAGTCCCTGGACGAGGAGATCGCCGACGCCCGCCTGCTGATGGTCGAGGCCGGGCTGCTGACCGCCGCCATCGCCGCCGCCATCTTCGTGCTGGCCTCGGTCTTCAACCGCCGGGTGATCCGCCCGCTGAACGGCCTCGCCCTGCTGATGGAGCGGCTGGCGAAGGGCGACCTGGAGATCGCCGTGGACGGCGTCGGCCGCAAGGACGAGGTGGGCATGCTGGCCCGCTCGCTGGAGGTCTTCAAGGAGGCCGCCGTCACCAACCGCCGCCTGGAGGAGGAGCAGCACGCCGAGCAGATCCGCAAGGAGGAGCGCCAGAAGCAGATCGAGGAGTATATCCGCAGCTTCGACCGCTCCGTCTCCGAGGTGCTGGGCGGCATGGCCTCGGCCTCGTCGGAGCTGAGCCACACTGCCGAGAGCATGGCGGCGCTGGCCGACCAGACCAACGCCCAGGCGACCGCGTCGGCCGCGTCGGCCGAGCAGACCAGCGCCAACGTGCAGACCGTCGCCGCCGCGACCGAGGAGATGGCGGCCTCGATCCAGGAGATCGGCCGGCAGGTCGCCAGCTCGACCAGCATCGCCTCCACCGCCGCGACCCAGGCACAGCAGACGGTGGAGTCCGTCCGCGGCCTCGCCGAGGCGGCCAACCGCATCGGCGAGGTGGTGCGGCTGATCCAGGACATCGCCAGCCAGACCAACCTGCTGGCGCTGAACGCGACGATCGAGGCGGCCCGTGCCGGCGAAGCCGGCAAGGGCTTCGCCGTGGTGGCGAGCGAGGTCAAGGCGCTGGCCAACCAGACCAGCAAGGCGACCGAGGAGATCGGCGCCCAGATCGCCGCGGTCCAGATGGCGACGCAGGGCACGGTGCACGCGATCGACGAGATCGGCACGACGATCGCCTCGATCAACGAGATCGCCTCGGCCATCGCCGCCGCCATCGAGGAGCAGAACGCCACCACCGGCGAGATCACCCGCAACGTCCAGCAGGCCGCCCTCGGCACCCGCGACGTCAGCGGGACCATCGTGCAGGTCAACGAGGCCGCCAGCCAGACCGGCACCGCCGCCACCCAGGTGCTCGGCGCCTCGCGCGAGTTGTCGCAGCAGGCCGAGGCCCTGCACCGCGAGGTCGGCACCTTCCTCGCCCAGATCCGCGCCGCCTGAAGCACGGCAACCGTCCGGCATCCTGCCGACGACGCCGGAAGCCCTTCCCCGTCCCCGGGGAAGGGCTTTTTCCGTTCCGGCTGCACGCGGCGACATGCGGTCCGGCGGTTCCCCGGCCGGGGGAGCCGGCCCCCGCGCCACGACACAGGGTTTTGTCGGCCGTGACGATTCTCCAAACCCGCTGTTGGAAGGAGCGCCATACCGAGACCAACCAATCCAAACAGGAGGTAACGATGGCGAACCAGAATGACGGACAGTCCAAGGGCGGCCAGCACTCCGGCGGCAACTTCAAGAACGACCCGGAACGGGCGGCCGAGGCCGGCCGCAAGGGCGGTCACGTCTCCGGCGGCAACTTCAAGAATGATCCGGAACGGGCGGCGGAAGCCGGCCGCAAGGGCGGCCAGCACTCGCACGGCGGCGGCGGCGGCGACCGGAGCTGACGCCGCTCCCGACACCCGCCGGCCCGGGATCGGGTGACCCGAGGCCCGCGGGCCGGAGCCGTTCCTTCCATCCCGGCTCCCGTTCGCCCCGGCACCGCGCCATCCGCTGTGCCGGGGCGAAGCGCTGTCAGGCCGGCGCCTGCAGCAGCCCGCCGGCCCCCGACAGGTCGGCGCCGCGCAGCGTGGCGAGGCTGGTCCTGATCGCCGTGAGGTCCGCCCCGCGCAGGATCACGCGGGCAAGGCTGGCGTCGCGCAGGTCGGCCCCGGTCAGCACCGCCTTCTCGAAACTGGTCGGCCACAGGCGGCTGCCGTCGCCGGCCAGATCCACCTCGCGCAGGCGGGCCCGCCACAGCTTGGCGCCGGCGAGGTTGGCGCCCTGCAGGTTGCAGCCCGACAGGTCGGCGCTGGTGAAGTCCGCGTCGCGCAGGTCGCTGTAGGACAGATCCGCCATGATCAGCTTCGCGCCGGAGAAGTCGGCGCCGCGCAGGCTGCTGAACCGCATCACCGCCCCGCAGAGGAGCTGGTTGGCGAAGGAATAGCCGCGGAGGTCGGCCCGCTGCAGTTCCAGCCGCTGCCCCGCCCGCCCCTCCTTGTCGACCCAGATCTGGTGGGTGGAGATCAGGTCGGCCACCCGGGCGGCCAGCGTCGTCATCCCCGTCCCGTCGACGTCGATGCCCCGCCGCTCCAGCGTCGCCCGCAGTTCCTCGTCGAGGCGGGCGCCGCACATCAGCACGCCGTCGAGCGCGGTGCGCCGGATCACCGCGTCGGTCAGGTTGGCGCCGATCAGGATGGCGCCGGTGAGGTCACCGTCGGAAAAGTCGGCCCCCGACAGGTCGCTGCCCGAGAAGTCGCACTGCCCCATGCGGCAGCCGGCCAGCACGGTGCGGGCCATGCTGCAGCCGACGAAGGTGGTGGTGCCGTCCGGGTTGCCGGCGGCGCGCTGCGCCCCGACTTCCATCATCAGGCCGCGGCGCAGGTCGGCGCCCCGCAGGTCCGCCCCGCTGAGCGTGGCCCCGTCCACCCGCGCGCCGCGCAGGTCGGCGGACTGGAGCTGCGCGCCCGACAGGTCGGCGCGGCTGAGGTCCGCGCCGTAGAGATCGACCCGCGACAGCACGGAACCGGACAGGCGCGCACCGGCGAGGCTGGCCCCGGTCAGCTTGGCGCCCGCGAGGTTGATCCGCTTCAGCCCGAGGCCGCTGAGATCCTGGAAACTGAGATTGGCGCGCCGGCCCAGGCCGGGCGGGTCGCGCAGCAGCCACTGCTGGTGCCGGACCAGCGCGTCACGAACGGCTCGCAGGTAACGCTCGTCCCTCATGCAGGCCACCCCGTGCCGCCCCTCCCGCGCGAACGGTGCCGCCGGCGGGTTGCGGTTCAGTCGAGGATGGGGACTTTATCGAATTGCGACCGCCGGGAAAAGAAGCAATCCGCAATACGACATAAAGCTTCACACAAAGCGGCTATTTCCCCCGGCAGCCGGCCGTCCGCCACAGGCCGGATCGTATAAGGCTCCTCGACTGGCCAGTCCGCAAGTAACGGTGGCAGCCGAATCGGCCTGAATTTGGAAGATAGTTGGTGAAGCGATATGTCCTGTCAAGGAAAGCATCTGCACCTCTTCGTCTGTCGAAATAAGGAGCAATCCTGACGAAAAAATGCAACCCGCCAACACTCCTGCGATGTTATGCTCCGTTGCATACGGCGGCGTGCCGCGCCGCAACGGGCAGGGCTGTCCCGGCCGCCGGCCGGGGAATGGCGGCGCCGCCGGCGCAGCGAAGGGTGTGCGGATGGTGTTTTCGGCCGAGTTCCTGGGCTTGCTGCTGCTGATCACCAGTGCCGCGGCGCTGGGACTGTCGATCGTGGTCGATGTGGGACGCGTCAGCGCCGAGAAGGCGCGCGAAGCGATCAACCAGCGTCAGTACGACAGGAAGCGCGCGGCGCTGGCCGAGTGGCGGCAGAGAACGGAGCGCAAGCGGTCCGACCTGATCACGCTGCAGGCCCGGCTGACCGAGTATACCGGCCGGCGCCAGAAGGCGCAGACCGAGGCGCGGGCGCTGGAATGCTCCAAGGTCGAGATGGTGCACGAGCTGGGCGGCGAGGCCGACGGCAACTGCGACGTCTATTGGGCGCGGCTGACGGCGGCGGCGAACTTCGCCGAGCTGGAGCGCAAGGACATCGTCTTTTCCCGCCAGATCTGGGAATACCGCAACGTCGCCCATATCTGGGCGCCCTCCACCGACGCGGCCTACGCGGTGCTGCAGAACGCCTTTTCCGCACGCAACGGCATCGCCTGCAGCCCGATCGTGCCGCTGGCCCATGCGCCCGATCCCGAGGCGGAGGTCACCGCCGCATGACCGGGATGCTCCTCTACTGTTCGCTGGCGCTGATGGTGCTCACCGTCCTGTCGAACCGCTACTGGCGCCGCCAGCTCGCCCAGAGCCGCGTCGCCGCCGCCAAGCTCAAGGGCAAGGCCGACGACCTGGCGGTGGAGCTGACGGAGATCTCCAACGAGTACACCAAGCTGGCCCAGGCCGAGGCCGATATGGAACGCCGCGTCACCAAGGCCGAGCAGGAGATGCAGGCGGCGCTGATCGATCTCGACAACAAGCGGGTGGCGCCGCTGGAGCGCTATTTCGTCTTCGAGCGGGTGGACCCGCGCCCCGGCCGCTTCTGGGAGGCGGCCGTCCGCTACACCCCCGCCGGCGTCAACCTGCTGGATGCCGGCGACCATCGCGGCTGGACCGGGGTGCGCCGCTACCTGCTGGTCGCCGACACCGAGCGCGAGGTGCGCGACCGGATCGGCTCCCGCTTCCCGCGCAAGGCGGGATTCGAGGTGATCGAGGTCGCCGCCTGCCGGCTGAACGGGCTGGTGGTCAACCGCATCTCCGAACTCTCCACCTTCCGGCGCCCCGGCCGGCCGGAAGAGGAGGAGGAAGGCGGCCGGACCACCCGGCGCCCGGCGCCCGCCCCGGCCCGCGGCTGACGGCGGCCGACGGCGGCTGGCCCGGGCTTTCACGACGGTCCGGCGTCCGCGACAGTCCGGCTTTCATGACAGTTCGTTGGCCCGGCGGGATTTTTGTTGTTTCGCCTGCATTGCTGATGCTTCCCTGCACGCGGACGGGGTACTCCGCCCCGTCGGTCCTGCTTGGGTCTTCGCAAGGCGGGGTGGGTGTCGCGCATGGGTTTCGTCAGCCGGTCCGGGATTCTGTCCGCCGCGGCAAGCGCCGGGCTGCTCGCCCTGTTCGCCGCGGCCGGCATGGCGGCGCTGCCGCTGCGCACCGCCACCGCGACCTGGAGCTTTTCCCCCGCCGTGCCGATGGACCGGACGCTGGAGCCGACGGTGGCCGGTTCCGGCATCCCGGTGCTGACGCTGCGGCCCGACCGCACCACGATCCGCTCCGGCTATGCCAGGCAGGAGGATGACGGCCGCATCCGCGTCACGCTCTACGACCCGTCCGACCCGCTGCTGGCCAGGGCGAGCGAGGCGGTGCTGTTCTTCGCCGACATCCGCACCCTGTGGATGCTCGCCACCGAGGCGGAGCGGAGCGAGCTGCGCCAGGGCTTCGACCGGCTGGGGGCGGCGATGCGGCAGTCGGCCGACGCCATCCTCCGCTCCCCGGAATTCACCCGCGAGTACCGGCCGGCGCTGCAGGAGTCCGCCCGCGACGCCTTCGACAAGGCGTGGCGCGCCCCGGCCACCCGCGCCGCCTATGACGAGATGATGCGCGCGGCGGAGCCCATCGTGCGCGACACCGCCATGCGGGAGATCCGGCCGCTGGTGATGCGCCGGCTCGACGGGCTGATCTGGGAGATCCTGCAGGCCAACGTCGGCGCCGTGCTCGACGTCTTCAACGCCCGGCCGTGGAACACCGCGCCGCTGGAACAGGCGCTGGAGGCGGCGATGCGCGACGTGCGCGAGTTCGGCGTGCTGGAGCGCATGGCGGGCGCCATCGTCGAGACGCGGCAGACCAAGCTGTTCCTGCAGACCTTCGCCAACGGGATGATGGACGCGCTGGCCGCCGACCCGCGGGTCGAGGCGACGGTGATGCGGCTGGTCACCGACCCGCGCATGGGCGTCCATCTCGCCCCGGTCGGGCAGCCGGTCGGCGAGCTGTCGCGCATGGCGCCGCGCATCCTGTTCGGCGTGCGGGCCGATGCCGACCTCAACGCGCTGGCCGCCTATGCCTTCCACGGCTTCATCAACGGCCGCACCGGCCCGGTGGTGATCCTGATGAGCCCGCAGCAGCGCGACGAGATGCTCCGCCTCGACCCGCGGGCGCCGAAGCTCCTTGTGCGGAGTGCCGGCCCGTGACGATGCCTGCGGACCATCCCGAAATCCTGATCGAGAACCTGTCGATCCGCCGGCCCGGCGGCGGCGCACTGCTCGACCCCACGACGCTGCGCATCGGCCCGTCGGAGGTGGTCCTGCTGGTCGGCCCCAGCGGCGGCGGCAAGTCCACCATCGTGAAGCTGCTTGGCGGGCTGCTGGAGGTCGGCGAGGGCGGCTGGCGGGTGACCGGCCGGCTGACGCTGGGCGACCGCCGGATCGACCTCGCCGCCGAGCGCAGCGACGTCGGCGGCATCGTCTTCCAGGAGCATGCGCTGTTCGACGACCTGACGGCGATCGAGAACCTGCGCATCGCCGCCGACCATGCGCCGGGCCGCCACCCGGAGCTGATGGCCGACGCCACCGCGCTGCTCGGCGACATCGGCCCGCACAAGCGCGTATCGGCCTGCAGCGGCGGCCAGCGCCAGCGCCTCGCCATCGCCCGCACGGTGCTGGCCGACCGGCCGGTGCTGCTGTTCGACGAGCCGAACTCCGGCCTCGACGTCACCTCGGCCCGGCGGCTGGGGGAGCTGATCCGCGGGCTGTGCCGCGGCATGGGCAAGCCGGCGCTGATCGTCGCCCACCATGTGAAGGACCTGCTGCCGATCGCCGACCGGGTGCTGCTGCTCGACACCCGCAACCACCGGCTGGTCGAGGTGCCGCCCGACGCCGAGCTGGTGGAGGCGGAGCTGCTGCGGGTGGGCTCGGCCCCCGATGCCGCCACGGATGCCGCTCCCGATGCGGGGACGGCCGTCCGGCGTCCGCCCGCCGGCGAACGGCCCAACCCCTGGCCGGCCGCCATCGGCAGCCGGTCGCGCGGCTACTGGTTCCTGCGCTATCTCGCCGAATATTTCTGGGCGCTCTGCGTGTCCCCGATGATGCTGGTCTACATGGGGATGGGAGCGCTGATCATGGGCTTCGTGTCCATGTGGTTCGGCTTCAACTACAATTCCTTCGGCGGCTTCCTGAAGTCGCTGCTGCATGACGAGACGCTGGTCGGCGTCGGGCTGGTGCAGGCGACGGTGGCGGTGCCGCTGATCAGCAGCATCCTGTTCGTCGCCCGCAACAACGCCATCATCGCCGCCGACATCGGCAACCGGGTGCTGTCCTCGCAGTTCAAGGCGATGGAGAACCTGCACATCCCGGCCCGCGGCTACATCTTCACCGCGATCATCCTGAACATGGTGGTGGGATCGGGCCTGCTGCTGGTGATGTCGCTGGCGGTGGCGAGCTGGGGGTCGATGGAGACCTGGCACCTGCTGTTCCCGCAGCAGCCGCGCGAGCTGTGGCAGGACCATTTCTTCCGCAAGCTGCTGGTCGACGGGCTGTGGCCGGCGAAGAAGATGGGCTGGGTGCTGCTGAAGGTGGCGCTGAGCGGGTTCCTGGCCGGCGGCGTGGCGATCCTGATCGGCATGGGGCGCAAGGACTCGGTGATCGCGATCAACACCGCCATCGCCCAGTCGATCATCGCCGGCGTGACCATCACGCTGCTGGTGCATGCGCTGGTATCGGTGCTGACGCTGACCTTCTAGGGCCGGGCGGCATGGCCTTGCCGGCCACCTCGTCCGGATATAGTAACGAAGACTGGTCATAACCCATGAGAGACGGGCCGAAGGGGGGCGAGCGATGACGGGCGACGCGGATCAGCAAGGCAGCACCCCGGCTCCGGCCGGTGCGGACTGGGACACTCCGCAGCCGGCGCCGCGGCGGACGGCGGGCGGCGGGACCACCGCGATGGCGGCGGTGGCGCTGGTCGCGGCCGTGACCTCCGCCTTCTGGGCGCCGCCGCTCTTCCAGTTCATGCATCTGCGCACGCCGACGGCGGAGAAGCAGGCCCGCCAGGACGTCGAGATCGGCAGGCTGTCGCAGACCGTCGCCGACCTGGAGCGCCGGATGGTCGACCTGGCCGCCGGCCTCGACAAGGCGCGGCAGGAGACCGCCGCCGCCCGCAGCGCCCAGGCCGCCGCCGAGGCGCGGGTCGGCCTGGTGGCGCTGGTCCAGCTCCAGGCGGCGCTGCGCCGGCCGGGTCCGTTCGACGTGGAACTGGCGCTGGCCCGCGCCGCCAACCCGGACCTCGGCGCCGCCGCTCCGCTGCTGGCCTCCATCGAGAAATACTCGACCACCGGGATCCTGGTGACGCAGCAGCTCCGCCACGAGTTCAAGTCGCTGGCCGAGGAGATCACCCGGCCGGACTACAAGGCCATGCCGGCAGCCTGGTTCAACAGCCTGATCGGCCGCCAGCCGGCGGACCAGGGGGCTGCGCCTCCGCAGGCCGAGCGGGTCGCGGCGGCGGTGGAACATGCGCGCGAGCATCTGGCGACCGGCAACCTCGACGGCGCGGTGACGGAGCTGTCGCAGGTTTCCGGCGATGTTGCGCTGGCGCTGGATAGCTGGATGACCGACGCCCGCGCGCGGCTGGCCGCCGATGCGGCCATCGCCAAGCTGGGCGGCCGGATCGCCAGCGCGCTCGCCCAGATGCCCGGCCGCTGATGCCGGCGCCGCGCCGCCTGGCCGTCGCCGCCGTGCTGGCCGTCGCGGCGGCGGCCGGCGCCGACGCCCGCGCCGAGGCGCCACCGGCCGGGACGGCCGCGGATCAGGCGCCGGAACGGGCGTCCGGTCCGGCGGGACCCTCCGGCGAGGGTGGGCTGCTCGACCGCTACAGCCGGCTGATGTTCTCCTTCAACGGCGCCGTCTACGGCCGGATGGACGCGCTGGCGCAGTGGCGCGACGGCTGGTGGCCGGGCGGCGCGGCCGACCCGCAGGCGCCGCCCGGCACCGAGGGCGCCCTGGGCAACGTGGTCGCCAATCTGGTCAACGAGCCGGTGACCGCCATCACCGCGCTGGCGGTGGGCGACCTGCCCAATTCCTGGCGGTCGGTCCAGCGCTTCGCCATCAACAGCACCGCCGGCATTCTCGGCTATTACGACACCGCCACCGCCTGGGGCTACGGCGCCACCCACACCGACGCCGGGCTCAGCCTGTGCAAGGCGGGCGTCGGCGAGGGCCCCTATCTGGTGCTGCCCTTCGTCGGACCGCGCACCACGCGCGACGCCGTCTCGGACATCGTGCTGACAAACCTCATCCTGTGGACGGTGGTCGGCGCCACCTTCGGGACGGGGGCGAGCTTCCAGACGCTGCTGGTGGCCGAGACCATCGAGATCGTCGCCGACGTGGTGGCGACGCGCCAGATCGACCCGCAGGCCAAGGCCCTGCGCTTCACCGACTACGAGAAGACCCGCGAGGCCTATCTGCTCCAGCGCCGCGCGCGCTGCGAGGATCTGCGCCGCGCCGGCTGAAGCCGCCCGCGATCCCCGACCATTTTGCTTGGTCCGCACCTCGCCGGCAGCCTGATGGCGAAGCCGGATAGCCGAGCAAAGCGCTCAACCTAAACCCGGGCGCGGGTTCCGTCACCACCGACCATGGTCGGGGGTGCCAAATTTGTTTGCCAGGGCGACATTTTGTCACGGAAACAGAATTCGCCCTGCCGGCGCCCCGTCTCGCCCGCGGGCGGACATCCCATGATAAAAACAGGGAGGGTGCTTGAGACATGGCTTATGCGGCATCCACGGGCGACGCCGTTCGCCCGATGAGCGGCGAGGAGAAGAAGGTCATCTTCGCCTCGTCGCTCGGCACGGTCTTCGAGTGGTATGATTTCTACCTGTACGGCTCGCTCAGCGCGGTGATCGCCAAGCAGTTCTTCTCGGGCGTCAACCCGACCGCGGCCTTCATCTTCGCCCTGCTCGCCTTCGCCGCCGGCTTCGCGGTGCGTCCGTTCGGCGCGCTGGTCTTCGGCCGGCTGGGCGACATGATCGGCCGCAAATACACCTTCCTCGTCACCATCCTGCTCATGGGCCTGTCCACCTTCATCGTGGGCATCCTGCCCAACTACGCCGCCATCGGCATCGCGGCGCCGATCATCCTGATCGTGCTGCGCCTGCTGCAGGGCCTGGCGCTCGGCGGCGAATACGGCGGTGCCGCGACCTATGTGGCGGAGCATGCGCCGCACGGCCGCCGCGGCAACTACACCGCCTGGATCCAGACCACGGCGACGCTGGGCCTGTTCCTGTCGCTGCTGGTGATCCTGGGCTGCCGCGTGTCGATGTCGCCGGAGGCCTTCGACGAGTGGGGCTGGCGCATCCCCTTCCTGATCTCGATCGTGCTGCTGGGCATCTCGGTCTGGATCCGCCTGATGCTGAACGAATCGCCCGCCTTCAAGCGGATGAAGGAGGAGGGCAAGCATTCCAAGGCGCCGCTGACCGAATCCTTCGGCGAGTGGAAGAACCTGAAGGTCGTGCTGCTCGCCCTGTTCGGCCTCGTCGCCGGCCAGGCGGTGGTCTGGTACACCGGCCAGTTCTATGCCCTGTTCTTCCTGACCCAGACGCTGAAGGTCGATGCGCAGACCGCCAACCTGATGATCGCGGCGGCCCTGCTGATCGGCACGCCCTTCTTCATCGTCTTCGGCACGCTGGCCGACCGCATCGGCCGCAAGCCGATCATCATGGCCGGGCTGGTGCTGGCCTGCCTGACCTACTTCCCGATCTTCAAGGCGATCACCCACTACGCCAACCCGGCGCTGGAAACCGCGGCCGCCACGGCGCCGGTCGTGGTCGTCGCCGACCCCAACGAGTGCTCCTTCCAGTTCAACCCTGTCGGCACCAGCCAGTTCACCTCCTCCTGCGACATCGCCAAGAGTGCGCTGGCCCGCCGCGGCATCCCCTATTCCAACGAGGCCGCGCCGGCGGGGACCGTCGCGTCGGTCCGCGTCGGCACCACGGTCATCCAGTCCTACATTGCGGCGCCGGCGGCCTCGACCGGCGTGTCGCTGAGCCACGGCCCGTCGACCCATGCCGCCCCGACCGACGTGAAGGCCGCCGGCGCCGCCTTCGACAAGGGCCTGTCCGACGCGCTGAAGACCGCCGGCTACCCGCCGAAGGCCGACCCGGCGCAGGTCGACCATGTGATGGTCATCGCCCTGCTGACCGTGCTGGTCCTCTACGTCACCATGGTCTACGGCCCGATCGCCGCGATGCTGGTGGAGATGTTCCCCACCCGCATCCGCTACACCTCGATGTCGCTGCCCTACCATATCGGCAACGGCTGGTTCGGCGGCTTCCTGCCGACGACCTCCTTCGCCATCGTGGCGGCCACCGGCGACATCTATTCCGGCCTCTGGTACCCGATCGTGATCGCCGCGGCGACCTTCGTGATCGGCGTGCTGTTCGTCCGCGAGACCCGGGACGTCGACATCTACCAGCACGACTGACCTTCGCCGGACGGCACGGGATACAGGGTCGCGGGCGGGGGGTTCATCCCTCCGCCCGCAGCCGTTTCGTGCTAGGGTGGCCGCCCGATCCCTCCCTACCCCCCACGCTTGCGGCGGACCCGATGGAGAGCTGGTTCATCCTGGCCATCTCGCTGGCCTATCTCGCCACCCTCTTCGCCATCGCCTGGTATGGCGACCGCACGGCGAAGGGGACGGCGAACCGGCGCACGCCCCTGCTCTACGCGCTCAGCTTCGGGGTCTACTGCACCTCCTGGACCTTCTACGGCGCCGTCGGGCGGGCGGCGACCGGCGGATTCTACTTCCTGCCGATCTACATCGGGCCGATCCTGCTGATGGGGCTCGGCTGGCCGATCCTGGCGCGCATCGTGCGGGTGGCCAAGGCGGAGAACGTCGTCTCCATCTCCGACTTCCTGTCGGCGCGCTACGGCAAGAGCCGCGGGCTGGCGGCGCTGGTGACCATCACGGCGGTGATCGGGCTGCTGCCCTACATCGCGCTGCAGCTCAAGGCGATCACCATCAGCTTCGAGGCGCTGGCGAGCGACACGCTGCGCTCCGAGATGAGCCGGGCGCCCGGCGGCACGACGCTGCTGGTCACCTTCCTGATGGCGGCCTTCGCCATCCTGTTCGGCGTGCGCAGCATCTCCGCCAACGAGCACCACCGCGGCCTGATGATGGCGATCGCCGCGGAATCGGTGGTGAAGCTGGCGGCGGCGCTCGGGGTCGGCGGCGCCATCGCCTTCGCGGCCTACGGCGACCCCGCCACCTTCTTCTCCGTCGCGGCGAGCCATCCGGAGTTCCTGGAACTGATGCGGGTCAGCACCATCGGGGTGGACTGGTGGGTGGCCTGCCTGCTGTCGGCGCTGGCGATCCTCTGCCTGCCGCGGCAGTTCCATGTCGCGGTGGTGGAGAACACCCATGCCGGCGACGTGCGCTCCTCCGCCCGGCTGTTCCCCGCCTACCTGATCGCCATCAACCTGTTCGTGCTGCCGGTGGCGCTGGCCGGGCTGATGCTGTTCCCCGACGGGCGGACCAACGCCGACACCTTCATGGTCACGGTGCCGCTGACCCAGGGCTGGCCGTGGCTGGCGATGATCGCCTTCATCGGCGGCCTGTCCGCCGCCACCAGCATGATCCTGGTGGAGACGGTGGCGCTCAGCACCATGATCTGCAACGACATCGCGGTGCCTCTGCTGATGACCATGCGGCCGGAGGACCGGCGGCTGCGCGACGATCCGGCGGCGATCCTGCTGATGGTCCGCCGCTCCGCGGTGATCGTCATCCTGGTGCTGGCCTACGGCTGCTACCGCGTTCTCGGCCCGGCCTTCCCGCTGGCGACCATCGGCATGATGTCCTTCACCGCGGTGGCGCAGTTCGCCCCGGCCCTGCTGATCGGGCTGGTGTGGAGCCGCGCCACCCGCGCCGGCGCCTTCGCCGGGATCATCGCCGGCTTCGTCGGCTGGACCTACACGATGCTGCTGCCCTCCTTCGCCGACGCCGGCTGGCTGACGGCGGACGCCCTGAAGGCCGGCCCCTTCGGACTGACCGGGCTGAGCCCGGTGGCGCTGGCCGGCATCGCCGACATCGACCCGCTGACCAACGCCGCGCTGTGGAGCCTCGGCCCCAACCTGCTGCTGCTGGTGCTGGTCTCGCTGGTCACCCGCCCGTCGACGCTGGAACGCCAGCAGGCCGCCCGCTTCATGAGCCGCCGCCGCGCCGACGGTGCGGAAACCCCCGGCCCGCGCGGCGCCACGCTGGCCGACCTGCACGACCTGGCGACGCGTTATGTCGGGCAGGCCCGCGCCGACTCCGCCTTCCGGCGGCTGACCGCGGTCGGCGACGGCGACCTGCAGACCGCCCTGCTGGCGCGCAGCGACGGCGAGGCGATCCAGCTCACCGAACGGCTGCTCGCCGGGGCGGTCGGCTCGGCCTCGGCCCGCGTGGTGGTGGCGGGGCTGCTGTCCGACCGCCGGCTGTCGCGCACCGACGCCCGCTCGATCATCGACGAGGCCTCGCGCGCCATCCTGAAGCAGCACGAGCTGCTGCGCGCCACCGTGGAGAACGTCCCCCAGGGCATCGCCGTGTTCGACGAGGAATGGCGCGTCGCCACCTGGAACAACCAGTTCCTCGTCCTGCTCGACCTGCCGGACGGCTTCGTGCAGGTCGGCACCTCGCTGGAGGAGATCGTCGGGCTGATCGCCCGGCGCGGCGAGTACGGCCGCAACGGCGAGATCGAGACGTTGCTGGCGCGCCGCTCCGACCCGCGCCGGCGCAACAAGCCGGACGTCTACGAACGGCGGCGCCCGGACGGCACGGTGCTGGAGATCGCCACCAACCCGATGCCCGGCGGCGGCTTCGTCGCCGTCTACACCGACGTGACCGAGCGGCACCGCGCCGCCGCCGCCCTGCTGGAGGCCAACGAGACGCTGGAGCGCCGCATCGCCGAACGCACCCGCGACCTGTCCGAGGCGAAGGCGGAGGCCGAGCGGGCCAACGCCGGCAAGACGCGCTTCCTCGCCGCCGCCAGCCATGACCTGCTGCAGCCGCTGCACGCTGCCCGGCTGTTCGTCTCCGCCCTGTCGGAGCGCAACGGTGACCCGGCGATCCGGCAGATCGACACCTCGCTGCGGTCGGTCGAGCAGATCCTCGGCGACCTGCTGGACGTGTCGAAGCTCGACAGCGGGGTGGTCAAGCCCAACCCGGCGGCGCTGCGCATCGACGAGCTGCTGAAGCCGCTGGGCGAGGAGTTCACGGTGCTGGCCCGCCAGCACGGGCTGGCCCTGCGCACCGTCGGCTGCACCGCCACCGTGCGCAGCGATCCCACCCTGCTGCGCCGCATCCTGCAGAACTACCTGGCCAACGCCGTGCGCTACACCCGCACCGGCCGCATCCTGCTGGGCTGCCGGCGCCGCGGCGACCATCTGTCGATCGAGGTGTGGGATACCGGACCCGGCATCCCCGAGCACCGGGTGCCGGAGATCTTCATGGAGTTCCGCCAGCTCGACCATGACGGCGACGAGCGGGGCAAGGGGCTGGGCCTCGGGCTGGCCATCGTGGAACGGCTGGCCGGCATCCTCGACCACCCGGTCCATGTCCGCTCGCAGGTCGGGCGGGGCAGCGTCTTCTCCGTGCTGGTCCCGCTGACGGCGGAGCCGGTGGCGGCCCGGCCCGCGGTCGTCCGTCCGCGCGGGCGGGACCTGCGCGGCGTGCTGGTGCTGTGCCTGGAGAACGAACCGGCCATCGCCCGCGCCACCGAGGACCTGCTGTCGAGCTGGGCCTGCCGCGTCGTCACCGCCGCGACACCGGACCTGGCACTCGCCCGCCTGGAGGGGGCGGTGCCGGACGTGATCCTGACCGACTACCACCTCGACCGCAGCATCACCGGCGTGGAGGCGCTGGCGACGCTGCGGGCGGGCCTGGGCGCGAGCATCCCCGCCGCGGTGGTCACCGCCGACCGCGCCCCCGCCGTCCGCGAGGACATCGAGGGGGCCGGCTGCCGCCTGCTCTACAAGCCGGTCAAGCCGGGAGCGCTGCGCGCCCTGCTGGCGCAGCTTCTGGCGGAGGGGCAGAGGCTGGCGGGGTGAAGCGTCGTGCGGGCGGGCTAGCCGTCGAGCGCTTCGACGACCGCCTTCGCCACGTCGGCGTGGACCGCGTCGCCCTGCGCGAACCCCTTCGGCGTCTGCGTCAGGTAGCTGGCGACGAGGAGCGGCGGCTTGCCGGCCGGCCAGACGATGGCGATGTCGTTGAACGAGCCGTTGCCGGTGCCCGTCTTGTCGCCGACCCGCCAGCCCTGCGGCAGTCCCGCCCGCAGGCGCTTGTCGCCGGTCCTGTTGGCGACCATCCAGGCGATGAGCTGGTCGCGCGAGGCGGGGCGCAGCGCGTCGCCCAGCATCAGCCGTCCCATGCTGTGGACCATGGCGTTCGGCGTCGTGGTGTCGCGCGGATCGCCGGGGATGGAGCTGTTCAGCTCCGGCTCGTTGCGGTCGAGCCGGCTGTGCGTGTCGCCGAGCGTCCGGACGAAGGCGGTGAGGCCGGCCGGATCGCCGACCGCGCTCAGCAGCAGGTTCGCCGCTACATTGTCGCTCAGCGTCACCGCCGCCTCGCACAGTTCGGCCACCGTGGGGGGCGTGCCGTTCACCCGCCCCTCGGCGAAGGGGGCATAGGGGACGAGGTCGGCCGCGGTCACCGGGATGCGGCGCTCCAGGCTGTCCCTGCCCTGGTCGACCCTCTTCAGCACGGCCGCCGCCAATAGAAATTTGAAGGTGCTGCACATCGGGAACCGCTCGCCCCCGCGCCAGTCGAAGCGCCGTCCGCTGCCGGTGTCGAGCACCGCCACCCCCAGCCGGCCACCGCTGCGCCGCTCCAGCGCGGCCATGGCATCGCGCAGGGCATCACCGCCCAACGTCTTGTTTTCCTTGGCATCCAACCGCGCCGCGGTGAGCAGGAGCAGGCCACCGCCGACCGCCAGGACGCTTCGCCGTCCGATCATCTCAACCCTCCGTTCCCATGTCTCGGTGGCCGGACGATAGGCAGGCGGCGATGGGGCGGCAAACGATGATAACTCTCGTTCGCCCCTAGGAAAACTAATGAGGACAAGCAAGGCCAATCGGGCGCCGGCCGCAGCACCGGGCGCCGGGATCGTCCGGCTGTGGTGAAGAGTCCCGCCCGCCCGGACCGGCGCCGTCACTCCACCGGCGGAGGCGGCGGGGCCAGCGCCATCTGGCTGGCGAGCACCGCCGCCTGGGTGCGGGTCAGCACGCCCAGCTTGCGCAGGATGGTGGTGACGTGCGCCTTCACGGTCGTCTCCGCCACGTTCATCTCGTAGGCGATCTGCTTGTTCAGCTTGCCTTCGGCGATGCCGGCCAGCACGCGGAGCTGCTGCGGCGTCAGGGTGGCGGCGCGCTGGGCGAGGTCGGGGACGTCGGATTCGGTGGTGGCGGGGATGGCCGGCACCCACAGCTCGCCATCCAGCACGGCGCGGATGGCCTCGACGATCTGGCTGTTGGGGGCCGATTTCGGCACGAAGCCGGAGGCGCCGTAGTCGATGGCGCGCTGCACGGTCACCGCATCCTCGGACGCCGAGACGACGATCACCGGGATCGCCGGATGTTCGGAGCGCAGCATCATCAGGCCGATCAGGCCGCTCATCCCCGGCATGTGCAGGTCGAGCAGGATGATGTCCACCCCGTCGCCGCTGTCCAGAACCGGCTTGATCTGGTCGAAGCGCGCGGCCTCGAGAATCTCCGACCCCGGCAGCGCCTGCCCGATGGTCTGGCTGAGCGCTGTCCGCATCAGGGGATGGTCGTCGGCGATCAGGATGCGGTATGGCATGGACAATCCGGCAGCAAAACCATATCCGACAGTATCGGTGCGGGACCGCGGCTTGACAATATATCACCCGAACGCCCGCAGGACGCGAGCGCTTCGGCGATCAGCCGGCCTGCGGGTGGGCCGGCCAGTGGTGGTGTCACAGACGCGCCCCACACTCAAGCGGAAGCTGCCGCCGCCCCTCCGAAAGAGCGCCGCATGCGACACTTGGTTTCACGACCGCAACCGTCCGCCTCCTGACCCATGGGGCAGACTCGGGGAGAGAGGGGGCCGGCCGGCCGCGGCCCCGCGCCAGCCGTTTCAGCCGTTTCAGCCGTTGAAGAGGGCCGCGTCGATGCGCCGGACCATGGCGACGAGCCGGGGGGCGTATTCCTCCTCCAGCTTCCTGCGGTCGACCAGGAAGGCCGGGCCGCCGCAGTTGAAGGCGAGCACGGCCGAGCCGTTGCGCGGCACGAATGGCACGCCGATGGCGTTCACCTCCGACTTCCACGAGCCGATGGAGCGGCAATAGCCGCGGGTGCGGTAGTCCTCCACCGCCTGGAGGATGCCCTCGTGGACGGCGGGCCAGCGCTTGCCCTCATGCTCCTCCAGCTTGCCCATCAGGGCGGTGCGCTCCGCATCCGGCAGCGCCGCCAGATAGGCGCGGCCCATCGCCGAGGTGCCGAGCTTGATGTGGGAGCCGACGTCGAGCGACAGGGTGATCGGCCCGCCGCCGTGGCAGCATTCCAGATAGATCATGCTGAGCCGGTCGCGCCCGCCGAGCGCCACCTGCAGGCGGGTCTGGCTCGCCACCTCCTGCATCAGCGGGCGGGCGACCTGCCGGATGCCCATGCCCGACAGGCTGGCATAGCCCAGCGCCAGCACGGCGGTGCCCAGCCGGTACTTGCCGGTCGGCGGGTCGTAGACGAGGTAGCCGAGCTTCGCCAGCGTGTAGGTCAGGCGCGACACGGTCGGCTTCGGCAGCCCCGTCCGCTCCGCGAAGTCCTGGTTGCCCAGCGCCGTCTCGTCCTTGCGGAAGCAGCGCAGCAGTTCGAGCCCGCGGGCGAGCGCGGTGACGAAGCGGGGATCCTTCTCCTCGTCCGCCGCCGGTTCGTCCGCGACCAGAGCGTCGTCGCGTCTGCGCATGGCTGGTGCCGCCCGTATCCGATTGTTGTGGTTGCCAGCCATCCTGGCAGCGACTATCGTGCTTGTCAAAGAAAACGGAATTTATTTTCGTATCTTGAAATACCAGCCGAAGGGGGATGGGATGTCGGCAGCGCCGTTGGAAGTGGTGGTGGTCGAGCGTCCGCGCGAGGGGGTGGCGCTGGTGCGCATCAACCGGCCGGAGGCGCGCAACGCGCTGAACGGGGAGGTGCGGCAGGGGCTGGCGGGCGCCTTCACCGATCTTGCCCGGGATCCCGAGGTCCGCGCCATCGTGCTGACCGGCAACGAGGAGGCCTTCGCGGCCGGCGCCGACATCAAGGCGATGGCCGAGGCCGGCGCGGTGGAGATGATGCTGCGGGAGGCGCACCGGCTGTGGGCGCCGATCGCCGCCTGCCCCAAGCCGGTGATCGCCGCGGTGAACGGCTATGCGCTGGGCGGCGGCTGCGAGCTGGCGATGCATGCCGACATCATCATCGCCGGCGAGGGCGCGCAGTTCGGCCAGCCGGAGATCCGCGTCGGCATCATGCCCGGCGCCGGCGGCACCCAGCGGCTGACCCGTGCGGTCGGCAAGTTCAAGGCCATGATGATGCTGCTGACCGGCAAGCCGATCAGCGCGCGGGAGGCCGACGCCATGGGCCTCGTCAGCAGCGTGGTGCCCGACGGCGAGGTGCTGGAGACCGCGCTGACGCTGGCCGAGACCATCGCCGGCATGCCGCCGCTGGCCGCCCGCCAGATCAAGGAGGTGGTGCTGGCCGGCGCCGACGCGCCGCTGGAGGCCGCCCTGATGCTGGAGCGCAAGGCCTTCCAGCTCCTCTTCGACAGCGAGGACCAGAAGGAAGGCATGCGCGCCTTCATCGAGAAGCGCCGCCCGGCCTACCAGGGCCGCTGAGGCGCCACCGGACACGAGCCGCCGCGACGGGCGGCCCCAGGGAGACAAGAGCGACAATGACATTCGATCCCAAGGCGGACGACCTCGTCCTCGGCATGGTCGGGACGGGCACGATGGGGCGCGGCATCGCGCAGATCGCCGCGGCGGCCGGCGTCACCGTGCTGCTGCACGACGCCCGCGACGGCGCCGCGGCGGAGGCGGCGCAGGCGATCGCCGCGACCTTCGCCACGCTGGCCGGGAAGGGCCGCATGACCGCGGCGGAGGCCGAGGCGGCGGGCGGCCGGCTGCGCCCCGTCGGCTCGGCCGGCGAGCTCGCCCCCTGCCATGTGGTGGTGGAGGCCATCGTCGAGACGCTGGAGGCCAAGCGCGGCCTGTTCGCGGCGCTGGAGGAGGTGGTCGGGCCGGACTGCGTGCTGGCGACCAACACCTCCTCCCTGCCGGTCACCGCCATCGCGGCGGGGACCAGGCGGCCGGAGCGCGTGGCGGGCTTCCACTTCTTCAATCCCGTCCCGCTGATGAGGATCGTCGAGGTCATCCCCGGCGTGCTGACCGCGCGGCCGGTGACCGAGGCCATGCTGGCGCTCGGCCGCCGCCTCGGCCATACGGCGGTGGAGGCGCGCGACACGCCGGGCTTCATCGTCAACCATGCCGGCCGCGGCTATGGCACCGAGGCGCTGCGCGTGCTCGGCGAAGGGGTGGCGGAGCCGGCGGAGATCGACCGCGTGCTGGTGCAGCAGGCGGGCTTCCGCATGGGACCGTTCGAGCTGCTCGACCTGATCGGCATCGACATCTCGCAGGCGGTGATGGAGTCGATCTACACCCAGTATTTCCACGAGACGCGCTACCGCCCGTCGATCCTGCCGCGCCAGCTCCTGTCGGCCGGGCTGCTCGGCCGCAAGACCGGGCGCGGCTTCTACGTCTATGAGGGCAGCAAGCCGGTCCTGCCCCCGGAACCGGCCGCGCCCGCGGCCGTCCCCTGCCCCGTCTGGGTCAGCCGCCGCGCGCCGGAGGCCGGAGCCGCCCTGGCCGGCGCGCTCGCCGCGGCCGGCGTGCCGCTCGACGGCGGGGAGCGGCCGGCGGCCGGCTCGGTCGCGCTGGTCGCCCCGCTCGGCCAGGACGCCACCACGGCGGCGCTGGCGGAGGGGCTCGATCCCACCCGCACGCTGGCGGTCGACCTGCTGTTCGGGCTGGAGGGGCGGCGGGTGGCGATGACCACGCCGGTCACCTCGCAGGAGGCGCGGACCGCCGGCTGGGCGGCGCTCGCCGCCGGCGGCCATGCGGTGACGGTGACGCATGACAGCCCGGGCTTCATCGCCCAGCGCGTCGTCGCCTGCATCGTCAACATCGGCTGCGATATCGCCCAGCAGCGCATCGCCTCGCCCGCCGACATCGACCGGGCGGTGATGCTGGGGCTGGGCTATCCCCAGGGGCCGCTCGCCATGGGCGACCGGCTGGGGCCGGCGCGCATCCTGGCGGTGCTGGAGGCCCTGCTGGAGGGCACCGGCGACCAGCGCTACCGCCCCAGCCCCTGGCTGAAGCGGCGCGCCCGGCTCGGCGTCGCGCTGACGACGCCGGAAGGGTAAGGGCCGGCAAAAGGGCCGGAAGGGGCAGGACCGTCCCCCTCCGGCCTGGGCTCAGTCCGCCGTCACCGAGCGGATCTCGTCCTGGCTGAAGCGCTGCTGCTCCTCCATCACGAGCTGGGCGAGCTCGCGCTTCAGGCGGTTGAATTCCGGCGCCGCGGCGTCGCGCGGGCGCGGCATCTCGACGGCGATGTCGCGCTTGATGGTGCCGGGCCGGTAGGTCATCACGATGATGCGGTCGGCGAGGTAGATGCTCTCCTCGATGGAGTGGGTGACGAACAGCACCGTCTTGCCCACCTCCTCCCAGATGCGCAGGAGCTCGTCCTGCAGCGTCCGGCGGGTCAGCGCGTCGAGCGCACCGAACGGCTCGTCCATCAGCAGGATCGGGCTGTCGAGCGCCAGGACGCGGGCGATGGCGACGCGCTGGCGCATGCCGCCCGACAGGTCCTTGGGATAGCGGTTGCGGAAGTCGGTCAGGTGCAGCTTCTCCAGCAGCCGCTCCACCGTCGCGGCGATCTCCGCCTTGGGCAGCTTCTTGATCTGCAGGCCGAAGGCGACGTTCTCCGCCACGGTCATCCAGGGGAACAGGGCGTATTCCTGGAACACCATGCCGCGGTCGGGTCCGGGTTCGGTGATCGGCCTGCCCTCCACCAGGATGCTGCCGCGGGTCGGCGGCTGGAAGCCGGCCACCGCATTCAGCAGCGTGGACTTGCCGCAGCCCGAGGGGCCGAGCAGGCAGACGAACTCGCCCTGCCGCACGTCGAGGTCGATGTTCTGCAGCGCCACCACCGGATGGCCGGGGACGTTGAACACCTTGTCGACGCCGCGCGCCTGGATCTGCACCGGCCGGCTGTCGACCTGCGGGGCGGTGTCGGTCACGGTCTTGAGCATGGGGGTCATCTCCGGGGGCTCCGTCTCAGCTCTCGAGGCCGCGGTGCCACCGCAGCAGGTGGTTGTTCAGCCGGTTCATCGCGATGTCGATGGCGAGGCCCAGGATGCCGATGGTGAACATCCCGGCGATGATCTTGTCGGACCACATGAACTCGCGCGCCTCCAGGATGCGGAAGCCGAGGCCGGCGTTCACCGCGATCATCTCGGACACGATCACCACGATGAAGGCGGTGCCGATGCCGATGCGCGCGCCGGCCAGGATGTAGGGGGTGGCGGCCGGCAGGATGACGCGCAGGAACATCGTCAGCCTGCCCGCCCCCAGGTTGCGCGCGGCGCGCAGGTAGATGCCGTCGACATGGCGCACCCCGGCGATGGTGTTCATCAGCACCGGGAAGAAGGCGCCGATGGCGATCAGGAAGACGGCCGGCGGGTTGCCCAGGCCGAACCACAGGATCGCCAGCGGGATGTAGGCGATCGGGGGGATCGGGCGCAGCACCTGCACCAGCGGGTCCATCAGCGCGTAGATGCGCGGGCTGGAGCCCATCAGCAGCCCGAGCGGCAGCGCCAGCCCCGCCCCGACCGCGAAGCCCAGCACCACGCGGTACAGGCTGGACCAGGCGTCGTGCAGCATCTCGCCCGACAGCGCCCAGGCGAACCAGCTCATCTGCGCCGGGTCGTAGGGATCGGCCGGGATCAGGTACTGCCACCAGCGCACCACCACGGCCAGCGGCGACGGCAGCACCGTCGGGTTGATCAGGCCGGAGGAGGACAGGACCTGCCAGAAGGCGATGACCAGCAGGGGCACGATGGCGCCGCGCAGGATGCCGGCGGCGGAGATTCGGGTCGGTTGGGACATGGCGTTCGGGTCCGCGGCTGGGGCGGCCCCCGTACCCATCCGGAGACAGGCCGGCGAGGGACCGCGTGCAGGATCAGGAGAGGAGCGGCGTCAGTTCGCCTGGACGGCGGCCTTGGCCTTGGCCAGCAGGTCCAGCTTCACCCAGTCCGCGGCCTTCGGCGGGTTGGCCATGCGGCCGACGCCGTACTTCTGCATCAGGTCGGTCGTGACCTGCACATGCTCGACCGAGATGTCGTAGGAGAAGGGCGAGTTGCCGATGGCGTCCTGGTAGTCCTGGCTGGTGATCTGGTTCTTGAAGACCTGCTCGCGGACATACTTCTCGGCCAGATCCGGCTTGGCGATGAAGGTGGCGGTCGCCTCGACGAAGCAGCGGATGAAGCGCTCCGCCACCTCGGGCCGCTTGCTGTAGAAGTCCTCGGTCACCACCAGCGAGCGGATCGGCTCGCCCAGCTCGGTGTCGTAGGGCTTCAGCAATTCGACGCCGAAGCCCTTGTTGATGGCCTGGCTCGACTGCGGCTCCGACTGCGACATGGCGTCGATGTTGCCCGACAGCAGCGCCTGGTTCATGTCGGCGTAGGCCATGTAGATGATCTGCACGTCCTTGCCGCCCTTGTCCGACCAGGTGAGGCCGTGCTTGGCGAGTTCGGCCAGCAGGATCAGCTCCTGCGCGCCGCCGCGCGGAGTGGCGACCTTCTTGCCCTTGAGGTCGGCGACCGACTTGATGCCGGCGTCGGGGCGGACGACGATGCGCGCCCCGCCCTTGGCGAAGCCGGCGACGACGTAGATCGGCACGCCCGAGGCGCGGCCGGCGATGGCGGCGTCCACGGCGCTGGCGGCGGCGTCGATCTCGCCCGCCACGATGGCCGGCAGGATGTCGATGCCCTTGGGGAAGACCCGCTCCTCGATCTTCAGCCCGTACTTGCCGCCGATCTCCTTCATGTAGGAGATGGCGCCGTAATGGGCGAACTTCAGGTTGCCGAGTCGGACCAGATCCTCCGCACGGGCGGCCGGAGCAGCCAGGGTGGAGGCGACCAGGGTGGCGGCAACCAGGGTGGTGGTGGCGACCGCGCGCAGCGTCGACTTGAGCATCTTCCTCTCCAGGACAGGCCCCTTGCCCGGGGGCATTCTCCGCGGCCCCTGCCGCGGTTGCCTGCTTCTTCAGCAAAGGCCGTGCCGTTTGCCCCGGAGAAGGCAAAGTCCTGGGATTGTTGGCTGATTCAGCGGATGACTGCTCCGGTCCCGGCGGAAATCCGCCGATCGGCTCTCCTGTCTCGGCGGAAATCCGCCGATGCCCCGGCCCCGCTGCCGGCTGGACATCCCCCGGACGGCGGCGAACGTGCGGCTTGGCGGCGGCGGCCCCTTGCGCGACACTCGACCAAAGCGAGCACCGCCGGGGGAGGATCATGCCGACAGACGCCGTGGCCCGGGAGGCCCTGTTCCGCCGCATCGGGGAGCGCCGCGAGGAGCTCGTGGCCCTCACCCGCGACCTGATCCGCATCCCGACGGTCAACCCGCCGGGCGACGCCTATACCGACTGCGCCGAACTGATCGGCCGGCGGCTGGCCGCCCGCGGCTTCCAGGTGGAGTATGTGCGCGGCGTCGGGGCGGCCGGCGACAGCGACCGCTATCCCCGCACCAACGTGGTGGCGCGCATCGAGGGGCCGCGGCCGGGTCCCTGCGTCCACTTCAACGGCCATATCGACGTGGTGCCGGCCGGCGAGGGCTGGACCGTCGATCCCTTCGCCGGCGTGGTGAAGGACGGCCGGGTCTATGGCCGCGGCGCCTGCGACATGAAGGGCGGCATCGCCGCGTCGATCATCGCGGTGGAGGCGCTGCTCGACGAGGGGCTGCTGCCGGCCGGCGCGCTGGAGGTCTCCGGCACGGTGGACGAGGAGTCCGGCGGCTATGGCGGCGTCGGCCATCTGGCGAAGCTCGGCTATTTCTCCCGCCCGCGGGTCGACCATGTGATCATCCCGGAACCGCTGAACGTCGACCGCGTCTGCATCGGCCACCGCGGCGTCTGGTGGGCGGAGATCGAGACCAGGGGCCGCGTCGCCCACGGCTCGATGCCCTTCCTCGGCAACTGCGCGGTGCGCCACATGGGCGCCGTCCTGCACCGGATCGAGGAGGAGCTGATCCCCCGCCTCGCCGCCAAGCGCACCGCCATGCCGGTGGTGCCGGAGGGCGCGCGCCAGTCCACCATCAACATCAACGCCATCCATGGCGGCCAGCGCGAGGACCATGACGGGCTGCCGAGCCCGATGGTGCCGGACCGCTGCCGCATGGTGATCGACCGCCGCTACCTGATCGAGGAGGACCCCGGGGAGGTGCGCGCCGAGATCGTCGCCATCCTGGAAGACCTGCGGCGGAACCGCGCCGGATTCGAGTATGAGCTGCGCGAGGTGCTGGCCTTCCTGCCGACCATGACGGATGCCGACGCGCCGGTGGTGCGGGCGGTGGCGGCGGCCATCGAGACGGTGCTCGGCCAGCCGGCGACGCAGGTCGTCTCCCCCGGAACCTACGACCAGAAGCATGTGGTGCGGGTCGGCCAGTTGAAGGACTGCATCGCCTACGGCCCCGGCATCCTCGACCTCGCCCACCAGCCGGACGAGTATGTCGGCATCGACGACATGGTCCATTCGGCGCAGGTGATGGCGCTGTCGGTCCTTTCGCTGATGAACAGCAGGTAGCAGGCGGAAGAAAAACACACCCCTCCCCAAAGCGCGGGCGCGGCTTTTCGCACCTGCGTCATCGCTTTGCAGCAAAACGCGAAAAAGTGGTACGCGACTTTTTGCGTCATTGTTTGACCTGAGTCATGTTGTCCGGCGGCGGATGACGGCAGAGTGCGGCCATCGAACGGTCGTCAACCATGCACCAGCAGGGTTTCGACCATCCACTGCGCGCGAGTGCCGGCTGAACGCCAGGCGCGGGCGCACCGGGTTCGAGGCCCGCCGCCGGCGATGGATGCCATCGGCCGCGGCCGGCGCCTTGCCCGCGACGCCCTGCCACGCGCTACCTGCTGAGGCGAACGAACAGCATGCCAGTCACCACCCTCGCCGAACTGAACGCCCTGGTCTCCCGAGTGAAGGAGGCGCAGCGGCAATTTGCGGAGTATCCGCAGGAGAAGGTCGACCACATCTTCCGCCATGCGGCGCTGGCTGCGGCGAACGCGCGCATTCCGCTGGCCAAGATGGCGGTGGAGGAGACGCGCATGGGCGTGATGGAGGACAAGGTGGTGAAGAACCACTTCGCCTCCGAGTACATCTACAACAAGTACAAGGACGAGAAGACCTGCGGCATCCTCGAGGAGGATCCCGAGTACGGCATCATGACGATCGCCGAGCCGGTCGGCCTGATCTGCGCCATCGTCCCCACCACCAACCCGACCTCCACCGCCATCTTCAAGGCGCTGATCTGCCTGAAGACCCGCAACGGCATCGTCTTCTCCCCCCACCCCCGCGCCCGCAAGGCGACCTGCGAGGCCGCCCGGCTGGTGCTGGAGGCGGCGGTGGCCGCCGGCGCGCCGCAGGACATCATCGGCTGGATCGACGAGCCGTCGCTCGAGCTGTCCAACGCCATCATGCACCACCCGGACATCAACCTCATCCTCGCCACCGGCGGGCCGGGCATGGTCAAGGCCGCCTACTCCTCGGGCAAGCCGGCCATCGGCGTCGGCGCCGGCAACACCCCGGCGGTGATCGACGAGTTCGCCGACATCAAGCGCGCCGTCGCCTCCGTCCTGATGTCCAAGACCTTCGACAACGGCGTCGTCTGCGCCTCCGAGCAGTCGGTCATCGTCGTCGAGCAGGCCTACGAGGCGGTGCGCGAGCGCTTCGCGAAGCATGGCGGCCACATCCTGTCGCCCGCCGAGGCCGACGCGGTGCGCAAGGTGCTGCTGAACAACGGCAGCCTGAACGCCGCCATCGTCGGCCAGTCGGCCCGCCGCATCGCCGAGATGGCCGGCATCAGCGTGCCCGCCCACACCAAGGTGCTGATCGCCGAGGTCAGCGAGGTGTCCGAGGAGGAGGCCTTCGCCCACGAGAAGCTGTCGCCGACGCTCGCCCTCTACCGCGCCGGCGACTTCGCCGCCGCCTGCCGGACGGCGGCCGAGCTGGTGGCGCTGGGCGGCATCGGCCACACCTCGGTGCTCTACACCGACCAGGACCAGCAGGCCGAGCGGGTGCGCCACTTCGGGCAGGTGATGAAGACGGCGCGCATCCTGATCAACACCCCCTCCTCGCAGGGCGGCATCGGCGACCTCTACAACTTCCGTCTGGCGCCGTCGCTGACGCTGGGCTGCGGCTCGTGGGGCGGCAACTCGATCTCGGAGAATGTCGGGCCGCAGCATCTGCTCAACCGCAAGACCGTGGCCAAGAGGGCGGAGAACATGCTCTGGCACAAGCTGCCCAAGTCGATCTACTTCCGCCGCGGCTGCCTGCCCTTCGCGCTGGAGGAGCTGCAGGGGCGCAAGCGCTGCCTGATCGTCACCGACCGCTTCCTGTTCGAGAACGGCCACGTCGCCGAGACGGTGCGCATCCTCAAGGCGCAGGGGCTGGAGGTGGAGACCTTCTTCGAGGTCAGCGCCGACCCGACGCTGGCGGTGGTGCGCCGGGGCCTGGCGCTGGCCAACGCCTTCCGGCCCGACGTCATCCTGGCGCTGGGCGGCGGCTCGCCGATGGACGCGGCCAAGATCATCTGGGTGATGTACGAGGCGCCCGAGGTGGCGTTCGAGGACCTGGCGCTGCGCTTCATGGACATCCGCAAGCGCATCTACAAGTTCCCCAAGCTGGGGGTGAAGGCGCAGTTCGTCGCGGTGCCGACGACCTCGGGCACCGGGTCGGAGGTGACGCCCTTCGCGGTGGTGACCGACGAGCGCACCGGGGTGAAGTACCCGATCGCCGACTATGAGCTGACGCCGACGATGGCGATCATCGACGCCAACCTGGTGATGGACATGCCCAGGTCGCTGACGGCGGCGGGCGGCATCGACGCGGTGACGCATGCGCTGGAGGCCTACGCCTCGGTGCTGGCCAACGAGTACAGCGACGGCCAGGCGCTGCAGGCGCTGAAGCTGCTGAAGGAGTATCTGCCCTCGGCCTACCGCAACGGGGCGAAGGACCCCAAGGCGCGCGAGCAGGTGCACAACGCGGCGACGATCGCCGGCATCGCCTTCGCCAACGCCTTCCTCGGGGTGTGCCACTCGATGGCGCACAAGCTGGGGGCGGAGTTCCACCTGGCGCATGGTCTGGCGAACGCGCTGCTGATCTCGAACGTGATCCGCTACAACGCGGCGGACATCCCGACCAAGCAGACGGCGTTCAGCCAGTACGACCGGCCCAAGGGGGTGGCGCGCTATGCCGAGGTGGCGCGGCACCTGGGCCTGGGCGGCAGCCGCGACCATGAGCGGGTGGAGATGCTGATCGCCTGGGTGGACGAGCTGAAGCGGACGCTGGACATCCCGGCGTCGATCCAGGCGGCGGGGGTTCCCGAGGCGGAGTTCCTGGCGCGGGTGGACGCCATCGCCGAGGCCGCCTTCGACGACCAGTGCACCGGCGCCAACCCGCGCTTCCCCCTGGTCAGCGAGCTCAAGCAGCTCCTCCTCGACAGCTACTACGGACGCGCCTACGTCGAGCAGACCGAGCAGGCCGTGCCGGAGAAGACCGAGAAGGCCGCCGGCCGCAAGGCGCTCGCCAAGGCCGACTGAGCGGCGGGCATTCCATAGCCAGGCAGAGGGGGCGTCGGGAAACCGGCGCCCCTTTTTCGGTGGCAGCCTTACCCGGCGCTGTCGATCAGGTCGCTGCGGCCGATGCGGCGCAGCGACACCTCCAGCCGCGCGTTGCTGTCGCGGATGTCGCGCAGCGTGCGCAGGGTGAACTGGACATGCGCCCCGGCCGCCGCGCGGGCGGCCCCGGCGTCGCCGGACAGCACGGCCTCGGCGATGGCGAGATGCTGCTGCAGCAGCAGATCGCGCACGCCCGGCCGCGAGTAGAGATCGGCCCGGTTGTAGAACACGTCGCTGCGCAGCAGTTCCGACAGGGTGCGCATGATGTGCAGCATGACGAGGTTGTGCGCCGCCTCATAGACCGCCAGATGCAGCTCGGCGTCGGCCTCCGCCTCTTCCGAGCTGTCGTCCTTGCTGTGGGCGGAGCGCATCCGCTCGACGATGGCGCGGATGGCGGCGCGGTCGAGGTCGGTCGCCCGCCGGGCGGCCAGGGCGGCCGCCTCCGCCTCGATGGAGTGGCGGAATTCCAGATAGTCGAAGGTCGCCGCCGGATTGTCCTGCAGCAGGGTCGCCAGCGGGTCGCTGATCTTCGACAGGAAACGGGCGATGAAGGTGCCGTTGCGCCCGGTGATGAGCAGCCCCCGCTCCTCCAGCTTGGCCAGCGCGTCGCGCAGCGAGGGACGGGAGACGTCGAGCTTCACCGCGAGGTCGCGTTCGGGCAGCAGCTTTTCCCCCGGCCGCAGGATGCCCTCCAGGATCAGCTTTTCCAGATGCTCCGCGATGGCGTCGGCCAGCTTGGCCGGCTTGATCGTTCCCTGCATCGAGACGCGTTCCCTTCCGCTGTGCCCGGTCTGCCGAAGCCCGCTCCGTCGCGGCGCCATAGATAGCGCGACCCCTTCCCCAGCGTCCAGGACCGCGGCCCGCCGCACCGCTCGTGCGCCCTATGATTTTCCCATTGAACGGTTTGGTCAAATCTTTTATCCAAGCATCAATCCGGTCAACGACCCCTCCCTCCAGCAGGAGCGCCGCCGATGCTGCCCGCCCCTTACGACCGCGTTCTGGACGAGCTTCGGACGGTCCTGCCGGACGGACGGCTGATCACCGACCCGCTGCGCACGCTGGCCTACGGCACGGATGCCAGCTTCTACCGGCTGGTCCCGAAGATCGTCGCCGTGGTGGAGGACGAGGCGGAGGTGATCGCCCTGCTGCGCCTCTGCCGCGCCCACCGCACCCCCGTCACCTTCCGCGCCGCCGGCACCAGCCTGTCGGGGCAGGCGGTCAGCGACAGCGTGCTGGCCGTGCTGGGCGACGGCTGGCGCGGCTGCCGCATCGCGCCCGACGCCGCCACCGTCACGCTGCAGCCCGGCGTGATCGGGGCGGAGGCGAACCGCAAGCTGGCGCCGCTCGGCCGCAAGATCGGGCCGGATCCGGCCTCCATCGCCACCGCCAGGATCGGCGGGATCGCCGCCAACAACGCCAGCGGCATGTGCTGCGGCACGGCGCAGAACAGCTACCGCACGCTGGCCTCGCTGCGGCTGGTGCTGGCCGACGGGACCGTGCTCGACACCGGCGACGAGGCGAGCCGGGCCGGCTTCCGCGCCAGCCATGGCGCGTTGCTCTCCGCCCTGGCCGATCTCGCCGGGCGGACCCGCGCCGACGCGGTGCTGGCGGAGCGCATCCGCACCAAGTTCCGCATCAAGAACACCACCGGCTACAGCCTGAACGCGCTGGTCGATTTCACGGACCCCATCGACATCCTGGCCCACCTGATGATCGGGTCGGAGGGCACGCTGGGCTTCCTGTCGGAGATCACGCTGCACACCGTGCCGGAGCACGCCCACAAGGCGAGCGCGCTGCTCTTCTTCCCCGACATCGCGGAAGCCTGCCGCGCCGTCGCCCTGATGAAGCCGACGCCGGTGGCGGCGGTGGAACTGATGGACCGCGCCGCCCTGCGGTCGGTCCAGGACAAGCCGGGAATGCCCGCGGGCATCGCGGCGCTGGGCGCGGAGGCGGCCTGCCTGCTGGTGGAGACCCGCGGCGAGGACGAGGCGGCGCTGGTCCGCAACGTCGCCGCCATCACCGCGGCGCTGGAGGGGACGCGGCGGATCGGCGCGGCGGCCTTCACCACCGACGCCAAGGCCTGCGAAAGCTACTGGAAAATCCGCAAGGGGCTGTTCCCGGCGGTCGGCGCGGTGCGCCGCATCGGCACCACCGTCATCATCGAGGACGTCGCCTTCCCGCTCGACCGGCTGGCCGAGGCGACGGTGGAACTGCAGTCCCTGTTCGCCCGCCACGGCTATCACGAGGCGATCATCTTCGGCCACGCGCTGGAAGGGAACCTGCATTTCGTCTTCACCCAGTCCTTCGACACCGACGCGGAGGTCGAGCGCTACCGCCGCTTCATGGACGAGGTCTGCGCCATGGTGGTGGACCGCTATGACGGGTCGCTGAAGGCGGAGCACGGCACCGGCCGCAACATGGCGCCTTTCGTCGAGAAGGAATGGGGCCCGCAGGCCTATGCCCTGATGCAGCGGATCAAGGCGCTGCTGGACCCGGAGGGGCTGCTGAACCCGGGTGTCATCCTGAATGGCGACCCGGACGCCCACCTGAAGAACCTGAAGCCGCTGCCGGCCGCCGACGCGCTGGTCGACACCTGCATCGAGTGCGGCTTCTGCGAGCCGACCTGCCCGTCGCACAAGCTGACCCTGTCCCCCGCCAGCGCATCGTCGGCTGGCGCGAGATCGCCCGGCGGACCGCCGAGGGGAGCGATCCGGCGGCGCTGAAGGCGCTGTCCGCCGCCTACGACTATCAGGGCATCGACACCTGCGCCGCCTGCGGCCTCTGCGCCACCGCCTGCCCGGTGGGGATCGAGACCGGGTTGCTGGTGAAGTCGCTGCGCGGCCAGCGCCGGGGCGCCGTGGCGCGCGGCGTCGGCGGCTTCGTCGCCGGCCATACCGCCGGGGTCCTCGCCGCCGCGCGCACCGGGCTGCGGCTGGCCGACCTCGCCCGCCGCGTCGCCGGCCCGGCGGTGGTGGAGACGGCCGCCCGCGTCCTGACCGGCGGCCATATCCCGGCGCTGCCCGACAGCCTGCCGCGCGCCATCGACTTCACGCCGCCCGAAGCCGCCGAAGGCCCCGCCGACGCTCCCGAGCTGGCCGCCCCGACGGTTGTCGCCCCGACGGTTGTCTATGTGCCGAGCTGCGTCAGCCGCAGCATGGGGCCGGCGGCGGGGGATCCGCAGGACACGCCGCTGCCGCAGACGGTGGACGCGCTGATGCGCAAGGCCGGCTTCCGCGTCGTCTATCCCGACGGCCTCGCCGCCCAGTGCTGCGGCATGCCGCTGGAAAGCAAGGGGCTGCCGGAGCAGGCGGACGCCATGGCCGACGCGATGATCGCGGCCCTGCGCGCCGCCAGCGACGGCGGACGCCATCCGGTGGTGATGGACACCAGCCCCTGCGCGTTGCGCCTGAAGAAACGCCTTGCCGGCGGCATGGCCGATGGCGGCCTGAGGCTGCTGGACGTGGCGGAGTTCCTGCACGACCACGCCCTGCCCCGTCTCGACATCGTGAAGAGCCGGGAGCCGGTCGTCCTGCACCTGACCTGCAGCACGCGGCGCATGGGGCTGGACGGCACGCTGAAGGCCGTCGCCCAGGCCTGTGCCGAGACGGTGGTGGTGCCGGAGGATGTCGGCTGCTGCGGCTTCGCCGGCGACAAGGGCTTCACCACGCCGGAGCTGAACGCCCACGCGCTGCGCCATCTGGCCAAGGACATCCCGGAAGGCTGCAGCGCCGGCTATTCGACCAGCCGCACCTGCGAGATCGGGCTGTCCCACCATGCCGGTCTGCCCTACCGCTCCATCGTCTATCTGGTCGACGCCTGCTCCCGGCCCAAGGCGGCGGACCCGGTCCGGCCGCGGCGGCCCGAGCCCGCCTTCTGACGAAGAACCCGTGAAACGGGGAAGGAAACGCCCATGAACAGCCCCGACGCCAGCGCCATCCCGCGGCCGGACACCGTCTATTACTTCGGCACCTGCCTGGTCGACCTCTTCTACCCCGAGGCCGGCATGGCGGGGATCGAGCTTCTCCAGGCCCAGGGCCTGCGGGTGGTCTTCCCCCAGGGGCAGAGCTGCTGCGGCCAGCCGGCCTACAATTCCGGCCATCGCGCGGAGGCGCTGAAGGTCGCCCGCGCCCAGCTTCCCCTGTTCCTGGAGGATTGGCCGATCATCGTCCCCTCCGGCTCCTGCGCCGGCATGATGCGCAGGCACTGGCCCGACCTGTTCCGCGGCGAGCCGGACGAGGCGCGTGCGGTCGCCGTCGCCGGCCGGGTGTGGGAGCTGACCCAGTTCCTCGTCACCGTCCTGCGGGTGAGGCTGGAGGACAAGGGCGAGCCGGTGCGGGTCACCTGGCATGCCTCCTGCCATGCCCAGCGCGAGATGGGCGTGGTGGAGGAGCCGAAGGCCCTGCTGCGCCAGCTCGCCAACGTCGAGCTGGTCGAGCTGAAGCGGGAGCGGGAATGCTGCGGCTTCGGCGGCACCTTCGCCGTCCGGCACCCGGAGATCTCCGCCGCCATGGTCGGCGACAAGGTGGAGGACATCGCGGCGACCGGGGCCGCCCGCGTCGTTTCCGGCGACTGCGGCTGCCTGCTGAACATCACCGGCGCGCTGGCCGCCGGCGAGGTGCCGGTGCGCGGCCAGCACATCGCGCAGTTCCTGAAGGAGCGGACCCATGGCTGACGCCGCCGTCGATTTCGCCGCGGCCTCCACCGAGGCGCTGCAGGACCGCCAGCTCCGCACCAACTTCCGGCGCGCCATGGACGGGCTGATGTCCAAGCGCGCGGTGCAGTTCGCCGATCAGGCCGAGTGGCACGCCATGCGGGCGCTCGGCGCCTCGGTCCGGCTGCGGGCGCTGGCGAAGCTGCCCGAGCTGCTGGAGCGGCTGGAGGAGACCTGCACGCGCAACGGCATCCGGGTCCACTGGGCCGCCACCACCGACGAGGCGAACGCCATCATCCTGTCGATCATGCGCGGGGCGGACGCCAGGCTGGCCGTGAAGGGCAAGTCGATGGTGACGGAGGAGATGCACCTCAACGCCTTCCTGGAACGCCACGGCATCGAGATCCTGGAAAGCGATCTCGGCGAGTACATCGTGCAGCTCGACGAGTCGACGCCGTCGCACATCATCATGCCGGCGATCCACATGAACACCCGGCAGATCGCCCGGCTGTTCCGCCGGAAGATCAAGGAGGCGGAGGATACCGAGGACGTCGCCCGCCTGACCGACCTCGCCCGCAGGGTGCTGCGCCGCAAATTCGCCGCCGCCGAGGTCGGCCTGTCCGGCGTCAACGTCGCGGTGGCGGAGACCGGCACCCTCTGCCTCGTCGAGAACGAGGGCAACGGGCGCATGTGCACCACGGTGCCGCCCGTCCACATCGCGGTGATGGGGCTGGAGAAGGTGGTGGAGACGCTGGAGGACGTGCCGCCGATCCTCAGCCTGCTGCCGCGCTCCGCCACCGGCCAGCCGATCACCACCTACGTCAACATGATCTCCGGTCCGCGCAGGCCCGGCGAAAAGGACGGCCCGCGCGAGGTGCATCTGGTCATCCTCGACAACGGCCGCTCCGGCGTCTACGCCGACGGGGAACTGCGCGACACCCTGCGCTGCATCCGCTGCGGCGCCTGCATGAACCACTGCCCGGTCTACACCCGGGTCGGCGGCCATGCCTATCAGGCGCCGTATCCCGGCCCGATCGGCAAGATCCTGGTGCCGCAGATGGAGGGGCTGGAGAAGCGGGGCGAGCTGCCGCACGCCTGCACCATGTGCAACGCCTGCGTCGAGATCTGCCCGGTGAAGATCCCGATCGTCGGGATCCTGGGCCGCCTGCGCAGCGAGGCCGTCCATGCCGGCGGGTCGGTGAAGGGGGCGGGAAGCCACGCCTCCAGGGCGGAGGCGCTGGTGTGGAAGGGCTGGGCGGCCACCTTCGCCTCCCCCGCCGCCTACAAGGTGGCGACGCTGGCGATGGCGACGCTGGGCAATGCCGCCCCGTCCGCCCTGCCGCTGCTGAAGGAGTGGACCAGCGCCCGCGTGAAGCCGCGCTTCGCACCCGAGAGCCTGCACCGGCTGGCCGCCAAGAAGGGGATCCCCGATGCCTGAGACAACCGCGACGACTGCCGCCCCCTCCGCCACCGGCACCGCCCGGGCCGCCATCCTGGGCCGCCTGCGCGCCGGCCGCGACGCCCATCCGGTCGCCCCGCCGCCGCCTTGCGACTTCACCGTCCTGGCGGAAAAGCGCTGGGACCCTGCCGAACGGCTCGACCGCATCCGGCGGCTGATGGAGGCGGTGCACACCGAATTCCTTGAGGCGACGGAGGCCGACTGGCCGGCGGCGGTCGGCCGCTTCCTAGCCGCCGAGGGGGCCCGCACCCTGCTCTATGCCCCGGCCACCGGGGCGGGCGCCACGCTGGCGGCCGGCTGGGACGCCGGGGGGCCGGAGCTGGTGCCCTATGACGCGGAGGTCGAGACCTTCAAGGAGCGGCTGTTCGAGGGCATCGACGCCGGCCTGACCGACACGCTGGGCGCGATCGCCGACACCGGCAGCCTGATCCTGTGGCCGAGCGCCGAGGAGCCGCGGCTGCTGTCGCTCGTCCCGCACATCCATGTGGCGCTGCTGCGGGTGGACCGGCTCTACGACACCTTCTGGCAGGCGATGCGCGACAACCGCTGGGCCGAGGGCATGCCGACCAACGCCCTGCTGATCTCCGGCCCGAGCAAGACCGCGGACATCGAGCAGACGCTCGCCTATGGTGTCCACGGGCCGAAGCGGCTGGTGGTCGTGCTGGTCCGCTAGGGAGCCGGGCTCCGCCGGGACAGACGGCGTACCCCCTGCGCGCCCTGCCGACGATCCGCCGGCCGCGGGTTCATGAGCGGTATGTGAACCACGACCGCGAGGGACCCAGGATGAAGGCAATCGTCTGGCACGGCGCCGGCGACGTCCGGTGCGAAACGGTTCCGGACCCGGGGATCGAGCACCCGCGGGATGCCATCGTCAAGGTGAGCGCCTGCGCGATCTGCGGCTCCGACCTGCATCTCTACGACCATTTCATGCCGGGGATGCAGTCCGGCGACATCCTGGGCCACGAGTTCATGGGCGAGGTGGTCGAGGTCGGCGCCGAGGCCAAGGGGGCGCTGACGGTCGGCGACCGGGTGGTGGTGCCCTTCACCATCATCTGCGGCGAGTGCGAACAGTGCAGGCGGGGCAACTTCTCCGTCTGCGAACGCTCCAACCGCAACAAGGACGTCGCGGCCAAGCTGTTCGGCCACACCACCGCAGGCCTGTTCGGCTACACCCACCTGACCGGCGGCTATGCCGGCGGACAGGCGGAATATGTGCGCGTCCCCTTCGCCGACCACACCCACGTCAAGATCCCCGGCGGGCTGACCGACGAGCAGGTGCTGTTCCTCGGCGACATCTTCCCCACCGGCTGGCAGGCCGCCGCCCAGTGCGACATCCAGCCGACCGACACCGTCGCCATCTGGGGCTGCGGCCCGGTCGGCCAGATGACGATCCGCAGCGCCCTGCTGCTGGGGGCGAAGCAGGTCATCGCCATCGACCGCGTCCCGGAGCGGCTGTCGATGGCCGAGGCGGGCGGCGCCGTCACCATCGATTTCGAGCAGGAGAGCGTCGTCGAGCGGCTGAGCGAGCTGACCGGCGGCAAGGGTCCGGAAAAGTGCATCGACGCCGTGGGCATGGAGGCGCACGCCACCGCCACGCTCGACAGCATGTTCGACCGGGCCAAGCAGGCGATGATGCTGGAATCCGACCGGGCCCACGTGCTGCGGGAGATGATCTATGTCTGCCGTCCGGCCGGCACCCTGTCAATTCCCGGCGTCTATGGCGGGCTGATCGACAAGATCCCCTTCGGCGCCTCGATGAACAAGGGGCTGACCTGGCGGATGGGGCAGACCCACGTCAACCGCTGGACGGACGACCTGCTGCGCCGGATCCAGGAGGGGCAGATCGACCCGTCCTTCGTCATCACCCACACCGAATCGCTGGAGCACGGACCGGAGATGTACAAGACCTTCCGCGACAAGCGGGACGGCTGCGTCAAGGTCGTGCTCAAGCCCTGAGGGAGACGTCCATGGCATACTATCACAGGGGATCGCCCGCCGACGGGCTGGCCCGCGGTCTGGGCTGGTTCAGCCTCGCGCTCGGCGCCACGGAGATTCTCGCCGGCCGCTCGCTGGCCCGCTGGATGGGCATGGAGGACAGGACGGCCCTGATCCGCGCCTATGGCGCGCGGGAGGTGATGGCCGGGCTCGGCCTCGTCGCGCTGGGCGACCCGAAGCCCTGGCTGTGGAGCCGGGTCGCGGGCGACGCGCTCGACCTGGCGACGCTGGCGACAGGCTGGACCGACGACAACCCGCGCCGGCACAATGTCGGCCTCGCCATCGGGGCGGTGGCGGCGGTGACGGCGCTCGACCTGCTCTGCGTCGGCGAGATGCACCGCCAGGACCAGGCCGCCGCCGCCCTGCCCCCGCCCGACTACAGCGACCGCAGCGGCCTTCCCCGCCCACCCGACGAGATGCGCGGCACCGCCCGCGACGCCCCGGTCGGCGCCGACATGCGCACGCCGCGGATCCTGCAGTTCCAGCCGGGCCGGTAAGCGCCGGCGCAGAATGGCCCCCGCCTACTTGATGAAGAACTGGACCGGCACCACCAGTTCGATCCGGCTCTGCGCCATCTCCGGCGGCGGGGCCGGCAGGGGCGAGGCGCGCTTGACCATCTCGACCGTCTCCTCGTCCAGCACCTCGTGGCCGGAACTCCTGTCGAGCCGGACGGACAGGACGTTGCCGTCCTGGTCGATGGTGAAGCGGACCTGGGCGACGCCCTGCTGCCGCCGGCTCTGGGCGGAGCGCGGGTAGCGCTTGTGCCGTTCGAGATGGGCGAGCAGCGAGCCCTGCCAGGTCGGCACCGCCCGGCTGTAGCTCGGCGCCGGGGCCGGGGCGGGAGCCGCGGCCGGCGCCGCCGGGGCGGCGGGAACGGCTGCCGGCACCGCCGGGTGCGGCTCCGCCCGCTCGACCTTCGGCACCGGCTTGGGCTGGAGCTTCGGCTTGGGTGTCGGTTGCGGCTTCGGTTCGGGTTTGGGCGGCTCCGGCTTGGGCTCCGGCTTGGACAGCACGACCTCCGGCTCGACCACGGGGGGCGGCTCGGGCGGGGGCGGTTCCACGATCGGCTCGGGCTCCGGCGGCTCGGGCTCCGGCGGAGGGGGCTCGGGCGGAGGGGGCTCCGTCATTTCCTGCGGCGGCTCCGGCTGGGGGGCGCCTCCGCCGGGGGCGGGGCGACCGGCAGCGGGGCGAGATCGATCATCACCGCGGCGGGCGGCGCCGCATCGGGTTCGACCGGCGTGTGCCAGGCCATCACCCCGACCGCCAGCCCGGCATGGGCGCCGAGCGCCAACAGAAGCCCGCCGCCCCAGCGCGCCAGCCCAGGGCCGCGCCCTTCCTCCTCCATCCCGTAACCCGCGATCGTCATGGCGTTCCGGTGGTCTCCAGCCCGACCAGCGCGATCTTGAGATAGCCGGCGGCACGCAGCGCGTTCATCACCTCGGTCAGCGCACCGTAATCGACGCTGCGGTCGGCGCGCAGGAAGACGCGCGTGCCCCTGTCGCCCTTGGTCGCGGCGTCGAGCGCCGCCCCCAGCGCCTCGCGGGCCACCGGCTGCTCGCCGACCGACAGGGACTTGTCGGCCTGGACGGTCAGGAACAGCGGCTTGTCGGGGCGCGGCTGCGGGGCCGCGGTGGAGGACGGCAGGTCGACCGGAACATCCACGGTGGCGAGCGGGGCCGCCACCATGAAGATGATCAGCAGGACCAGCACGACGTCGATGAAGGGCGTGACGTTGATCTCGTGCGTCTCGTTGAGATCGTCGCCGTCATGGCCGAGACGGGCTGCCATCGCGCATCACTCCGCGGCGGCGGAACTGGAGCGCGGCAGGGCGCGGCGGTCGATGTCGCGGCTGAGCAACCGCAGGACGGCCGCCGAGGCGTCGCCGAGCTGGCCGCGGTAGCCGGCGATCGCCCGGCTGCAGGCATTGTAGACGACGACCGCGGGGATGGCGGCGACGAGGCCGATGGCGGTGGCGAGCAGCGCCTCCGCGATGCCCGGCGCGACGACGGCGAGGTTGGTGGTCTGGGCGCGGGAAATCCCGATGAAGCTGGTCATGATGCCCCACACCGTACCGAACAGCCCGACGAAGGGACCGGTCGAGCCGATGGTGGCGAGCACGCCGGTGCCGCGGGCGATGCGCCGGCCGGCCGCCGCCTCGATGCGCTCCAGCCGGGAGGCGGTGCGTTCCAGCAGCCCCTCGCGCGAGGGCGCGTCGGCGGACAGGTGGGCCTCGGCCACGGCGGCCCGCACCAGCGTCGCGGCGGTGCCCTGGCTGAAGCCGACCCGCTCGGCCGCCTGGGCGAGCGAGCGCGACTCCTCCAGCAGCGCCAGCGCCGCCCTGGCCTTCCTCCTGGCGGAAGACAGCTCGAACGCCTTGGCGATGGCGATGGTCCAGGTGGCGACGGAGGCCAGCGCCAGACCGACCATCACCGCCTGCACCACCGGGCTGGCGCCCATGAACATGCCCCAGGCGGTCAGGTCGTGCGGCAGGGTTGCAGTGGCCGTGGTCGCGGCGGTGGCCGTGGCGGCAGCCGCCGCGGCTTCGGCGGGCGCGCCGGCCGGCACCGCCGCGTCCTGCGCAACGGCGCCTCCGGCGCCGGCCAGGACGGCCGGGAGGGCGGTCAGGGCCGCGGATACGAGGCGGTGGCGGAACGGTATCGGCATCGGCGTTCGGACTCCCAAAGCAGCGTGGTCATGCCTTGCGGTAAAACCGAACCCACTATTAGTGCGAATGACTTGCACTTGCACGGAAAAATCGCGCCCGCGGCCCCTCGAATTCCGAATGAGTGGCAATACCACATCGCGGGCCAGACCACATCGCGGACCAGCCCGTGGCCCCCAGGGCTCGCCGCGGGCAGGAGGAAACGGGCGGCGCCGAACCGATCCGCCCGCTATGCGGCGTTGCGCATGGGGGTGAGGCCGCGGGTCAGCACCGCGAGATCCCGCTCGAAGCCCTGCTGCTCCGACTCGGACAGCTCGAAGCGCAGATGCACCCGGCCATGCTCGCACGACGTCAGCCGGCAGGCGAGCGTTCGGGAGATCCCCTCGATGCGCAGCGCGGCGCGCGTTCCCGGCTCCGGCGCTTCCGGTTCCGGGACGTCCGCCAGCATGGCGCCGCCGGAGGAGAGATTGGACAGGCGGGCCTTCACCGGCGGCCGGCCGGGCTGCTCGATCAGGCAGGGGGTGGACAGCTCGAAGCGCGGACGGCGGCGGCGGTCCACGTCGGCGGTGGCGGTGCGCACGACGCGCACCAGCACCTCGCGCAGCGAGTCGATGCTGCCGGCGACGTCGCCCGCCACCTGCCGCACCTCGCCGGCCCGGTTGCGGGTGGCGTCGGCCTCCCCCGACACGCGGGCGATCCGGCTGGACACCTCGCGCGCCGCCTCGCTGGTCTGGGTGACGGAGCGGGCGATCTCCTGCGTCGCCGCGGCCTGCTGTTCCACCGCCGCCGCGATGGTGGAGGAGATGTGCGACACCTCGTGGATCGTCTCCGACACCTCGCCGACCGCCCCCACCGCCGTCGAGGTCACCGCCTGCACTTCGGCGATCAGGGAACCGATCTCCTCCGTCGAATGGGCGGTCTGGTTCGCCAGGTTCTTCACCTCGCCCGCCACCACGGCGAAGCCGCGTCCGGCCTCGCCGGCCCGCGCCGCCTCGATGGTCGCGTTGAGTGCCAGCAGGTTGGTCCGGCTGGCGATGTCGCCGATCAGCCGGGCGACCGCCCCGATGCGTTCCACCGAGGCGGAGAGCTGCTCGATGGTCCGGCGCGCGGCGGCGGAACGGTCGACGGCACGGCCGGTGACGGCGGTGGCGCTGGCCACCTGGGCGCCGATGTCGCCGATCGAGGCGGAGAGCTGTTCCGTCGCGGCGGCCACCGCCTGGGCGTTCTGCAGGGCGTCCGCCGCCGCCGCGGCGACCTCCTGCGCGTTGTCGCTGACCAGCAGGGAGGAGCGCGCCATCTCCGCCGCATTGCCGCTCATGCGTCCGGTATGCTCGGCCACATGGTCGACCGCGACGCGGGCCTCCTGCTCCACCTTGTCGGCCATGGCGGCCAGCGCCTGCCGCCGCTCCTCCTCGGCCTGGCGGCGCAGGCTGTCCTGGTCGGCGCGCAGCCGCTCGTTCTCCAGGGCGCTCCGCTGGAAGACACGGACCGAGTCGGCGATGTGGCCGATCTCGTCATGCCGCCCCTCGAACCCCACCGTCACGTCCAGCCGGCCGCCGGCAAGCGCCACCATGGTGCGGCGCACCCGCTCCAGCGGCCCCAGCATGGCCCATTGCAGGAACACCACGCAGGCCGACGCCAGCGCCATGATGGTGAGGCCGGCGCCGACCAGCATGCCGCGCATGGCCTGAGCCGAACTGCGGACCTCCTCGATGGCGCTGTCGAAGCGGGACAGCCGCTCGGCGCTCGCCTCGGCGACCAGCCGGCCGAGCCGCTCCAGCCCGTCCTCCACCGCCCCGGCGGCGCGGTCGAAGGGTTCGGCGGCTGTTCCGGCCGCCGCCGGGCCGCCCTCCGCATAGGCGCGCGCCAGACGCCGGCCGGCGTCCTGATAAGGATCCAGGGCCTTGCGCAGTTCCTCGACCGCGGAGGCGACGCGCGGAAGCTCCAGCGTCCGCGCCAGCTTCGCCGCCTCCTCCGCATGGGTCGCGAAGCGGGCGGCATGCCCGGCGGCCTGCTTCTCCGCATCGGCCCCGCGAAGGGCCGGCAGGCTGGTCAGCCAGTGGCGCATCTGGGCGGAGTCGTGACGGAGTTCCGCCACCAGCGCACCGAGCGGCACGACCCGCCGGTTCACCGTGTCGGCATCCCGGGCGATGGTCTCCAGCGTCCGCGCCTGCCGCTCCATCTCCTGGGTCGCCAGCAGGAAGGCGATGGCGACGGTGCAGAACACGAAGACCGCCACCGCGAAGATCTTCGCGCGGATCGAGATGAGGTGGAGGAAATTCATCGGGACGGCCACTGTGTTCAGGAAGGCGCCTGCAGGGCGGCGGGGTCCGCTGCCACCGGCAGGTCGGGGCCGCATATTAGCCTCTGGTCATGGCGCCGTCACCGAATGCCGGTGGTGCAAGTGGTCGCACCTTTCACGCGTCGCGAGCAGTCACCCCGCTCCGCCGGTCTTCATCGCCTCCAGCGTGTCCTGCAGCACCCCGTCCAGCGCCGCGGCGAGCGGCGGCAGGGTCGCCGGCTCGTCCTCCCGTTCGATGCGGGCCGACAGGCGGCTCAGCCGCACCGCCCCGACATTGGCGGCCGTGCCCTTCAGAGTGTGGGCGAGACGGTGGAGCGCCGGATCGCCCTGCCCCACCGCCGCGCGGATCGACGCGACGGTCTGCCGCGCGGAGCGGGCGAAGGCGGAGAGGGCGATATCCCAGCCGTCGTCGCCGACGGCGATGCGGATGGAGTCGGACTGGTTGCGGTCGACGAGGGGTGCGGCGCGCCAGTCCTCGCCGGCCGGATGGGAGGCCGGATGGGCCGCCGCCTCCGCTGCGTCGCCGGTGACGGCCACCAGCGTCGAGAACAGGGTGGCGGAGACGATCGGCTTGGTCAGGTATGCGTCCATCCCGGCCCCCAGATACTCCTCGCGCGAGCCCGGCATGGCGTTGCCGGTCAGCGCGACGATGGGCAGGCGGCCGGCCGGCCCGGGCATCGCCCGGATGTGGCGGGTCGCGGTGACCCCGTCCATGGTCGGCATCTGGACGTCCATCAGCGCCACGTCGAAATCCTCGTCCTGCACCGCGCGCAGGGCCTCCAGCCCGTTCTCCACCGCCACCGCCCGATGCCCGGCCCGGGTGAGGATGGTGACGAGGATGTCGCGGTTCACCTCGTTGTCCTCCGCCACCAGAACCCGCAGGGGCCGGGCGGGCATCGCCGGACCGGCCCCCGCCTCCCCGCCGGCCGGACGGGGATCGACGGCCATCGGCTCGGCCGGCCAGCAGCGCACGGTGAACCAGAAGGTGCTGCCCCGGCCCTCCACGCTGCTGACGCCGATCTGGCCGCCCATCAGGGTGACCAGTTCCCGGCTGATGGCGAGGCCCAGCCCGGTGCCGCCGAAGCGCCGCGTGGTCGAGCTGTCGGCCTGGGTGAAGCGCTGGAACAGGCTGGGGATCACCTCGCCGGCGATGCCGATCCCAGTGTCCGCCACCTCCACCCGCAGCCGGAAGGAGCCGTCCGCCGCCGGCTGCCCGTCCGGCGCCGCCCGCACCGTGACGCTGCCCCGCCGGGTGAATTTCAGCGCGTTGCCCATCAGGTTGACCAGCACCTGCCGGATGCGGCGCAGGTCGGCGCGCAGATGGTCGGGCAGGCCCGGCGCCACGACCAGCGACAGCTCCAGCCGGCGGGCCGCCGCGGTCGGCTGCAGAAGCTCCACCGTGTCGCGCAGCGCGGCGTGCAGCTCGAAATCGACCGGCTCGATCTCCACCTTGCCGGCCTCCAGCTTGGACAGGTCGAGGATGTCGTCGATGATCTGCAGCAGCGTGTTGCTCGACTTGCGCGCCACCTCCAGCATCTGGCGCTGCTCGTCGTCCAGGTTCGGCCCGTCCACCAGCGCCAGCGCGCCCAGCACCCCGTTCATCGGCGTGCGGATCTCGTGGCTCATGGTCGCGAGGAACTCGCCCTTCATGCGGTTGGCATGGTCCGCGGCATCCCTGGCGCGGCGCAGGCTGTCCTCGATCTCGCGCTGGGCGGTGACGTCGCGCAGCGCCGCGGTGAAGTAGCGGCGATCCCCCGCCTGCCAGCCGGCCAGCGTGACCTCCAGCGGGAAGAGGCTGCCGTCCTTGCGCCGGCCGGTCACCTCGCGGGCCGCGGCGGCGGGCTGGTCGTGCCATGCCGACAGGAAGTCGCGCAGGGCGCGGCCGGGGCGTCCGGCCTCCGGGTCGGGCATCAGGTCACGGATCGGCCGTCCGATCACCTCGCCCTGCCGATAGCCGAACATCCGCTCCGCCGCCGGGTTGACGGCATCGATCGCGCCGTGCTCGTCGATGGTGACGATGGGCTGGCCGACCGCGCTGACCATGGCGCGGTGGCGCGCCTCGCTCGACAGCAGCCGCTGGGCCGCCCGCTCGCGCTCGGTGATGTCGGCGGCCGACCCGCGGTAGCCGGCGAAGCGGCCGTCGGCGGCGAAGACCGGCCGGCCGCTGACGCTGAAATAGCGGGGGCCGTTGCGCGTCATCACCCGGCAGCGATAGTCGCGGAAGGGCTGGTGCAGCTCGATCAGCCGGACATGGTCGTCCCACTGCGCCTCGTCCCCCACCTCGCGCAGCGCGATGTCCTCGCGCCGCAGCCCGATCGGCAGGGGCCGGCCGTCGACCTCCGGGGCAAGCGGCCCGACCAGCTTGGTGAAGCGGAGCTGGTCGTCGGTCTCCCAGAACCAGTCCGAGGCGGTCTCCGCCAGATCGCGGAACCGCTGCTCCCCCTCCTCCAGCCGGGTCACCGCCGCGGCATAGCGCGACGACTGCCGCACCGCCAGCAGCGCGAGACCGGCGAGCGCCAGCGTGCTCGCCAGCGCGACGCCGTAATAGACGACCTGCCGGCGGCGTGTGTCGGCCAGGAAGGACTGCTCGCCGAAGCCGGCGATCACCAGCAGCGGATAGTCCTTCAGCACACGGTAGCTCAGCAGCCGCTGCACCCCGTCCACCGCGCTGACCGTACGCAGGAACGCCGCCGGCTCCTTGCGCGCCATGGTCATCACTGTACTGGCGTTGAGGTCGAGCCCGATCGACCGGTCGTCCATCACCGAACGCGCCCGCAGCACCCCGTCCAGCCCGAGGATGGCCAGCGCCCCGTCCGGCCCGACGTCGAGGCCGTCGAAGGAGCGGCTGAAATAGTAGGGGTCGAGCGAGGCGACCAGGACCCCGGCGAAACGCCCGTCCGGGCCGGTCATCCGCCGGGTGATCTGGATCGACCATTTGCCGGAGGTGCGGCCGAAGACGGGCTTGCTGATGTAGAGGCCCGTGCCGGGCCGATCGACGTGGATGCGGAAATGTTCGCGGTCGATCAGGGTCATCCCGGGCGGCGCCGCCTCCGCGCTGGTCATGACGAGCACGCCGCCGGCGTCGATGTAGGAGATCTGCAGCAGGATGCCCGACTGCTGGACGATGCGGTGCATCAGGTGCTGGAAGGTCGTCAGGTCCGGCGCGTGCTCCAGGAAGTCGCCGATCAGAAAGTTCAGGACCTGGTCGGTCTCCGCCACGACGCGGCTGGTCTGTTCAGCCACGAGGCGCGCGAGGTTGCCGGTATCGCGCTCCGCCCGGGCCAGCGCCTCCCCCTCGTCGTAGCGGGCGAGCAGGGCGGCGGCGAGCCACAGCAGGGCGGCGATGCCGAGCGTGCCGGCCCAGACCAGCCGGGTGAAGCGGACATGCTCGTGGCGCCTCACGCGCGGCCCTCCCGCCGGGCCGCGGCCAGCTCCGCCGCGCGGGTCCCCAGCAGCAGGACATCGACCGGAGCGGGCAGGACGAGGTCGGCGCCCGGGACCCGCGGCGCAGGCCCGCCGCAGAGGACGCAGGCGATCCCCGGGTGACGCTCCTTCAGCCGGGCGGGCAGCCCGTCGAACCCGGCCGCGGCGGCGACCACGTCGAAGGCCGCAGGCTCCTCCGCGAAGACGGCCAGCGCCTCCTCCTCGCTCTCGCACACCGCAACCTCGTGGCCCAGCCGCTCCAGCCCGGCGGACAGCCGGTCGCCGCTCGCCGCGTCGCCGTCGACCAGCAGGATCCGGCAGCGCAGCGAGGCAGCCGCCCGCATGGCCCCGTCCGCCGCCGCCGCCCGGTGGGGCGGGTCGCCGCGGGCCGGCACCAGGGGGGCCGGGGCGCCGGCCAGCGGGACGAACAGCCGGACCAGCGTTCCCGCTCCCGGCTTCGAGGCGATCAGGATCCCGCCCTCGTGGCCGTGCAGGACCGCGAACACCATGGCGAGGCCGAGCCCCTCGCCCCGGCGACCGCTGCGGTCATGGCCGGCGACCAGCGGGTCGAACAGGCGCGGCAGGTCGGCCGGCGCGACGCCCTGGCCGCTGTCGCGGACCTCGAACAGGATGTGCGGGCGGCGGCGCGGGGCAGCACCTCCTCCCACGACCAGTCCGGGGGCACGCCATCGGATGCCTCGCCGACCCCCGGCCACAGCACGGTGCGCAGGGTCAGGGTGGCCTCGGCGGCGCCTTCCATGGCACGGCGGGCGTTGTCCACCAGCGCCGCCAGCGCCTGGACGAGCAGCGGCCCGTCGCCCCGCAGTTCGGGCAGGTCCGGCGCCTCCCGCACCGTCAGCGCCATCGACGGCGGCAGCCCGCCACGCAGCGGCCCCAGCAGCTCCGCCATCAGCCCCAGCGGGCGGATCGGCCGCAGGGGCCCCATGGCGATACGCGTGATGCCCACCTGCCGCCGCAGCGTGTCCCGCGCCCGGTCCACCACCGCCAGGATGCGCCGGGCATGATCGGCCTCCACCGAACCGGGCGGCAGGTCGGTGGCGAGGAAATCGGCATAGCCGGCGACGGCCCCCATCAGGTTGTTGAGATCATGGGCGAAGCGCCCGGCAAGCTGGGTCTGGGCTTCCATCCGGTCGATGCGGATGCGCCGCCGCTCCTCCAGCTCCAGCTCCCCCTGCACGCGCCCGTCCTGTTCCCGCCCGTCCTTTTCCCGCTTGGCCCGCTCCGGCTTGGGCAGCCCGCCGCCGGGCACTTCGCGCTGTGCCGGAGCGGCCGGCCCCGTCACGGCAGCGGACGGTAGGGCGGCGTCGTCCGGCTGGGGCGGCAGGGGCCGCGGGCGCCGCCACAGCGCCGCGGCGGCACAGAGTGCCCCGGCGACCCCGGCGGCCGGGCCGGCGGCCATCGGCGGGGCGCCCAGCGCCTGCAGGCCGGCCCAGGACACCAGGCCCGCCACCGCCCCGAGGACGGCACAGCCGCCGATCGAGGCGGCGGACCCGCCGCCGGAACGGCGCCCGGCAATGATCGGCGCGCTCGGTGTCATGCAGCTTCCATCGGGTCAGACTGTACACAAACCAAACTGCACACAAACTAGACTGCCGAACCGGCGGCGGCTGCCGGGAGTCCGGATAGCGGGTCCGGGAAAAGGAATAACGCAGGATAGTATCCCGGTCCCGCGGACACCGGATCAGGCGGACGCGGTGCTGCCCGCCTGGGCGGAGGCGAGCAACCCGGCCTCCTGCGCGCGGCGCACGGCGTCGGTCCGGTTGCGGGCGCCCAGCTTGCGCAGGATGCGGCGGGTGTGGAGCTTCACCGTGACTTCCTGGAGACCGAGCTGCCGCCCGATCTCCTTGTTGGTGGCGCCGGTGGCGAGCATGCCGAGCACCTGGCCCTCCCGCTCCGTCAGGGGGGAGGACAGAGGGGCGTCGCCGTCCTCGTCGCCCTGGCCGTCTTGCTGGTCGTCGCCCTGCTCGTCGAAGTCGCCGGCCGCGGCCAGCAGGTCGAGGGCGACGCTCTTCGGAACGAAGCTGCCGCCGTCCGCCACCAGCCGCAGCGCCTGCGACAGCACCCGGCGCGGCGTGGTCTTGGGCAGGAAGGCCTCCGCGCCGCAGCGCAGCGCCTCCAGCGCGGTCTCCGGCTCCTCGGCGCCGGACACGACGGCGATGGGTCCCTCCACGCCGGCGGAGCGCAGGCGGGTGACCGGATCGGCCCCGGCGGTGCCGGGGATGCGCCAGTCGAGCACGACGAGGCCGTAACGGCCGGCCGGAAGGTCATCCAGGCCGCCGACGCAGACGACATCGGCGTCCGGCCAAGCCTGGCGGACCGACAGTTCCAACGCATCCCGGAACAGCGGATGGTCGTCCGCGACCAGAATCCTCATCGAGCGCCCCTCACCACAGCTCGCCACCCACGATGCGCATCGGGCGGCCTTCCGGGACGCCGCAGGGCGGGTCCCCAGAAAGACACTGTAGCGCCCAGATCCTTAAGCAATTACGACCCCGTCCCGCCCGCGGCCCGCGAAGGCCGGCAAGGATACTATCCCCGGTATCCCATTTCCCGGCGACAGTATCCTGGCGACCGGCGCAGTAAAGCCGGCGGGACCGCTATGGTGAGTGCAGCGAAACGGCCCTTTCGGCTTCACCGGCGGACGGTCCGTTCCTGCAGAATCTGTTAGCGGGCCGAAACGAGGTCGGCCGGCATTGAGAGCGCGGGGGCCATGCTGGACGACACGAGCGATGACGGGCTGCGGGACGGGCAGGCACGGGTCCTGCTGGTGGACGACGATCCCGACTATCTGCACATGCTGGCCCTGGCGTTCGAGCGGGCCGGCTACGCCGTCCATCGGGCGCCGAACGGCCTGGAGGCGCAGGAGGTGCTGCGCTGCATGACGGTCGATCTGGTGGTCACCGACATCCTGATGCCGGAGAGCGACGGGTACGAGCTGATCATGCGCCTGCGCAGGATGTCCGATCCGCCGCCGGTGATCGCCCTGTCCGGCGGCAGCGACCGGCTGCGCATGCCGCTGCCGCAGCTGGCCGTGCTGCTGGGCGCCGCGGCGGCCTTCGAGAAGGCGTCCGGCCTGACGGATCTTCTGGCGGAGGCCGCGAGGCTGACCGCGACGCGCAACGCCCCCGGAGGGACCCGGCCTTGACCATGACCGTACTGATCGTCGACGACGACGAGGCGAACCTGTTCATCATGGCCGCCGTCGTCCGCCGCGTCGACGGGGCGGAGCCCGTGACCGTGGCGGGACCCGCCGAGGCGCTCGACTGGTTGCGGAACAACGAGCCGGACCTGATCCTGCTCGACCAGATGATGCCGGACATGGACGGGATGGAGCTGCTGCGCCACATCCGCGAGGACCGGCGCCTGAACGAGGTGCCGGTGGTGATGATCACCGCCAACACCTCGGTCGAGGTGCGGGTGCGCGCGCTCGACGAGGGGTGCAACGACTTCCTGACCAAGCCCATCGTCGTGCCCGAGGTGCAGGCCCGCATGCGCAACCTGCTGGCGCTCCGCCAGAGCCGCAGCCTGCTGCGCGACCGCGCCGCCCTGCTGGCGGCGGAGGTCGACCGGGTGACCGCCGCGCTGCAGCGGCAGGGGCAGGAGCTGGTGCACCGGCTGTCGCGCGCCGCCGAATGCCGCGATCCCGAGACCGGCGCCCATATCGAGCGGATGGCCCGCTATTCCGAGGTGATCGCCGAGGCTGCGGGCTTCGACCGCGACTACTCCCGCCAGCTCCGCCACGCCGCACCGATGCACGACATCGGCAAGGTCGGCATCCCGGACCTGATCCTGCTGAAGCCCGGCCGGCTGAGCCCGGAGGAGCTGCTGATCATGCGCCAGCACACCCAGATCGGCCACCGCATCCTGGCGGACAGCGCCGTTCCGCTGCTGCAGCTCGCGGCCGAGATCGCCCTGTCGCATCATGAGAAGTTCGACGGCTCCGGCTATCCCCACGGGCTGGCCGGCAACCGGATCCCGGCCAGCGGGCGGATCGTGGCGGTGGCGGACGTCTTCGACGCCCTGACCAACGCCCGCCCCTACAAGCGCGCCTGGAGCCTGACGGACGCCCGCGACTTCATGCTGGCCAACCGCGGCAGCCACTTCGACCCGGACTTCATGGACGCCTTCCTGACGCGCTGGGACGTGATCCGCGACATCCACCACACGCTGCCCGACATCGAGGAGGTCATGACCCCGGACGACTGAGCAACGGTCCGGCCCGGCAGGTCAGTTGACGATGCGCCAGGAGCCGTCGGGAGCGAGGCACGCGGTGCCATAGACCGGCCGGGCCTGTCCGCCGACGACGGCGGTCGACTGGTATTCCCGGCACAGGCGGCCGTCGCGGGCGACATAGTCGGGACCGGCCGGGGAGGCGGACACCGCAGGCGGCGCATAGTAGGCCGGGGGAGACGGCGCGTAGACCACCGGCGGCGGCGGCGCCACATAGACCGGGGGAGCCGCATAGACCGGCGGCGGCACATAGACCGGCGGCGGAACGACGACGACGGGCGACCGGTAATACCGGTAGGGGCGGTAGTAGCCGGGATCGTAGCCGGGCCAGCCCAACCCGATGCCGACGCCGACATGGACGGAGCTGCGGCCGGCCGACGCCTCCCCGGCCGACAGCAGAAGGCCACCCGCCAACAGAACCGACGCGATCGCGCGTCCCAGCGCAGCCCGACCAAGCCCAGCCATGACGGCACCCATAATCAACGGCACCCATGTCAACCGGGCCGCCGCACCGGCGGCAGCCCTTCGTTGGCGTCTGATGATACGTCACTGCGGCCCGCGCGTCACCAGCATCGGCACCGGGCCGGCGATGCGCAGATCGCCTAGATATCGCCTAGATGTCGAGCGGCAGGTTGTCCGGATCGAGGCCGAGCTGCTCGATGATCGAGCGGGCGAGCGGAATGCTCGTCTCGAACCGCCACTCCTGACGGCCGGGCTGGTACTCCGACACGTGGGGACGGCCGTTCGCGAAGCGGCGCGGCTGCGCCTCGTACCAGTAGGCGTCGGTCAGCGCGAACCCGTTCTGCCTGGCATAGGCCTCGGCCACGCCGGGCCAGTCGATGACCGGGCGCTGCGGCCCGTGGCCCTGCTGCTCGAGGAAGGCGACGATGCGTTTGCCCTCGCGCTCGAAATCGGCGACGCGGATGGTCGCGGGCTGCCTTCCCTCCCGCTGGTACGTCCATTCGTGATGCTGTTCGACCAATGCCTTGTCCACGGCGAATGCTCCGTTTCTCATCCCGTCAGGCTATCTGACCTGACGGGTTGGAGCCAACACTTCCGTCATCCCATCCGGCGAAAGAACCGAAAGGCAGGACCCTTCGGAGGGAGCTTTGCCCCCTCCGGGCGATCCGGCCACGCAGTCATGTCCGCTATGGTCGTGGAAACGGCCGGCATCAGTAGCCGGCGGTCGCCCCATCGGGGTTGCGCGGGTCGGAGTAGCCGTAAAGGCCGGTCGGCAGGACCTGGATGGTCTGGGTGCGGCCCATGGTGGGCTTCACCACCACCTTGTGCCCCATCTGCTGCAGCAGCGTGACGGTGTCGGGGCTGAGCCCCTTCTCCACCCGCAGCTCGTCCGGGGTCCACTGGTGGTGGACGCGGGGCGAGGCGGCGGATTCCGCCGGGTTCATGCCGAAGTCGATGTGGTCGATGATGGTTTCCATCGTGGTGGTGATGATGCGGCTGCCGCCGGGGCTGCCGGTGATCAGCCAGGGCTTGCCGTCCTTCAGCACGATGGTCGGCGACATCGAGCTGAGCGGCCGCTTGTAGGGCTGGATGGCGTTGGCGTCGCCGCCCACCAGACCGAAGGCATTGGGCACCCCCGGCTTGGCGGAGAAGTCGTCCATCTCGTTGTTCAGCAGGATGCCGGTGCCGGCGGCGACGATGCCGCTGCCGAAATTCAGGTTCAGCGTGTAGGTGGTGGCGACGACGTTGCCCTGGTCGTCGGCGACCGAGAAATGGGTGGTCTGGTCGCTCTCGTAGGGCTGCGGCTTGCCCGGCTTGATGCCGGAGGCCGGCGTCGCCTTCTCCGGGTCGATCTTCTTCGCCAGCTCCTCGGCATAGCCGCGCGATGTCAGACCCTTGACCGGCACCTTGGTGAAGTCCGGGTCGCCCAGATATTCCGACCGGTCGGCGTAGGCGAGCTTCATCGTCTCCGCCATGACATGGATGGTCCGGGCGCTGTCGGAGCCCATGTCCTTCAGCGGGAAGCGCTCCAGCACGTTCAGCATCTGGATGATGTGCGTCCCGCCGGAGCTGGGCGGCGGCATCGACTTGACGGTGTAGCCGCGGTAGCTGCCGGCCACCGGTTCGCGTTCCACCACCTTGTAGGCCTTCAGGTCGTCGGTGGTGATCAGGCCGCCATGCCGGCCCATCTCCTCCGCGATGCGGGTGGCGATGGTGCCCTCGTAGAAGGCCTTCGGCCCGTTGGCGGCGATCTGCTTCAGCGACTCGGCGAGGTCCTTGTTCACCAGCATGTCGCCGGCGCGCAGCGGCTGGTCGCCCTTGAAGAAGATGGCGCGGGTGGCGTCCCACTTGGCCAGATGGTCCTTCTCCACCTCCAGCAGGCCGGCGAGCTGCGGGCTGACCTCGAACCCCTCCTCGGCCAGCCGGATCGCCGGGGCGATGACATCGGCCAGCGTCAGCTTGCCGTACTTGGCCTGGGCATGGGCGAGGCCGGCGACCGTGCCCGGGATACCGACGGCGAGGTGGGTGTAGAGCGACCGCTCGGCGACGACCTTGCCCTGCCCGTCCAGGTACATGTCGCGGCCGGCCTTGGCCGGGGCCATCTCGCGGAAGTCGATGGCGACGTCCTTGCCGCTCGCCGCGTCATGGACGACCATGAAGCCGCCGCCGCCGATGTTGCCGGCGTTGGGCAGCACCACCGCAAGCGCGAAGCCGACCGCCACCGCGGCGTCCACGGCGTTGCCACCCTTCTTCAGGATGTCGACGCCGACCTGGGTCGCCAGCCTGTGCTCGGACGAGACCATGCCGCGGCCGGCCCAGACGGGCGTGAAGATCGAATCGCCGATATCGTAACGGACCAGCGGCTGGGCCGGCGGGGCCGCGGTCACCGTCTGCGCCATCGAGGCGACGGGCAGCGACAGGCCGGCACACAGCGCGAGGACGGCCGAGGACAGCCGGCAGCGGGCGGCGAAGCGGTTCATTCTTATGGTCTCCACCGAGAGATTGGCTGAAGAGAGCTGGCTGACGAGAGAGTGGTCGGGCACGTAGACCGCAGGATCTGCGGCCATCCAACCATGCCACAGCGCGGGCCAACCGGAAGCACCCAGTTTGCCTAATCAACAATCAGCGCGCCTCGACAAAGAGCATAGGCGGATCGGCGGAGCTCACCCCTTCGCCAGCAGGTCGCGGATGGCGTTGACCAGCGGCTTCATGTGGAAGGAGGACTCCGGTGCCACGGCGACGGTGCCGCCGGCCGCCTCCACGGCCTCCGCCACCACAGGCCCCACCGCGGCGATGCGGGTGCGGGCGAGGCCCTCGCGGAAGGCGTCGGCGAGGCCGCGGGATTCGGCCACCTCCTGCAGGCGGCGCACCTGGGGCGAGGCGGTGAAGGCGACGAAGTCGATACGGCCCGCCGCCATGTCGCGGATGGCGCTCTCCACCGCCCCGGTCTCCGAATCGTTGGCGTAGCGGTAGGGGGTGACGGCGACCGGCACGCCGCCGCGCGCCCGCACCGCCTCCAGCAGCAGGTCGTTGGGGTTGCCGGGGTAGAGCTGGACGCCGACGGTGCGGCCCGACAGATCCTCGTCGGCCAGCGCCGCGACCACGCCCTCGCTGGTCGGGGCCGGGGCGGTCCTGTAGGGAGACAGGCCGATCTCGCGCAGGGCCTTCACCGGCTTCGGGCCGCGCACGACGATGCGCAGCCGGCCGAGCGCCGCCACCGTCTCCGCCTCCAGCCCGGCGGCGCGCGCCACCGTCCTCAGGCGGCGCAGCCCCTCGCCGGTCAGCAGGATCAGGTCATGGAATTCCCCGGCGACCAGCCGCTTCAGCCAGTCGACCGCCGGGGCGGGGTCGTCGAGATCGAGGATCCGGACCAGCGGGCAGCGGACCGTCTCAGCCCCGTGCTGCTCCAGCATGCCTGCGAAGAGGTCGAGGTCCCGGCTTTCCGGAACCAGGATGCGCCGCCCCGCCAGATCACCGCCCATGTCGCCCGCCCCCTTCCGTTGCACCGCAACAGCCTAACAGCGATGGCCGGACGGCGGTAGCGGCAGGACCGTCAGGCAGCGGCGCGGCGGCAGTGCAGCAGGCTGAACAGGCCGAAGGGCGGCACCGTCTCGATCGACTCGACCTTGAGGCGGGAGCCGTCGAGCAGCGTGTCCAGCGTGAAGTCCGGCCGCCAGCCCAGCTTCTTCGACAAGGGCGCCAGCCACTCCTCGACCATGCGGCGGATGCCCGGGCGGGGAGCGGCGAAATGGTTGACGATGACGATGTCGCCGCCCGGCTTGCACACCCGCTCCAGCTCGGCCATCGTGCCGGCCGGATCGGGCACCACGGTCATCACGTACATCGCCACCACCACGTCGAAGCTGCCGTCGGCGAAGGCCAGCCTGCCGGCGTCCATCTCCAGCAGCCCGTCGACATGGGTCAGCCCCTCGCGCTCCACCCGCTCCTTGGCGACGCGCAGCATGTCGGTGGACAGGTCGATGCCGACCACCCGGTTGTCCCGGCGATAGTCGGAGAGGGACAGGCCGGTGCCCACCCCGACCTCCAGGATGCGCAGGCCGCCGCGCCGGTTCAGCCAGGCGACCGTGGCGTTGCGCCCCGCCCCCAGCAGCACGCCGAAGACGCGGTCATAGATGCGGGCATAGCGGCGGTAGGCGGCGCGGATGGATTCGGCGTCCATGACGGGGGCTCCCAGGGATGGAACGGACCAGGTTCGGGGCTGCCGGTACGAAACGGCAAGGTTCGGGCCGGCGACGCGACCATAACCGTCATCGTCGCGTCATGAAAGTGCAGCGAAGGTCGCAAGCTCGGGCGCGGCACTCTGGACAGACGGCGGCCCGCCATCCCATAGAGGGGCCATGACCCGCCCCCTGCCCGGACTGGATGCCCGCAACCTCCGCCGAACCGGCCTCGTCGCCGTCGCCCTGACGCTCGTGGTGGCCGCCACCGCCTGGGGCACCTACCGGCTGGCCGAGGCGCAGGCGCGCGGCGGGCTGATCGTCAACGGCGACCAGCGGCTCGGCCTCTATGCCAGCTCCATCCGCAACGCGGTCGGGCGCTACGACTACCTGCCCTTCCTGCTGGCCCGCGACAAGGACGTGCTGGCCCTTCTGGCCGGGCCGGACGAGGCGAGGCGCGACGCCGTCAACCGCCAGCTCGAAGAGGCGAACGCCGCGGCGGGATCGGCCGCCCTGTACGTCACCGACCGCGAGGGGCTGGCGCTGGCGTCGAGCAACTGGCGCGATCCGGCGGTCAGCTTCGTCGGCTACCACTACGCTTTCCGCCCCTACTTCCAGCAGGCGGTGCGGGACGGCAGCGGGCGCTATTTCGGCATCGGCGTCACCACGGGCACCCCCGGCTATTTCCTGTCCCATGCCGCCCGCGCCACCTCGGGACCGGACAGGCCCGGCGGCGACCTGGCCGGTGTCGCGGTGGTGAAGATCGACCTGGAGCCGCTGCAGCGCGACTGGGCGGCCGGCGGCGAGCGGGTGCTGGTGTCCGATGGGAACGGCATCGTCTTCCTGGCGAGCCATGCGGAGTGGAAGTACCGCACGCTGGAACCGATCCCGCCCGACGTCCGCGCCCGGCTGGAGGAGACGCGCCAGTACGACCGCACGGCCATCGAGCCGCTGGGCCTGACCGACCGGGGGGAGATGCCGGGGCCGGAGGGCCGGACGGTGCGGCTGGTCAGCCTGCCCGGCCCGCGCGGCGAGCCGCAGGCCTTCGTCATGCAGGCGATGGAGCTGCCGGAGTTCGGCTGGACCATCCGCTTCCTGTCGGACCTGGAGCCGGTGCGCGCACAGGCGGCGGACGCCGCCATGCTGGCGTCGGCGCTGGTCCTGCTGCTGGCCGCCGGGCTGCTGCTGGCCCACCAGCGCAACCAGACGCTCCGCCTGCAGCGCGAGGCGCGCGAGGCCCTGGAGCAGCGGGTGGAGGAGCGCACCCGCGAACTGGTCGAGGCCAACCGCTTCCTGCGCGAGGCGCAGGAGGAGCTGGTGCAGGCCGGCAAGCTCGCGGCCCTCGGCCAGATGTCGGCGGCGCTGGCGCACGAGATCAACCAGCCGCTCGCCGCCATCCGCACCTTCGCCGCCTCCACCCGCATCCTGGCGGAGCGCGGGGAGACCGCCATGGTGCAGGACAATCTCGCGATGATCGGCGATCTGGCGGAGCGGATGGCGGTGATCTCCGGCCACCTGAAGGAGTTCGCCCGCAAGGGGCCGGCGCGCGTCGAGGCGGTGCCGGTCGGCCGCGTGCTCGACCGGGCGCTCCTGCTGCTCGGGCCGCGGCTGCGCGAGCAGGGGATCGAGCTGGTGCGCGCGGTCCCGGACGAGGCGGTGGTGCGCGGCGACGCGGTCCGGCTGGAGCAGGTCTTCGTCAACCTGCTGCGCAACGCCGCCGACGCCATGGCCGGGGCGGAGGTTCGGCGCCTGAGCCTGTCGGCCTCCCGCCAGGGCGGGGCCCAAACTGGCATGTGGGAAATCCGCGTCGCCGACACCGGCACCGGCATCGCCGAGGCGGACCAGTACCGCCTGTTCGACCCCTTCTTCACCACCAAGGAGGTGGGCGAGGGGCTGGGCCTCGGCCTGTCGCTGTCCTACGGTATCGTGCGCGACTTCGACGGCAGCCTGCGGGCGGAGAACAATCCCGACGGCGGCGCCACCTTCGTCGTCCTTCTGCCGGAGGCCTCCCATGGCTGAGCCCTGTCCCGTCCTGCTGATCGACGACGAGCCGGCGATGCGCCTGTCCCTGGCGCAGTGGCTGCAGCTCGCCGGCTTCCGCGCCGAGGCGTTCGAGACGCCGGAGCCGGCGCTCGACCGGCTGTCGCCGGACTTCCCCGGCGTGCTGGTCACCGACGTGAAGATGCCGCGGGCCGACGGGCTGACGGTGCTGGCCCGCGCGCTGGAGTCTGACGCCGACCTGCCGGTGATCCTGATCACCGGACACGGCGACGTGGCGATGGCGGTGGAGGCGATGCGCCGCGGCGCCTACGACTTCATCGAGAAGCCCTTCGCCCCCGACCATCTGACCGCCGTCATCCGCCGCGCCGCGGAAAAGCGCCGGCTGGTGCTGGAGAACCGGCAGCTCCGCCGCCGCGCCGGGGCCTCCGGGATCGAGGCGCGGCTGCTCGGCACCTCGCGCGTCATGGAGGAACTGCGGCGCGACATCCTGGAGCTGGCCGGCACCGCCGTCAGCGTGCTGGTCCATGGCGAGACCGGCACCGGCAAGGAGCTGGTCGCCCGCTGCCTGCACGAGTTCGGGCCGCGGGCCGGCCGCCCCTTCGTCCCGGTCAACTGCGGCGCCATCCCCGAGAGCATGGCGGAGAGCGAGCTGTTCGGCCATGAGGCCGGCGCCTTCACCGGCGCCACCCAGCGCCGCGCCGGCAAGCTGGAGCATTCCGACGGCGGCACCCTCTTCCTCGACGAGGTGGAGAGCATGCCGCACAGCACCCAGGTGCGGCTGCTGCGCGCGCTGCAGGAGCGGGTGATCGAGCGGCTGGGCTCCAACAAGGCGGTTCCCGTCGACCTGCGCGTCGTGGCGGCGACCAAGGTCGACCTGCTGGAGGCGAGCGACCAGGGGAGGTTCCGCGCCGACCTCTATTACCGGCTGAACGTGGCGGAGCTTCACATCCCGCCGCTGCGCGCCCGGCCGGAGGACATCCCCCTGCTGTTCGACGCCTTCGCCGGCGAGGCCGCCGGGCGCCACGGCCGGGAGCAGCGCCCGCTGGAGCCGGAGGACGTCGAGGCGCTGCTCGCCCACGACTGGCCCGGCAACGTGCGCGAGCTGCGCAACGTCGCCGAGCGGCACGCCTTCTCCGTCGGCCGCAGCGGCGTCGCCCAGCTCCTGCGCCGCCGGCCGGTGGGGGGCGACGCCGCGGCCCCGGCCCCGCGGGCGCTGGCCGACCAGGTCGACGCCTTCGAGAAGCGCGCCATCGAACAGGCGCTGGAGCGTTGCCGCGGCGACATCAGGGCGGTGATGGAGCTGCTCGACATCCCCCGCCGCACCCTGAACGAGAAGATGGCCCGCCACGGCCTCGACCGGCAGCGTTTCCTGCCGCGGGGATGAGCCCCGCCGCCTGTGGCGGCGCCGGCCCCCGCCGCCTGTGGCGGCACCGACTTCCGCCGCCTATGGCGGCACCGGCAGACCGGTCCAGGGACGGTCGCCGCGCAGGCCGCGGACGCTGTCCAGCCGGATGCCGCCGGGGTCCAGAAAGATCGCCTGGGCGCCTTCCCGCCGCAGCCGCCAGCGGTCGACCACCAGCGGGGCGCGGCAGCCGCGGGCGGGCTGGGCGACGATCACCAGATCGGCGGCGGCACAGTCCTCCGGCAGCGCGTCCGGCGCGCGCAGCAGGGCCACCGTCCGGCCGTTCAGCCGGTAGAGGCAGCCCAGCGCATCGCAGCGCAGCCGCCCGCCGGCCGCCGTGCCGACCTCCGGCCAGGGCTCGTCCGGTTCGCGTGCCCCGTCGCGGCGCAGCCACGTGTCGGCGACCCGCCCCTCGCTGTCGCGCGACAGGCTCAACCGGCCATCCGGCCCGCGCGCCGCCATCAGCCGGCCGTCGACCGACACCAGCAGATCGGGCCGCGCGACCAGGGCCGGGCTGGCGAGGCCGGCGACGATGGCGACCAGCCCCCACCAGCGCCAGCGCCGCGTCCAGGCGCACAGCCAGATGCCGCCCGACACCACCGCGGCGAAGCCGGCGGCCGGCATGGCGGGGACCAGCAGCGCCGCCCCCGGCAGCGAGCCGAAGAATTCGGCCGTGGCGATGATCCCCCGCACGCCCCAGTTCATCGCCACCAGCGCCGGCCCCTCCACGCCGAACGGCAGCAGGGCGTAGCTGACGAGGCTCCAGGGCATCACCCAGAAGGAGGTCAGCGGGATGGCGATCATGTTGGACAGCACGCCGTAGAAGGCGATCTGCTGGAAATGGAAGAGCGAGAAGGGGGTCGTCGCCGCCGTGGCGATCACGCTGGTCAGCATGATGCCGCCGACATAGAAGAGCGCCTGCCCGATCCACCCCAGCCCCTGGCGCAGCTCCGCCAGGGGCGCCCCGACCCGCTCGTAGACGGCGATCAGCGCCACGACGGCGGCGAAGGACATCTGGAAGCTCGGTCCCAGCATGCCTTCCGGGTCGGTGGCGATGGTGACGACCGCCGCGAAGGCGACGAGCCGCATGCTGAGCGGGTCGCGGTCGGCGATGATCGCCACCATGACGAGGCCGGTCATCAGCACCGACCGCAGGGTCGGCAGCGGTGCCCCCACCAGCATCGTATAGGCCAGCGCCGAAAGGATACCGGACAGCGCCGCGATCTTCTTGATCGGCCAGCGCAGCGCCACGAAGGGCACCAGCGCCAGCAGCGCCCGCACGAGGTGGTAGAGGATGCCGGCGGCGATGCCGACATGCAGGCCGGAGATCGACAGGAGATGGGCGAGGCCGCTGTTGCGGAAGGCCTCCATGGTCGGCTCGGGGATCGCGGCCTCCTCGCCGTTCAGCAGTGCGGCGGTGACGCCGGCCTCCGCCGGATCGGGGATCGTCTCCGCCACCCGCCGCGCGATGTAGGCGCGGGCCGTCTCGAAGGCGATGGAGACCGCCCGCCAGCCGCCGGGCGGCGGCGCCTCCACCAGTTCCGGCCGGCTGGTCGAGAAGCCGACGCCGCCCAGCCCCATGAAGAAGGCGCGGCGCTGGAAGTCGAAGGCGCCGGGCTCGGCCGGCGGTGCCGGCGGCGACAGGCTGGTGCGCAGGCGGATCACCGTGCCGGGCTGCGGCGGCGGATGGCGGCCGGTGATGCGGATGCGCACCGCCCCCGGCGTCTCCGCCGGTTTCAGACGGTCCACCACCGGATCGGCCAGCGTCACCCGCACCGCGTCCGGCTGCCGCTCCACCGCCATCACCCGGCCGGTCACCGTCACGAAGCCGAGGTCGCGGGTCAGCATCGGCCGCTCCACCAGGACCGTGCGCAGCGCCGCGAGCGCGAAGCCGCCGGCCACGGCGACGAGCAGCATCAGCCCGGCCAGCGCCGCCGGCCGGCTCCGCAGCAGGATCATCAGCAGCGCGGGCACGCCGACCGTCGCCATGGAGGCCCAGCCCGGCGGCTCCGCCGGCAGGGCGAAATAGAGGGCGACCCCGCCGCCGAGCCCGACCGGCAGCCACAGGATCCAGCGGTCGCGGTCCGCCTCCAGTTCCCGGCCCAGCCGGGACCAGCCGGCGGCCAATGCGCAAAGAACAGGGCCGAAGGGCGAATCCTTCGCGTGCGCCGCACCGGCGGGCGGGCTATCCTCCGGATCGCTGGCGAGGCCTTCCGTCACCGGACTGCCGAATCTGCGCGCATGGCCATCCCTTGGGCGCGATGGACGTGGTACACCTCGCCGCACTGTAGCAGCAGAGAACTCGGAATTGAGCAACCGATGACCGTCGTCACCCGTTTCGCCCCGTCGCCCACCGGATTTCTCCATATCGGCGGCGCCCGCACCGCGCTGTTCAACTGGCTGTATGCCAAGCGGATGGGCGGCAAGTTCCTGCTGCGCATCGAAGACACCGACCGGCAACGCTCGACCCAGGCGGCGGTCGACGCGATCCTCGACGGCCTGACCTGGCTCGGCCTCGACTGGGACGGCGAGGCGATCAGCCAGTTCGAGCGCAAGGACCGCCATGCCGAGGTGGCGCAGCAGATGCTGGCCGCCGGCAAGGCCTATTACTGCTACGCCAGCCCCGAGGAACTGGAGGAGATGCGCGCCGCCCAGAAGGCCGCCGGCCAGCCGGTGCGCTATGACGGCCGCTGGCGCGACCGCGACCCGTCGGAGGCGCCGGCCGGCGTCAAGCCGGTGATCCGCCTGAAGGCGCCGCAGACCGGCCAGACCGTGCTGCAGGACCGCGTCCAGGGCGAGGTCACGGTGCAGAACGCCCAGCTCGACGACCTGATCCTGCTGCGCGCCGACGGCACCCCGACCTATCTGCTGGCGGTGGTGGTGGACGACCACGACATGGGCGTGACCCACGTCGTACGCGGCGACGATCACCTGACCAACACCTTCCGCCAGATCCAGATCTTCAACGCCATGGGCTGGGACCTGCCGGAATTCGCCCACATTCCGCTGATCCACGGGCCGGACGGCGCCAAGCTGTCGAAGCGGCACGGCGCGCTCGGCGTCGACGCCTACCGCGATATGGGCTACCTGCCGGAGGCCATCCGCAACTATCTGCTGCGGCTCGGCTGGGCGCACGGCGACGACGAGATCATCTCGACCGAACAGGCGATCGGCTGGTTCGACCTGGAGGGGATCGGCCGTTCGCCCTCGCGCTTCGACTTCGCCAAGCTCGACAACCTCAACGCCCACTACATGCGCGCGGCCGACGACGCCCGGCTGGTCGGGCTGATCGTGCCGCGTCTGGAAGCGGAGCTCGGCCGCAGCCTCGGCGATGCCGAACGCGACCTTTTGAAGCGGGCGATGAACGGGCTGAAGCAGCGCGCCCGCACCCTGGTCGACCTGGCGCAGAGCGCGCGCTTCTATGTCGCAGCCCGTCCGCTGCCGCTCGACGAAAAAGCGGCGGCCCTCCTGGACGAAAAGGGCCGGACCGTGTTGAAGCAGCTGGCGGAGCTGTTCGCCGCCGAGGCGGACTTCACGGCGGCGACGCTGGAGGCCCGGGTGCGCGGCCATGCCGAACAAAGCGGCGAGAAACTCGGCAAGCTGGCTCAGCCGCTGCGTGCGGCGCTCACCGGCTCGACCGTTTCGCCGCCGATCTTCGAGGTCGCGGAATTGTTGGGACGGGACGAAGTTCTGGCACGCATGAGTGATGCCGCAGGTGCAGCATAAACGTCATTTCCGTGCGTTGCCATCGGCCGGTCATAGGCCTATGCTGCGCCGATCAAAAAGGGCGGCAAGCCCCAAACCTCAACGATAAGGACGTGCCGAGATGACCCAGACTGAGGACGGCAAGGCCTCTAACGACACTGTCACCCTCATCGACAACAAGACGGGCAAGCAGGTCACGATGCCCGTGCTGCACGGCAGCGTGGGCCCCAGCGTGATCGACATCCGCAAGCTGTACGCGGAGACCGGGTATTTCACCTACGACCCGGGCTTCACCTCCACCGGCAGCTGCGAATCGAAGATCACCTACATCGACGGCGACGAAGGCGTGCTGCTGCACCGCGGCTTCGCGATCGACGAGCTGGCCGAGAACGCGACCTTCCCGGAGGTCTGCTTCCTCCTCCTCAACAACCATCTGCCCAACAAGGCGGAGAAGGAGGAGTTCGAGAACATCCTGCGTCGTCACTCGATGGTGCACGAGCAGCTGACCAAGTTCTACAGCGGCTTCCGTCGTGACGCGCACCCGATGGCCATCCTGTGCGGCGTGACCGGCGCCCTCTCGGCCTTCTATCACGACTCGACCGACATCGACGACCCGGTGCAGCGCAAGATCGCCGCGCACCGCCTGGTCGCCAAGATGCCGACCATCGCGGCCATGGCCTACAAGTATTCGATGGGCCAGCCCTTCATGTATCCGCGCAACGACCTGTCCTACGCGGAGAACTTCCTCTACATGACCTTCGGCACGCCCTGCGAGCCGTACAAGGTCAACCCGATCCTGTCCAAGGCGATGGACAAGATCTTCATCCTGCACGCCGACCACGAGCAGAACGCCTCGACCTCCACCGTCCGTCTGGCCGGTTCGTCGGGTGCGAACCCGTTCGCCTGCATCGCCGCCGGCATCGCCTCGCTGTGGGGCCCGGCCCATGGCGGCGCCAACGAGGCCGTGCTGAAGATGCTGGAGGAGATCGGCTCGGTCGAGCGGATCCCGGAGTTCGTCCGCCGCGCCAAGGACAAGAACGACAACTTCCGCCTGATGGGCTTCGGCCACCGGGTCTACAAGAACTACGACCCGCGCGCCCAGGTGATGCGCAAGACCTGCCACGAGGTCCTGAACGAGCTGGGCATCAAGGACGAGCCGCTGCTCGACATCGCCATGGAGCTGGAGAAGATCGCCCTGTCGGACGAGTACTTCATCGAGAAGAAGCTCTATCCGAACGTCGACTTCTACTCGGGCATCATCCTGAAGGCGATGGGCTTCCCGACCAGCATGTTCACCGTGCTGTTCGCGCTGGCCCGCACCGTCGGCTGGATCAGCCAGTGGAAGGAGATGATCGAGGATCCGGCCCAGAAGATCGGCCGTCCCCGCCAGCTCTACACCGGTCAGACCCGGCGGCCCTTCGTGCCGCTGGCCGAGCGTGGCTAACCGGCCGACAGCCCATATCGGAATGGGCGGCTCCAATGGGGCCGCCCAGGGTCCGGCTGCGTACGTCGTTCCGGTCCGGCGGGTGCGAAATCGCCCGCCGGCCAACGACAACAAGGCCCCTCTCGGCTGGCGGCTGCGCCGCCTGCTCGTCTATCTGGTGATCCTGGCGCTGATCGTCGGCATCGTCTTCATCTAGACGGCATCCGCGAGACTGCCCGGCTCAGCCCCCTCGACGAAGGGGAGGCCCTCGTCGGCCCAGCCGGTCATGCCGCCGATCATCAGCTTCACCGGCCGCCCCAGCCTGGCGAGCCGCAGCGCTCCGCGGTCGGCACCATTGCAGTGCGGCCCGGCGCAGTAGACCACGAACAGCGTGTCCTCCGGCCACTCCGCCATGCGGTGGGCCGTCATCTTGCCGTGCGGCAGGTTGATCGCCCCCGGCACATGCGAGCGCGTGTAAAGCGCCGGCCCGCGCACGTCGAGCAGGACGAAATCGACAGCGCCGCTCCGCATCGCCTCGTGAACATCCCAGCAATCGGTTTCCAGCGACAGACGCCGGGCGAAATGTTCCGCCGCAAGGACGGACGGGGCGGCGGGGATTTCCGAAACGAGGCTGGTCATCGCATCTTCTCCAGGGCTTGGAATGACTGACCGAAGCCTGTCCGATCGGCAGGGCACTGGAAAGTGGCGCGATTGCCATTTACCGTAAAGCCCATGCCAAACACGCTGCCAGAGCCGCCCGTGAAGACACCGGCCACCGCTCCGCCCCGCCCTCTCCCCCGCCCTCTGGTCGTCGCCCTCGCCTATGACGGGCTCTGCACCTTCGAGTTCGGGGTGGCGGTCGAGGTGTTCGGCCTGCCGCGGCCCGAGCTGGGGCCGGACTGGTACCGCTTCGCCGTCTGCGCGCTCGATCCCGGCCCGCTGCGGATGACCGGCGGCGTGCAGCTCCTGGCCGACGGCGGGCTCGATCTGCTGGAGGAGGCGCAGACCATCGTCGTGCCCGGCTGGCGGGGCGCTGCCGAGCCGGTGCCCGAGGCGTTGACCGACGCCCTGTGCCGCGCCCACGCGCGGGGGCCCGGCTGCTGTCGATCTGTTCGGGGGTCTTCGTGCTGGCCGCCACCGGCCTGCTGAACGGCCGCAGGGCCACCACCCACTGGCGCTATACCGACACGCTGCGGCGTGCCTACCCGGCGATCCGGGTGGAGCCCGACGTGCTGTACGTCGACGAGGGCACCATCCTGACCTCGGCCGGCAGCGCCGCCGGCATCGACCTCTGCCTGCACCTGATCCGCCGCGACTATGGGGCGGAGGCCGCCAACTCGGTGGCGCGGCGGCTGGTGGTGCAGCCGCACCGCGAGGGAGGACAGGCCCAGTTCATCGAGCGGCCGGTCCCGCCGGCACGCGAAGGGGCGCGGCTCGGCCCCCTGCTCGACCATCTGCGCGGCACGCTGGACCAGGACCACACGCTGGCCACGCTGGCCGAGCGGTCGGGGATGAGCGTGCGTACCTTCCTGCGCCGCTTCCAGGCGCTGACCGGCACGACGCCGGGCGACTGGCTGCTGGCGGAGCGGCTGGCCCGCGCCAGGGAGTTGCTGGAACTCGGCCAGGTCTCGGTGGAGGAGGTGGCGACGCGTGTCGGATTCGGCTCCGCCGCGACGTTGCGCCACCACTTCCGCCAGCGGCTCGGCCTCAGCCCGGCGAGCTACCGGGCGCGGTTCCGCCGGGCCGGGTAGAGGCGATCACTTCCGCTCGATCAGCTCGACCTTGTAGCCGTCCGGATCCTCGATGAAGGCGATGACGGTGGAGCCGTGCTTCATCGGGCCGGGCGCCCGCGGGATCTTCACGCCCTCCTTGGCCAGGGCCTCGCAGGTGCCATAGATGTCCGGCACGCCGATGGCGATGTGGCCGTAGGCGGTGCCGATCTCGTAGGGCTCCTTCTGGTCCCAGTTGTGGGTCAGTTCCAGCACCGCGGTGTCCGACTCGTCGCCATAGCCGACGAAGGCGAGCGTGAAGCGGCCGCCCTCATAGTCGTTGCGGCGCAGCAGCTTCATGCCCAGCAGCCGGGTGTAGAAGTCGATGGACTTGTCGAGGTCCAGCACACGCAGCATCGTGTGCAGAAGCCGGTATTCGCTCATGGTCTCTGTTCCCTTCGGTTATGGGCCGCCCGCTGTCCCATCCCGGTGCCGTTCGATGACGTCCAGGATGACACGGGCGGCGCGTTCGCTTGGCGGGGTGCCGCCCTGGCCGAGCCAGCCGGCAACCTCGGCCACCCCGTCGATCTGCGCCTGACGGGCAGCGGGATCGTCGAGCAGCCGTCCCAGCTCGACCGCCAGTCTATCGGGCCGGCAGTCCTCCTGCAGCAGTTCCGGCACCAGCATCCGATCGAGCATCAGGTTCACGAGGTTGACGTACTTCACCCGGATCAGCCGGCGATAGAGCGCCACCGTCACCGGGTTCAGCCGATAGGCGACCACCGCGGGAAGCCGCGCCAGCGCCAGCTCCAGCGCCACGGTGCCGGAGGCCGCCAGCGCCACCTCCGCCGCGGCGAAGGCGTCGTACTTGGCCGGGTCGCCCTCGACAAGGATGGTGCGCAGCGGCCAGCCGGCAAGCTCGACCGCCACCCGGTCGCGCACCGTGGCGACCGTCGGCACGACGACGACCAGCGACTGGTGGGTGGAGGTCAGCCGCTCCAGCGTTTCCCGGAAGACCGGCAGGAGCCGCGTCACCTCGCCGCGCCGGCTGCCGGGCAGCACGGCGACCAGCCGGTCCCCCTCGGTCAGCCCGTGCTGCGCGCGGAAGCGGGCCGCATCGCCGGCGCCGGCGCCGCTTTCCACCACCGAATGGCCGACGAAGCTGCAGGGCAGCCCCTCCCGCTCGAAATAGGGCGGCTCGAAGGGCAGGATCGCCAGCAGATGGTCGTAGATGGCTGCGTATTTCGCCGCCCGCCTGGGCTTCCAGGCCCAGACGGTCGGGGCGACGTAATGGATCAGCGGAATGCCGGCACGGGCCGCCTTCACCTTCTTCGCCACCCGCAGGGTGAAGCCCGGCGAATCGATGCCGACCACCGCGTCGGGCCGGATCCTCAGGATTTCGGCGACCGTCTGGTCGATGCGGCGGATCAGGTTCGGCAAGTGGGGCAGCAGCTCGAAGATGCCGAACAGGGTCAGCTCGCCCATGGGGAAGAGGCTCTGCAGCCCCTCCGCCGCCATCTTCTCGCCGCCGATGCCGACGAAGCGGACGGACCCGCCGGTCAGCCGCTTGGCGGCCGCCATCAGCCGGGCGCCGAGTGCGTCGCCGGACGGCTCGCCGGCGATCAGGAACAGGGTCGGGCCGCTCATGCCGGCCGCTCCGCCGCTTGTCCGCCGGGAAAACCGCGCCCCGCCTCGCTTCCGGCCTCGCCCCCGACCGCGATGCCGACCACGAACAGGCCGAGCCGGTCGGCCGCCTCGGCCACCGCGGCCCGGTCGACCAGCAGGCTGCCGCCGGCCTCCACCGCGATGCCGCGCAGCCCGGCGCGGGCGGCGTTCTCCACCGTCGTCACGCCCATGGTCGGCAGGTCGATCCGGCGGTCCTGCTGCGGCTTGCGCACCTTCACCAGAACCCCGCCCGGCCCCGGCCGCCGCAGCGCGGCACAGCGGTCCAGCATGGCGTCGGTGCCTTCCACCGCCTCCACCGCCAGCACGATGCCCTGCTGCACCACGGCTCCCTGCCCGACGTCCATCGCGCCGAGCGTCCGCGCCACCTGGGCGGCGCGCTCGATGTCGCGCTGCGCCTCCGCATCGGGCAGCAGGCGGCCGACCGGCCCCGGCCGGGTCAGCAGGTCGCCGAGCAGCTCGTGCAGGCCGACGACGCGGAAGCCCTCCTCCTCCAGTTCCCGCACGACGGCGCGCAGCAGCCCGTCGTCGCCCAGCGCGCGGGTGCCGACGCGGGCGAGGAAGCGGGTGGTGCGCCAATCCGGCAGCAGTTCGGTGAAGGAGGGGCGGCGCACCGGGCCGGCGAAGACGACCTCGCCGACCCTCTCGTCATGCAGGCGCTGGATGATGGTGCCGGCGGCGCCGAAGCGGCTCCACAGATGCGGGACGCCCTCGACCGTCGCCGGATCGGTATGGCCTTCGAAGGCGACCACGAAGACCTCGCGCCCCTGCCCGCGCACCGCCGCGGCGATGCGGGCCGGCAGGGTCCCGCCACCCGCGAGGATGGCGAGCCTGGGCAATGGGTCGGCCATGGCCGGGCTCCCGCCTCAGCCCTCGCGCGGCTGGCAGAGCGAGCGTGCTTCCTTGGCGCGGATGAAGTCCAGCACGTCGGTGATCAGCGCACGGTCGGCAAAGTCGCGGCCGACCTCCTCCACCCGCTCGGCGAAGGTGCCCTCCGGGCCGAACAGCATCCGGTAGGCGGCGCGCAGGGCGTGGATGTCGTCCTTCTTGAAGCCGCGCCGCTCCAGCCCGACCAGGTTCAGCCCGGCCAGACGGGCGCGGTCGCCCATGACCAGCCCATAGGGGATCACGTCGTTCTCGACGCCCGACATGCCGCCGATCATGGCATGGGCGCCGATGCGCACGAACTGGCGGACGGCCGACAGGCCGCCGATGATGACGTAGTCGCCCAGCGTCACATGGCCGCCCAGCGTGGCGTTGTTGGCCATGATGACGTGGTCGCCGACGATGCAGTCGTGCGCGACGTGGCTGCCCATCATGAACAGGCCGTGATCGCCGACCCTGGTCACCATCCCGCCCCCCTCGGTGCCGGGGTTCATGGTGACATGCTCGCGGATCTGGTTGTGCGCGCCGATGATCAGCTCCGACGGCTCGCCATGATACTTCAGATCCTGCGGCCGGTGGCCGATCGAGGCGAAGGGATAGATCTCCGTCCCCTTGCCGATCCGGGTGCGCCCCTCCACCACCACATGGGACACCAGCCGCACGCCGTCGCCGAGTTCGACGTTCGGCCCGACGACCGAGAACGGGCCGATGAAGACGCCCTCGCCCAGCGTCGCGGCCGGATCGACGACGGCGGTCGGATGGATGGTGACGGTCATTTCTCGTCCAGGATCATGGCGGAATAGACGGCTTCGGCGACCAGGACGCCGTTGACCTTGGCCTCGCCCTTGAACTTCCACACGTTGGCGCGCTGGCGCTGCTTGGTGACGTGGATGTGGACGGTGTCGCCGGGGGTGACCGGGCGGCGGAAGCGCGCCTCGTCCACGGTCATGAAGTAGACCAGCTTGCCTTCCGACTCCTTGCCGAGCGTGGCGACCACCAGCACGGCGGAGGTCTGGGCCATCGCCTCGATGATGAGCACGCCGGGCATCACCGGGCGCGACGGGAAGTGACCCTGGAAATAGGGCTCGTTGATCGTGACGTTCTTCATGCCGACGGCGGATTCGCCGAGCACGACGTCCACCACCCGGTCGATCATCAGGATCGGGTACCGGTGCGGGATCATCTGCATGATCCGCGTGATGTCGATGTCCGGAACCTTGCTGCCCTGCGCGTTGTTCTCTGCCGCTACATCCATCGTCCGGCCGTCCGCCTTTCCAAACCCGTCGATCGTCGTGATCCACCGACCGGGCCGCAGGCCGGCCCAGGTCCTTGTCCGATGACTTGTGCCCGAATTCCGGGCGGAGTTCAACCGCACGCGTCGGCGGCAAAAATCACGGTGTCCCAATCGCAAAGCGCCCAACGAAAAGGGCCGCCAGCGCCCGTCCGGCGCGCTGGCGGCCCTGGTCGCGATGCGGTTACTGCTTCGGCACGGTCAGCGTGACCTGCGGCAGCTTCTTGTTGACGCGCTCCATCACCGTCTCGGTGACGTCGAGCTGGGTGTCCACCAGGACGAACTGCTGGCGGGCGAGCACCAGGTTGGCGCCACGCTCGCGCGAGACGTCGGCCACGATCTCGACCATGTTCTTGTGGACCACGGCCATCGCCTCGTTCAGCGAGGTCTCCAGCGCCCGCTTGCGCGTCTGGACGGTCTTCTGGACCTCGCCGACCTGCTTCTCGAAGTCGCGGCGCTTGGCGGCCAGCGCGTCGGGGGCGAGGACGGTCTGCTGCTTGCGCAGCTCCTCCTCCGACTTGCGCAGCTTGTCCTCCAGCGCCGAGATCTCCTTCTGGTAGGTCTCGCGCAGGGCCTCGAAGGACTTGGAGATGCCCTTGGAGGCGTTCGACTCCTGCATGATGCGCTGGACGTCCACCACCGCGATCACCGGGGCCTTCAGCGGGCCGGTGGCGTTGGCCGGGGCGCCGGCCGGCGCCTGCTGGCCGGCCGGAGCGGCGGGCGCCGCGGCGGGCGCACCGGCGGTCTGGGCCTGGGCCGAGACGGTGAAGAGACCGGCGACCATCGCGGCCGACAGCGCGGCGGCACCGATCGCCGTCCTGATCTTGCTGACTTGCATGTTAGAACCTGGTTCCGAAGCTGAAGCGGAAGAGCTCTTTCTTGTCGTAGTTCTCCTTGCGGAGCGGGATCGCCAGGTCGAGCCGGATCGGCCCGAACGGCGACTTCCACGACAGGCCCGTGCCGACCGACACGCGGATGGTTTCGTCCGTACGCACGTTCGGGTCGCTGATGTCGACCTTGCCGAGCGTGCCGACGTCCGAGAAGGCATGGCCGAGCAGCCCGAACTCTTCCGGAAGACCCAGCGGGAAGCTCATCTCGACCGAGCCGCGGGCATAGCGAGTGCCGCCCAGGGCATCGCCGGTGCTCACGTCGCGCGGGCCGATACCGGCCGTGTTGAAGCCGCGCAGCGTGTCGCCGCCGATGAAGAAGCGGTCGGCCAGCGAGACCTTCTGGCCGAGGCCGACGATGTAGCCGACCTCGCCCGTGGTGCTCAGCACCCACTGGTCGTCGCCGAGCGGAACATAGTAGCCGGCGGTCAGACGGTTGCGCAGGAAGCGGACCGACCCGCCGAGACCGGCGATGTCGTTGGTCAACCGGACGAAATAGCCGTCGGTCGGCGTCAGCTTGCTGTTGCGCGCGTCGTAGGTCAGCTCCTGGCCGATCAGCGAGGTCAGGCGCTCGCCCTTCTGCTCCTTCACGTATTTCGAGGCGGTGGAGGGCACCTCCTCGATCAGCGTGTCCTGGAGCTGGTAGTAGACGCGCTGGCGCAGCCGCTCGGTCAGCGGATAGCCGAGGCGCAGCGCGAAGCCCGTGTTCTTCTCGTTGAACGAGCTCTCGTCCTGATAGTTGCGGCGGACGCGGAAGATGTCCGCACCGGCCGACAGGTCGCGGTCGAGGAAGTAGGGCTCGGTGAAGGAGATGTCGTATTCCTGGCGGCGGCCGGACACGGTGGCGCCGAAGCGCAGGTCCTGGCCCTTGCCGAGCAGGTTGCGCTCGCGGATCGAGAAGTCGGCCAGCGGACCGTCGGAGGTCGAGAAACCGGCACCGATGGCGATTTCACCGGTGGACTGCTCCGTCACCTCGACATTCACCACGGTGCGGTCGGGCACCGCCGACTCGGCGGTGGTGATGTTCACCCGCTCGAAGTAGCCGAGGTCCTTGATGCGCTGCTCCGACCGCTTCAGCTTGGTGCTGTTGAAGGGGTCGCCCTCCGCCAGCAGCAGCTCGCGACGCACCACCTTGTCCAGGGTGCGGACGTTGCCGGTGATGTCGATGCGGTCGACGAAGACGCGCGGTCCCTCGTTGATCTCGTAGGTGATGTCGATGGTGTGGGTTTCACGGTTGCGGTTGATCCGCGGCCGGATGTCCACGAAGGCGTACTGCAGGTCGCCGACCGCGTTGGTCAGCTTGGTGATGGTGTTCTCCACCTCCTGCGCGTTGTACCAGTCCCCCTCGCGGGTGGTCATGATGTCGTTCAGCGTCGCCGGATCGAGCTGCTTCAACGTGGTGTTGATGTCGATCTTGCCGAACTGGTAGCGCTCGCCTTCCTCGATCGTGAAGGTGATGTAGAAGGCGTCGCGTTCCGGCGTCAGCTCGGCGACCGAGGAGACGACGCGGAAGTCGGCGTAGCCTTCCTTCAGGTAGAAGCGGCGCAGCAGGTCCCGGTCGTAGTTCAGCCGGTCGGGATCATAGTTGTCGTCGGACGTCAGGAAGCGCCACCAGGCCGATTCCTTCGTCTGGATGTTCTCGCGCAGGGTCCCGTCCGAGAACTTCTCGTTGCCGACGAAGTTGATGGCGCGCACGCCGGTGCGCGGCCCCTCGTTGATCTCGAACACCAGGTCGACGCGGTTCTGGTCGAGCTGGATGATCTTCGGCTCGACGGTCGCGGCGAAGCGGCCCTGGCGGCGATAGATCTCCTGGATGCGCTGGACGTCGCTCTGCACGCGGGTGCGGGTGTAGACGACTCGCGGGCGAAGCTGGATTTCCTTCTCCAGGTTCTCCTTGTCGATCCGCCGGTTCCCCTCGAACGCGATGCGGTTGATGATCGGGTTCTCGGCAACCTGGACCACCAGCACGTCGCCGTCGCGGCGGAGCTGCACGTCGGCGAACAGGCCGGTGTTGAACAGCGCCTTCAGGGAGCGGTCGACGCGGTCGGGGTCGAACGGATCGCCGGGCTGGATGGCGAGGTAGGAGCGCACGGTCGTGGGCTCGATTCGCTGCGTCCCTTCGACCCGGATGTCCCGGACCGTGCCGCCCGAGAAGACCTGGGCGACCAGCGTGCCATTCTGCCGCAGGGGTTCGGCCCCCGCTGGCGACCCATTCACCTGCGCGAAAGCAAGCGAAACCGTCGTCATGGCGCAGCCGGCCAACAGGCCAGCCGCCAGAACCTTGCTCGACACCGGCAAATCACGCTCCCTGGCAAGGGGCTGGGGTCAGGACACCAGTCCCCGGAAGAAATCGACCACGCGAAGTTGCACGAGATCGTTCCACGTGGCGAAAACCATGAGCGTTAATACCAAAGCCAGACCGATGCGGAAACCGTATTCTTGCGCTCTCGGTCCAAGGGACGGCCGAGGATGCCTTCGATGGCGTAGAAAAGGAGGTGGCCGCCATCGAGAAGGGGTACCGGGAAGAGGTTGATCATACCCAGATTGACCGAGAGGAAGGTCATGAACCACACCAGCGGGTACCAGCCGCTCTGCGCGACCTCGCCGGACATCTGCGCGATGCGCAGCGGCCCGCCCAGTTCCTCGGTCCCGCGCGACCCCTCGACCATCTGGCCGAGCGCCACGAAGGTGCCGGAGACCATGCCTGCGACTTCGCGCCCCGCCTGCCAGAAGGCCGTCAGCGGGTCGTGGCGCTTCATTTCGGCGCCGCCGCGCATGATGCCGAGCTGTCCGATTCGGTGCGTGTTGCCGAATCGGTCGGTCACCTCGCGGGCGTCCGGCGTCACGGTCAGGGCCTGGCGGCGGCCGTCGCGCTCCACGACGACCTCCATCGTCTCGCCCGGCTTGATCGAGACGATCTGGCGGATTTCCTCGAAGCGCTGGATGCCGGCGCCATCGATCGACAGGATCACGTCGCCCGGCTGCAGCCCGCCGCGTTCGGCGGCGCTGCCCGGCTGCACGCCGCCGACGTCCGGCGGCGTGAAGGACTGGCCGGCGGTGGCGAACAGGACGGTCAGGACGACGATGGAGAAGACGAAGTTGGCGATCGGACCGGCGGCCACCACGGCAGCCCGCTGTCCGAGCCGCTTGTGGTGGAACGACACCGCCTGCTCTTCGCGCGTCATGGTCTGCAGGCCGGCGCCCGGCGTGCTGGCCGGATCGGCGTCGCCGAACATCTTGACGTAGCCGCCCAGCGGAATGGCGCTGAACTTCCAGCGGGTGCCGGCCCGGTCGGTGACGCCGAACAGCTCCGGCCCGAACCCGATGGAGAACACCTCGATCCGCACGCCGTTGCGGCGCGCGACCAGGTAATGGCCGAGCTCGTGCACGAAGACGAGCACGGTCAGGACGAGGAGAAACGCGAGAACCGAGGTCCAGAAACCGCCGATGACGTCCATAAGGCCCTTCGACTCGACCGGGTCAGCGACCGCCCAGGCCGTGGACGAACCGGGCCGCTTCCCGGCGGGCTTCGGCGTCGACGTCCCGCACCGCCGAGAGCTCGCTCAGCGGTCGATTGGGCAGCGCCGTCAACGTTCCCTCGACAACGCGTTCGATGTCGAGGAAGCCGATCCGGCGGTCGAGAAACGCCTGGACGGCCACCTCGTTGGCGGCACTGAGAATAGTAGGGGCGCCACCCCCGCTTTGCAAGGCGGCCCGGGCCAGCCGCAAGGCCGGGAAACGCTGGGGATCCGGCGCCTCGAAGGTCAGCGTCGCCGCCTTGACCAGATCAAGCCGTTCGGCCGGTGTCGCGATGCGCTCCGGCCAGCCCAGCGCGTAGGCGATCGGCGTGCGCATGTCCGGCGTGCCGAGCTGCGCCAGGACCGACCCGTCGACATATTCGACCAGCGAGTGGATCACCGACTGCGGATGGACCAGCACGTCGATGCGCTCCTCCGGGATGCCGAACAGGAAATGCGCCTCGATGACCTCCAGCCCCTTGTTCATCATGGTGGCGCTGTCGATCGAGATCTTGGTGCCCATGTCCCAGGTCGGGTGGGCGACCGCCTGCTCCGGAGTCGCCGTCGCCATGAAGGCGCGGTCCCTGGTGCGGAACGGCCCGCCGGACGCGGTCAGGATCAGGCGCGCCACGCTGGCGGCCCGCTCGAAGTCGAAGACCTGGTAGATGGCGGAATGCTCGCTGTCGACCGGCAGCAGCGTGGCGCCGTGCCGGCGCACCTCCTCCATCATCAGGGCGCCGGCGCAGACCAGCACCTCCTTGTTGGCGAAGGCGACGCGGGCGCCGCGCTGGATGGCGGCCAGCGTCGGCTCCAGCCCGGCGGCCCCCACGATGGCGGCCATCACCCAGTCGGCGGGCCGGCGGGCGGCGTCGACCACCGCGTCCATGCCGGCCGCCACCTCGATGCCGGTGCCGGCCAGCCGCTGGCGCAGTTCGCCGTACCCTCCGGGATCGGCCAGCACCACCAGGCGGGGCCGCAACTGCAGCGCCTGCTCGGCCAGCAGTGCCACGTTGCGGTTGGCGGTCAGCGCCTCGACCTCGTAGAGCTCCGGGTTGCGGGCGATCAGGTCCACCGTCTGCGTGCCGACCGAGCCCGTGGAGCCCAGGATCGTCACCCGGCGCCGGTTGCCGGCTGCCGGCGTCTCGCGCGTCACCACCATGATACTGCCGTTCCGATGGTCGCGTGAAACAGGGCGAGCACCGGGGCGGCGACCAGAAGCCCGTCGATGCGGTCCAGGATGCCGCCATGCCCCGGGATGAGGTGGCCGCTGTCCTTGATGTCGTAGCGGCGCTTGACCGCCGATTCGAAGAGATCCCCCGCCTGCGCGACCACCGCCGACATTGCCGCCACCAAGAGGGCGAGCAGCGGCTGCGCCGCTCCGGCGACCTCGGCGACGGCCCAGCCGGCGAGGCCGGCGCTGACCATGCCGCCGATCAGCCCGGCCCAGGTCTTCTTGGGGCTGATGCGCGGCGCCAGCTTCGGCCCGCCGATGCTGCGGCCGGCGGCATAGGCGCCGATGTCCGTCGCCCAGACCGCCAGCATCGCGTAGAGGAAGAGGGCCAGCCCGTCGTCCGGCCGGTCCCGCAGCCAGTCGAGCCCGATGAGGCCGAGCGAGACGTAGAAGACGCCGATGCCGAGCAGCGTGCGGTCGCGGCCACCGCCGGCCAGCGCGACGACGAGGATGAAGAGGGCGGCGACACCGACCGCCGCACCGGCCCCGAGGGCGATCAGCGTGACCAGTGAGGCGACGACCCCGGCCCCGGAAGACAGCAGGGCGGCGGAGCGGCGGGTGCTCGGCACCAGATTGACCCATTCGGCGACGGCCAGGAGGGCAGCCGCCACCAGCAGGGCGCGCAGGACCCAGCCGCCGGCCCAGACGGCCGCCAGCACCACCGGCGCCATCACCAGCGCCGACAGAACGCGGAGTTTCAGGTCGCCGGCCTTACCGGCTGGCTGTGGTGGCGCCGAAGCGGCGTTCCCGTCGGTGGAACTCTTCAATCGCCGCCTCCAGGTCGCGCTTGGTGAAGTCCGGCCACAGCGTGTCGACGAAGACCAGCTCGGCATAGGCTGCCTGCCACAGCAGGAAATTGCTGATCCGCTGTTCGCCGCTGGTCCGGATGATCAGGTCGGGGTCGGGGATGTCCGCGGTGTAGAGCCGGGCGGACAGGGCCGCCTCGTCGATCGCCGCGGGGTCGAGACGCCCAGCCGCCACCTCTTCCGCCAGACGCCGGGCGGCGGCGGCGATCTCCTGCCGCGAACCGTAGCTGAGCGCCACGACCAGCGTCATCACGCGGTTGCCGGCGGTCAGCTGCTCGGCATTGTCGATCAGGCGGATGATGTCGTCCGACAGGCGGCTGCGGTCGCCGATCACCCTCAGGCGGACGCCGGCCTTGTGCAGCTCCGCGATCTCGCTGCGCAGGTAGAAGCGCAGGAGCGACATGAGGTCGGACACCTCCTCCTCCGGCCGCCGCCAGTTCTCCGAGGAGAAGCTGAAGATGGTCAGGTATCCGATGCCCAGTTCGCGCGCCGCCTCGACGGTGCGGCGGACGGCATCCACCCCCTTCTTGTGGCCGGCGGTGCGCGGCAGGCCGCGCGCCTTGGCCCAGCGTCCGTTGCCGTCCATGATGACGGCGACGTGGGTGGGGGGCTCCAGGCCCTGGCCGTCCCGGGACAGGCTGTCTTCGGCGTCGCGCATCCGGATCAGACCTGCATGATGTCCTTTTCTTTTTGCGCCAAGGTCTCGTCGATCAGCTTGATGAACTGGTCGGTCAGGGCCTGGACCTTGTCGGCCTGGACCTTGTGCTCGTCCTGCGTGATCTCGCTGGCCTTCTCAGCCTTCTTCAGCGCATCCATGCCGTCGCGACGGATGTTGCGGACGGCGACGCGGGTCTGCTCGGCGTACTTGTGGGCGACCTTGGCCAGCTCGGCCCGGCGCTCCTGCGTCAGGTCGGGCAGCGGCACGCGGATGACCTGCCCCTCGGTCTGCGGGTTCAGGCCCAGGCCGGCGTCGCGGATCGCCTTCTCGACGGCCTTGGTCATGCCGCGGTCCCACACCTGCACGGTGATGAGGCGGGGTTCCGGCACGCTGACCGTCGCCACCTCCTTCAGGTGCATGCGGCTGCCGTAGGCCTCCACCGACACCGGCTCCAGCAGGCTGGACGAGGCACGGCCGGTGCGCAGGCCGCTCAATTCCTTGCGAAACGACTCGAGCGCGCCTTCCATGCGGCGCTTCAGGTCAGCGATCTCGGGCGCAGCCACGGGCCTACTCCCTTTCTTCCGTTATGATGGTGTACTTGCCACGCCCCTGCATCACTTCGGCGAAGGCGCCCGGGGTGTGTATCGAGAAAACCAGGATAGGGATGTGATTCTCGCGCGCCAAGGCAATTGCGGAGGCGTCCATCACCTGCAGATCCTTCGACAGGACCTCCAGATAGGACAGCGTCTCGTAGCGCGTGGCGTCCTTCACCTTCTTCGGATCGGCGGTGTAGACGCCGTCCACCTGCGTGCCCTTCAGCAGGGCGTCGCACCCCATTTCCGAGGCGCGCAGCGCCGCGGCGGTGTCGGTGGTGAAGAAGGGGTTGCCGGTGCCGGCGGCGAAGATCACCACCCGGCCCTTTTCCATGTGACGGATGGCGCGGCGCCGGATGTAGGGCTCGCAGACCGAGGCCATCGGGATCGCCGACTGGACGCGGGTGCTGACGCCCATGCGCTCCAGCGCGCTCTGCATCGACAGGGCGTTCATCACGGTGGCGAGCATGCCGATATAGTCGGCCGACGCCCGCTCCATGCCGCCCGCGGCACCCTTGACGCCGCGGAAGATGTTCCCGCCGCCGATGACGAGGCTGACCTGGACGCCCAGCTCGATCACCGCCTTGACCTCGCGGGCGACGCGGCCGACGACCTCGGGATCGAGGCCATAGTCGCGCTGGCCCATCAGGGCTTCACCCGACACCTTGAGCAGGACCCGCTTGTACCGGGTGCCGGTTTGGGGTTCGGGGGTGCCGGCGGTCTCGCCCATGGGGATGCTCCCGTTCGGTTGGCGCAAGTGCGAAGGCAGGCACGGGCCGGACTGCCGTCCGGCCCGTCGTCACGATCCTACGGTCAGCCCTGACCGCCGGCGGCCGCGGCCACCTCGGCGGCGAAGTCGGACTGCGCCTTCTCGATGCCCTCGCCGAGCGCGAAGCGGACGAAGCCCGTCACCTTGACCGGCGCGCCGATCTCCTTGGCGGCGTTCTCGACCACCTTGCGGACCTTGGTCTCGCCGTCGATGACGTAGGTCTGCTCCAGCAGGCAGACTTCCTCGTAGTACTTGCGGATGCGGCCTTCCACCATCTTCTCGATGATGTTCTCCGGCTTGCCGGAGGCGCGCGACTGCTCGATCAGCACGCTGCGCTCACGCTCCAGCGCCGAGGAATCGACGTCGGCGATGTCCAGCGCGTCCGGACGGGCGGCGGCGGTGTGCATGGCGATCTGCTTGCCGAGCTCGGTCAGCTTGGCGACATCGCCGGTCGACTCCAGGGCGACCAGCACGCCGATCTTGCCCAGACCCGGCGCGATGGCCGAGTGGACGTAGCTGACGACGACGCCCGAGGAGACCTCCAGGCGGGCGGTACGGCGCAGGTTCATGTTCTCGCCGATGGTGGCGATCAGGCTGGTCAGCTCGTCCTGGACGGTGTGCGAGGTGCCCGGATAGGCGGCCTGCTTCAGCACCTCGACCTCGCCGTTGCCGGTCAGCGCGATCTCGGCGACCTTGGCGGCGAACGCCTGGAACTTGTCGTTGCGGGCGACGAAATCGGTCTCGGCGTTCACCTCGACGGCGGCACCGACGGTGCCCGAGGTGGCGACGGCGACGAGACCCTCGGCGGCGACGCGGCCCGACTTCTTGGCGGCGGCGGCGAGGCCCTTCTTGCGCAGCCAGTCGACCGCACCTTCCAGGTCGCCGCTGGTCTCGGCCAGAGCCTTCTTGCAGTCCATCATGCCCGCGCCGGTCTTCTCGCGCAGTTCCTTGACGAGCGAGGCGGTAATCTCGGCCATGTTGCGCCCTCTTCTTTCCCAGCGATCCACAGCGGATCGGATTGACCAACAAAAAACCAGTGACTGGCAACTCATAAAAAAGGCAGCCGGGCCAAAGGTGGTAAGGCCCGGCTGCCCTGGTGGCCGTTATCAGGCCTGGGCGGCTTCGGTGCCTTCCTCTTCCGGCAGCTGCTCGGCCGGGGCGTCCTCACGGGCGCCGACGTCGATGCCGGCAGCGCTCATCTCGGCCTGCAGGCCGTCGAGCACGGCGCCGGTCATCAGCTCGCAGTACAGGTCGATGGCGCGCAGCGCGTCGTCGTTGCCGGGGATCGGGAAGGCCACGCCGTCCGGATCGGAGTTGCTGTCGAGGACGGCCACGACCGGGATGCCCAGCTTGTTGGCTTCCTTGACGGCGATCGACTCCTTGTTGGTGTCGATGATGAAGATGATGTCGGGCAGGCCGCCCATCTCCTTGATGCCGCCGAGCGCCCGCTCGAGCTTGTCGCGCTCGCGGGTCAGCTCCAGCACCTCGCGCTTGGTCAGGCCGGAGGTGTCGCCGCCCAGACGCTCCTCCATCTCGCGCAGGCGCTTGATGGACAGGGAGATCGTCTTCCAGTTGGTCAGCATGCCGCCGAGCCAGCGGTGGTTGACGAAGTACTGGCCGCACTTGCCGGCCGCGTCGGCGATCCGCTCCTGCGCCTGGCGCTTGGTGCCGACGAACAGCACGCGGCCACCGCCGGCGACGACGTCGCGCACGGCCTGCAGGGCGCGGTGCAGAGCCGGGACGGTCTGCTCCAGATCGATGACATGCACGCCGTTGCGCACGCCGAAGATGTACGACTGCATCTTCGGGTTCCAGCGACGGGTGTGGTGGCCGAAGTGGACGCCGGCTTCGAGCAGCTGGCGCATCGTGAAGGTCGGGATAGCCATGGAATAAGTCCTTGTTCCGGTTGCTCCGCCGCGGGCATTGTCCATGGGAATGGACACCGGATCGGGCCATCGGGGTCAAGCCGAGGGACCGCCAGCCCGCGTGAGGTTTTGACGACGGCGCTTACATAGCCCGCCGGACCGGCTTTGGCAACAGGGTTGGCGAGGGTTCCTGGCGCGCCCCGGCCGACGGGCGCCGCCTTGCCGCCGCGCCGTCAGAGCTCCGCCACCTCCACCACGCCCGGCACGGCCTTCAGGGCGGCGCGGCTCTGCGCCGTGATGGTGTAGGTGTCGGGAAGCTGGATCTCCACCTCCCGCAGGGCGTCGAGCTCCACCAGAAGATGGATGCGGCCCTTGCCGCGGTTGAGCCGCTCCAGCGTGCCGCGCAGCGAGTCGAGGGGGGCGGGGTCGCGCAGGACGATGCGCAGCCCGTCGCTGACCGAGGCGACCGCCTCCTCCAGCGGCTTGACCTCCTGGCAGGTCAGGCGGATGTCCTCGCCGTTGACCTGGGCGTCGATCGTCATCAGCACCGGCCGTCCGGCCTCCAGCAGGTCGCGGTTGGCCGCCAGCACCTCCGAGAAGCAGGTGACCTCGTAGCCGCCGGTGGCGTCCGACAGCTCGACGAAGGCGAAGCGGTTGCCCGACTTGGCGGTCTTCTCCTTCCGGCTGACGACGATCCCCGCCATCTTGTAGCGGGTGGATCCGCCGCGCGAGACGGCCTGGGCCAACTCCGCCGACCTGACCACCCTCATGCGGTTGAGCGGACCCGAGAAGGCGTCGAGCGGGTGGGCCGACAGGTAGAAGCCGATGGCGCCGAACTCGTGCTTCAGCTTCTCCAGCGGTTCCCAGTCGGCCACCTTCGGCAGGTCCGGCTCCTTCAGGCCGCTGCCCAGGCCCGTGCCGCCGAACAGGTTGCCGATGCCGCTCTCGCGTTCCGCCGCCTCGGCCTGGGCATAGCGGATCAGCGTCTCCAGCGCCGCATGCACCTGCGCCCGGTTGGGGTTCAGCCCGTCGAAGGCACCGGCGCAGGTCAGGTTCTCGAGCTGGCGCTTGTTGATCGTCTTCAGGTCCAGCCGGCGGGCGAAGTCGAACAGGCTCTTGTAGGGGCCGTTCTTCGCCCGCTCCTCCACCACCGCCTTCATGGCCGGCAGCCCGACGCCCTTCACGGCAGCCAGCGCGTAGCGCACCGCCTTCGACCCGTCCGGCAGCGCCTCCACGCCGAAGATGGCCGAGGATTTGTTGATGTCCGGCGGCAGCAGCCGGATCTTCAGGCGTGCCAGCTCCTGCCGGAAGACGTTCAGCTTGTCGGTGTTGCCGAGGTCGAGCGTCATCGACGCCGCCATGAACTCCACCGGGTGGTTCGCCTTCAGGTAGGCGGTGTGGTAGGCGACCAGCGCATAGGCCGCGGCATGGCTCTTGTTGAAGCCGTAGCCGGCGAACTTCATCACCTGGTCGAAGATCATCGAGGCCTGCTCGGCGGCCACGCCCCGCTGTTCGGCGCCGTCGCAGAAGATCTTCCGCTGGGCGTCCATCTCCTCCTTGATCTTCTTGCCCATGGCGCGGCGCAGCAGGTCGGCGCCGCCCAGCGAATAGCCGGACAGCACCTGCGCGATCTGCATGACCTGCTCCTGGTAGATCATGATCCCGAAGGTCTCCTTCAGGATCGGCTCCAGGGTCGGGTTCATGTAGTCCGGCGGCTCCTCGCCGTTCTTCACCCGGATGTATTTCGGGATGTTGTCCATCGGGCCGGGGCGGTAGAGCGACACCAGCGCGATGATGTCCTCCAGCCGGTTCGGCTTCAGGCGGCGCAGCACGTCGCGCATGCCCGAACTTTCGAGCTGGAACACGCCGGTCGCCTCCGCCCGGCTGAGAAGATGGTACGTCTTCTCGTCGTCCAGCGTGACGGTCGTCAGGTCCGGCTTCCCGGGAATCAGGTCGACCGCCGTCTTCAGCACGGTCAGAGTCTTCAGGCCGAGGAAGTCGAACTTCACCAGGCCGGCCTGCTCGACATACTTCATGTTGAACTGGGTGACCGGCATGTCCGACCGCGGATCGCGGTAGAGCGGCACCAGCTCGTCCAGCGGCCGGTCGGCGATCACCACGCCGGCCGCGTGGGTCGAGGCGTGGCGGTAGAGGCCTTCCAGCTTCAGCGCGATGTCGATCAGGTGGCGCACCGTCTCGTCGCCGTCGCGGGCCTGGCGCAGCATCTCCTCGCTGTCGAGCGCCTGCTGCAGCGTCACCGGGTTGGCCGGATTGTTCGGCACCAGCTTGCAGATCTTGTCGACCTGCCCGTAGGGCATCTGCAGCACGCGCCCGACGTCGCGCAGCACCGCCCTCGCCTGCAGCTTACCGAAGGTGATGATCTGGGCGACGCGGTCGTAGCCGTACTTGTCCTGGACGTAGCGGATCACCTCTTCGCGGCGGTCCTGGCAGAAGTCGACGTCGAAGTCGGGCATCGACACGCGTTCGGGGTTCAGGAACCGCTCGAACAGCAGGCCGAAGCGCAGGGGGTCGAGGTCGGTGATGGTCAGCGCCCAGGCGACGACCGAGCCGGCGCCCGAGCCGCGGCCCGGCCCGACCGGGATGTCCTGGCTCTTCGCCCATTTGATGAAGTCCGACACGATCAGGAAGTAGCCGGGGAACTTCATCTTGACGATGACGTCCAGCTCGAACTCCAGCCGCTCGAAATAGGTCTTGCGGGTCTGTTCGCGCTGCTCGGCCGTCATGCCGGGAGTGTAGACGACCTTCTCCAGCCGCATCTCCAGCCCGGCGCGGGCCTGGGCGCGCAGTTCGTCGTCCTCGGTGCGGCCGCCTTCGCAGGCGAAGGGCGGCAGGATCGGCTTGATCGGGCGCAGCAGGAAGGAGCAGCGCCGGGCGATCACCAGCGTGTTGTCCACCGCCTCCGGCAGGTCGGCGAAGAGGAGCCGCATCTCCTCCGCCGACTTGAAGCAATGGTCGGGCGTCAGCCGCCGCCGCTCGGTCTGGCTGAGATAGGCGCCCTCGGCGATGCACAGCAGCGCGTCGTGCGCCTGATACAGGTCCGGCGTGGCGAAGTGGCAGTCGTTGGTCGCCACCAGCGGCAGGTCGTGCGCGTAGGCGAGCTCGACCAGCGCCGGCTCGACCGTGTCCTCCATCTCCTGGAAATGGCCGCTGTGCCGCTGCAGCTCGACATAGAGCCGGCCGGGGAACAGCGCCTTCATCCGCTCCAGCGTCTCCAGCGCCAGATCCTTCTGGCCCTCCGCCAGCAGCCGGCCGATCGGACCGGCCGGGCCGCCGGTCAGCGCGATCAGTCCGTCCGAGCGACCCTCCAGCGCCTCCATCGGGATCTGCGGGCCGGCCATCGGATCCGACTCGAGGAAGGCCTTGGAGACCAGCTTCATCAGGTTCCGGTAGCCCTGCTCGTTCTGGCACAGCAGGACGATCTGGTCGGGATGCGCCGCCTTGCCGGGCAGGCCGGGGCGGGTGGGCGCCGGGCCGATGCGGGTGATGCCCAGCACCGTGCCGATGATCGGCTGCACGCCGGCATCGGCGGCGGCCAGCGCGAATTCCAGCGCGCCGAACAGGTTGCCGGTGTCGGTGACCGCGACCGCCGGCATCTGCTGCTTCAGGCAGAGCTTCACCAGCTCCTTCACCTTGATCGCGCCTTCCGACAGGGAGTAGGCGGAATGGACGCGCAGGTGGATGAAATCGGCGTGGGGCATCGGGTCCGCTGGCAGGATCGGGTCGGGAAACGGGACGGCGCCGATATTGGCGGAGTTCGCGGCAAAACGCACCCCCTGCGGCATGACCCGTCCTCAAGCCAGACATCCGGCCGGCGGAGCCCGACCACGCAGGATGGTCGCCCGCTCCATCCGTTCGTGTTATGGATGCGGCACGGTTGAGGACACGCCTTGGGGAGGATGCCGCATGGGGCGACTGCTTTTCGCCGGGACGGGGACGCGGGGATCGGCCTTCCGGAGACCGGCCGCCAGAGTCCTCTGCCTGACTGCAGCACTGCTGACGGTCGCCGCCTGCCAGACCACCGCCCCGCCGCCGCCGCCGGCCCCGCCGCCGCCCGCCGAGGAAGGGCCGGGCAAGCCGCTGCGCTCCGGCAAGGGCTGGACGGTCTACCTGCACAAGCCGGACGGGGCCAAGCCCTATTGCCGCGCCGACAAGCCGAGCCGGGGCGCCCGCCTGACCTTCCGCACCGGCGCGGCCGAGGCGAGCCTGACGCTGAGCGACACCGGCAAGCCCGTGCAGGCCGGCCAGGACTATGACCTGACCGCCAGCTTCGACACCGGCGCCACCCTGCCCTTCCAGGCCAAGGGAATGCCCGACGGCAGCCTGCGGGCCGCCATTCCGCCGGCCCAGTTCCTGGAGGAGCTCGATCCCTTCGGCCGTGCCCGGCGGGTCACCTTCCGCAGCGAGGCACTCGGCGGCACGGTGGCGAGCATTCCCCTCTCCGGCTCCTCCTGGGCCATCAACGCGTCGGACGAGTGCCGCATCCTCAACGCGGCGTCCTGATCGGCCGCACCGCACCGGGCGGCGGCGCTTCCTCACCACCACGAGACCAGATCGCCACGGCCGGCGGCTGGCGAGACCTGCGCCGCTTGCCGGATGAAGCAAATCGCATCCGGCGGCAGAGCTGCGTGCCCAGGCGAGATTCGACAAAGTCGACTGTGTGAAATTGATCGCCTGCGTTGCGATAGCCATATCTTTTGCTCGCTCCAAACCACAACACCCTCACCTTTCATTCTTTAAAAAGTGGCATTTCAAGATCTCTACGCACAAAGCCTGGTAACACTCTCCATAACAATAGCGATTACTTCACGTACCGGCAGGTGGCGCGGAGAATCTGCGCCATATTAGTTATCAACCGACGGTACATACGTATACTTTGAACGCTGGTTATCTTTTTTGATAATACAAATACCTGATTCCATCAAAAATTCCTGTTGACCGTCGATGCCGTCGAAATATAACTTTCGGCGCAAGACCGCATGGCCTTCGAATTAAGAACATAAAATCCGCCATACGTTCATATGTTCCGAAGCTTCTACAGATAGCAGAGCCTTTTCTGCACAGAACATCAATTCAGGCTCACGCTTGAACTGATAAGTTCTTTTGCACCGCAAACTCAACCTCACGACAGAGTTGGGAGCCGGATATGCGCGGCCATGAGAAAATTCTGGTTTCGATCCTCGATGGTCCGATCGACCTGAAACACCCGTGCCTGGCCGGCGCACAGCTCCATTACGCCCCCGGCCATTCCCGCGCGGACGTAACCGACGGGCCGTCGACACGGCATGGCACCGCCGTCGCCAGCATCATCTTCGGTCAGCCCGGGACGGTTCTCGAAGGCATCGCTCCGGCCTGCCGCGGCGTCATCGTCCCGATCTACGAGGACACGCCGCAGGGCAGCGTCCGCCCCTGCTCGCAAGCCGACCTTGCGGAGGCGATCCAGGCCGCCCTGCGGGAAGGGGCGCAGATCATCAACATTTCCGGGGGGCAGCTTGCCCGGGGCGGCTCTCCCGACCCGACGCTCGTCGCCGCGGTCCAGGCCTGCGAGGAGGCCGGCGTCCTGGTGGTCGCGGCGGCCGGCAACGACGGCTGCGACTGCGAGCATGTCCCGGCGGCACTGCCGACCGTGCTGGCGGTCGGCGCCGTCGACGTCCAGGGGGGACCGCTGCCCTCCAGCAACTGGGGCGAGGCCTATCGCGAGAACGGGATCACCGCCCCCGGCGGCGCGATCCTCGCCGCCGCCCCGTCGGGCGAGGTGGAGCCGCGCAACGGGACCAGCTTCGCCTGCGCGGTCACCAGCGGCATCGCCGCCTGGATGCTGGGCGAGATGGTGGGGCGGGGCCTGCCGCCCGACCCGCTTCTGGTCCGCCGCATCCTGCGGGAAAGCGCCGATCCGGCCGACGGCGACACCGCCGCCGCTCACCGCCTGCTGAGCGGCCGTCTCAATCTGACACGCGCGTTCGACGCCTTGGACGCGCTTCTTTCACAGGAGGAGGAAGGCTTCATGACCGATGTCATCACCGATGTGGCTATCGATCCGGCCGTCGCGCTCGCGGCCGGCGTCCCGGCTGCTCCCGCTCCGGCGGCCGCCCTGCCGGAACCGGCTCCGGCCGTCGGCGCCGTCCGCCCGTCGGGGGAAGAGGCTCCCTGCCCGACCGGCAACTGCGGCACCTCGGGCAACGGCGGGCTGGTCTATGCCCTGGGCGAGATCGGCATCGACTATGTCAGCGAGTCGCGCCGCCAGTCGCTGGGGCAGATGCTCGGCATGGAGGTCGTCACGCCGGGTCATGAGGACAAGGTGCTGGGGGCGCTGGCCCAGGATCCGACCCTGGCCCCGTCCTTCATGTGGACGCTGGTGCTGGACGGTCAGCCGATCTACGCCATCGTCCCGATGGGCGCCTATGCCGCCGAGACCTATGTGCGCCTGCGCGAGTTCCTGAACGCGCAGATCACCACGGAGGTCGAGCGCGTGTCGATCCCCGGGACGGTCTTCGGCTCGATCACGCTCGCCAGCGGCTTCACCGTGCCGATCCTGGTGCCCGAGATGCGCGGCATGTACTGCTGGAACATCCCGGCGCTGGTCAACCAGGCCATGGGCGACGACGCCTCCAAGACCGACGCGCAGACCGAGCGCCGCCGCCAGGTGCACGAGAGCATCCAGCAGCGGATCTACTACGAGAACCGCAACCTGGGCGCCGCGCCGCGCGACCGCGCCTTCAACTATGCCGCCACGCGCGCCCACGAGTTCGACGGGATCATCGACGCCGCCGTCGGCACCAACATGCGCCTGGGCAGCATCCAGGTGGAGAAGAGCACGCTCGCCCGCCAGAACTCCAACTGCTGGGACGTCAAGCTGACCTTCTTCGCGCCCAAGCAGCGGCAGGACATCGCCAATCTGGTCGCCCGCGCCACGGTGGACGTCAGCGACGTCATTCCGGTGCTCGTGGGCCAGGTGCGCCACTGGTTCGAAGAGTGATCGACCGGTGACGCGGATTCCGCCGGCGGCGGGTGGCGGGCATTCCGTCCGGCACCAAGGCCCCGGTTCCCGGCGGAATTCCCTCTTGTCATAGCCACATCGTGAAAGGAGAGGAAAATGCATCTTCCCGTCTACGCCACGCTGGCGTCCACCCGCAGCAACACCGTCGCCGGCGACGCCGTGGCCGCCGGCGTGATGCCGAGCGACACCTGCGTCAGCGTGAACGTCAACGGCCAGGGCCAGGTCTGCCTGAGCGTTCCGGTGGTCGGCAACGTCTGCATCCCGGTCAACACGCCGCTGCCGTCGGGCACCGCCGCGTCGGCCTGCATCAACGTCTGCACCAAGTGGGGCGTGCCCTCCGGCGCCTGCGTCACCGTCTCCGCCCTGGGGCAGCAGATCGCGAGCCAGTGCTTCGGCTGGTGCTGATCGGACGGAGCCCCGGGATCCTCGCCCGTTCCCGGGGCGCTCCGCCCCGAACATCCTCCCGATAAGGAGCTTCGCATGCGTCTTCCCGTCTATGCCGCGACGGCGGCCGGCCGCGGCGCCATGACCTCCCTTGACGGCGGCGTCCTGCCGTCGTCGGGCGACACCTGCATCACGGCCACGATCAGCAACGGCCAGGCCTGCATCAACCTGCCGATCCTCGGTCAGAAGTGCATCAGCGTGCCGAGCTGGATCCCGTCGGGCACCCTGGCGTCCCTGTGCGCCAAGCTCTGCACGACCGGGCCGCTTCCCACCGGCGCCTGCGTCACCGCGACCGTCGCCGGCAAGCAGGTCGCCAGCGAGTGCTTCGGCCGCTGCTGAGGCCCCGCCGCCCGGCAGCGCACCCGGCCGGCCGTGCCGCTGGCCGGGACTTTCCCATCCGAAGGAGCGACAGCCATGTCCGACGACACGGAAAATGCCCCGCCGAAGCGCAACGGGCTGCGGCTTCCCCCGATCATCAGGCCCGAGGACCGCGGCGTCGGCGACGTGGTGGCCCGTGCCGCCAAGGCCGCCGGCTTCACGCCCTGCTCCGGCTGCCAGCACCGGCAGGCGGTCCTGAACAGCTGGTTCCCGTTCAAGAGCTGAGGACCGGCGGCAGGACGGGTTGACCGCCGCCGCGCGGCGCCCCTACCCTTGCCCGCATGCGAAGCATCCATGTCGCCCTCGCCATGGCGGTCGCCGCCGTCTGGGGGATCAACTTCGTCGCGATCAAGCTGGGCTTGCGCGACTTCCCGCCGATCCTGTTCTCCTGCCTGCGCTTCGCACTGGCGGCGCTGCCCCTGCTGGTGCTGGGCGTGCGGGGTGGTCCGCCGGTCCCCTGGCGGTATGTGCTGGGGATCGGGCTGGCGCTGGGGGTGGTGAAGTTCTCGCTCCTGTTCGTCGGCATCGACATCGGCATGCCGGCCGGCCTCGCCTCGCTGGTCCTGCAGAGCCAGGCCTTCTTCACCGCCCTGTTCGCGGCGCTGGTGCTGGGCGACCGGCCGGGGCTGCGGCAGATCGCCGGCATGGCGGTCGCCTTCTCCGGCGTGGCGCTGATCGCCAGCGGGATGCCGGCGGGCAACTCCCTGCTCGGCCTGCTGCTGGTGCTGGCCGCCGCGGCGGCCTGGGGCGTCTCCAACATCATGATGAAGCAGGCCAGGGCGCCCGATCTGCTGCGGCTGATGCTGTGGGTCAGCCTCGTCCCGCCGCTGCCGCTGCTGGGCCTGTCGCTGGTGCTGGAGGGGCCGGAGCGCATCCTGCACGCGCTGGGCAGCCTCAGCCTGACCGGCGTCGCCTCGCTGGTCTACATCTCGGCCGGCGCCACGCTCTTCGGCTTCGCCGCCTGGGGGTTCCTGCTGCGCCATTACCCGGCGAGCCTGGTGGCGCCCTTCTCGCTGCTGGTGCCGATCTTCGGCATGAGCTCCAGCGCTCTCGTGCTGGGCGAGTCCTTCACGGCGATGAAGCTGGCCGGCTCGGCCCTGGTCTTCTGCGGACTGGCGCTGGCGGTGCTGAAGCTGCCGGCGCCCCGGGCGGCGCGGGTCTGACCCGCGCCGGCGGCCACGGGTCAGCCCAGGGACTTGTGCAGGAACTCCACGCTGCGCGTCCAGGCGAGCTCGGCGGCGTCCTTGTTGTAGCGCTCGGCCGAGGTGTCGTTGTGGAAGGCGTGGTTGACGCCCTCGTACATGTGGATCTGGTAGGAGACGCCGGCCTTCTTCAGGGCCTCCTCATAGGCCGGGACCCGCGAGTTGATGTTCTGGTCCAGCCCGGCATAGTGCAGCAGCAGCGGCGCCTTGATCGAGGGGACCAGCGCCGGGTCGGGCGGCGGGCCGTAGAAGGCGACGCCGGCCTTGAGGTCGGGCGCCTTGACGGCGAGCCGGTTGACCATGCCGCCGCCCCAGCAGAAGCCCATCGCCCCCACCTTGGCGTTGGAATAGCGGTAGGCCATCAGGAAGCTCATCGCGCCGACGATGTCGTTCACCGCCTTGTCGCCGTCGAGCTGGCCGATCATCTCCCGCGCCTTGTCCGGGTCGGAGGGCGTGCCGCCGAGCGGCGACAGCATGTCGGGCGCCAGGGCGACGAAGCCCTCGGTCGCGAGGCGGCGGGTGACATCCTCGACATAGGGGTTCAGGCCGCGGTTCTCGTGGATCACCACCACGGCCGGCGACTGGTCGGCCAGCTTGGGCCGCGCGACGTAGCAGCGGACGTCGCCGGTCGCCCCCTGGTAGCTGGTGCGGTCGGTGGCGATGCGCCCGTCATCCTCGGCCACCACGGCGGCGCGGGCATAGTTCGGCTCCAGCAGCGACAGGATCGCCGGGACGGCCGCGGCGCTGCCGGCCAGCGCCACCAGCCGGTCCAGGAAGACCCGGCGCGGCAGCGGCGCATGGGTGTACTCGTCGTAAAGGTCGATGATCTTCTGGTCCACCGTACTCGCCTCCCTCGTTGCCGCGGCCCGCGGTTCGGGCTCAAGTGTGGGGGCGGGCACCGCCGCTGGCAAGGTGGAGCCTCTCGCCATCGGGAGGAGGGGAGCGTCGCGTCAGCGGTGCTCCACCAGTTGTCCGTCGCGCATCTCCATCACCCGGTCCATGCGCTGCGCCAGTTCCAGATTGTGGGTGGCGACCAGCGCCCCGACGCTGGCCTGCCGCACGATGGCGGTCAGCATGGCGAAGACATGCTCCGCCGTATGGGGGTCGAGGTTGCCGGTCGGCTCGTCGGCGATCAGCAGGGACGGCGCGTTGGCGAGCGCGCGGGCGATGGCGACGCGCTGCTGCTCGCCGCCCGACAGCCGGGCCGGGCGGTGGCTGCCGCGCTGGTCGAGCCCGACCATGTGGAGCAGCTCGTCCGCCCGCTGCCTGGCCACCCGCTTCGGCACGCCGGCGATCATCTGCGGCAGGACGATGTTCTCGCGCGCGGTGAATTCCGGCAGCAGGTGGTGGAACTGGTAGACGAAGCCGATGGAGCGCCGCCGCACCTCCGTCCGCCGGCCGTCGTCGAAGCCGACGACGTCCTCGCCGGCGATCTTCACCGTGCCGGCGGTCGGCCGTTCCAGCAGGCCGGCGATGTGCAGCAGCGTGGACTTGCCGGCACCGGACGGACCGACCAGCGCCACCAGCTCGCCCGGGCGGACCGTCAGCTCCACCCCGCGCAGGACATCCAGCACCGTGCCGCCCTGCTCGAACCGGCGCACGATCCCCGACAGTTCCAGCATCGTCTCACTCATAGCGCAGGGCCTCCACCGGATCGAGCCGGGCGGCCCGCCAGGACGGGTAGATGGTCGCGGCGAAGGACAGGCCGAGCGCCATCAGCGCCACCTGCACCACCTCGCTCCAGTCGATCTTCGCCGGGAGCTGCGACAGGAAATAGATCTCGGCGGAGAACAGGTTGGTGCCGGTCAGCCCCTGGATGACCTGGCGGATCGACTCGATGTTCGTCGCGAAGGAGACGCCGAGCATCAGCCCGAGCACCGTCCCGGTCACCCCGACCGAGGCGCCGGACAGGAAGAAGATCCGCATGATCATCCCGCGCGTCGCCCCCATGGTGCGCAGGATGGCGATGTCGCGGCCCTTGTCCTTCACCAGCATGATCAGGCTGGAGATGATGTTGAACGCCGCCACCATGATGATCAGCGACAGGATCAGGAACATCACGTTGCGCTCGACCTGCAGCGCCGTGAAGAAGCTGGCGTTGGACTGCTGCCAGTCGACCACCCGCCCCACCCCGGCCACCGCCGACTGCACGGCGTCGCGCGCGGCGCGGATCTGGGTCGGGTCGCCGACGAAGATCTCCAGCGAGGTCACCTGGTCCGGCATGCGGAAGAAGGCCTGCGCCTCCTCCAGCGGCAGGAAGATGAAGCTGTTGTCGTATTCGAACATGCCGACGTCGAAGATCGCGCCGATCGGATAGCTGCGCATGCGGGGCACGGTGCCGAAGGCGGTGACGTTGCCCTGCGGCGCGATCAGGGTGAGCTGGTCGCCGACCGACAGCCCCAGCCGCTGCGCCATGCGCGCGCCGATGGCGATGCGGTCCTCCCCGAACTCCTCGGCCGAGCCGCGCACGATGTTGCGCGCCAGCGTCGGCCGCACCCGGAAATCCTCCGGCCGGACGCCGCGCACCACCGCACCGGAGGCGGTCCCGCGCACGGAGACCAGCGCCTGCCCCTCCACCGTCGGGGTCACGTTGACGATGCCGGGCACCCCGCGCAGCCGCCCCGCCACCATGTCGAAGTCGGGCAGCGGCCCGCCGCGGACGTTGTAGACGTTGAGGTGCCCGTTCAGCCCCAGCACGCGGCCCAGCAGCTCGGCCCGGAAGCCGTTCATCACCGCCATCACGATGATCAGCGTCGCCACCCCGAGCGCGATGCCCAGCAGCGAGAACCCCGCGATGACCGAGATGAACCCCTCCTGGCGGCGCGCCCGGAGGTATCGCATCGCGACCATGCGTTCGAAGGCGTTGAAGATCATTCTGCTCCCCGAGTGGGCAACGCATCCGCGGGCGCGGTGCGGCGGGGGCGAAGATAGGGCGGCAGTCCCGGCAAGGAAAGGGGGGAAGCGAACCGGCCCCGGCGATGCGGGCGGCCGGCGCGTCCGGGCGCCGGTTCCGTGCGGCGCTGTGCGCGTTGTGCGGAGCGTTCCGGGCGCACAATGGCCGCTTTCGCGATTTCGTCTTTCCCATCAGCGGGTTGCGCGATCCGTTCGTAAGCCAACATTGTGCATCGGCTGCACAATGCCGCAGGAGGCGGAACCGGAAGGCGGAGCCGCCGGCGGACGGTCGGGCGGACCGGCACCGCGGAGGGACGGAGCGCGGACGGCGAACGGGCAGGATCGGGCGGAGATCGGCGACAGGATATCGCGACGGCGCGCAGCCGGCAACAGTGCCCCGAAACGCCGCCCGACGTCCCGGTCTGCTTCCGCAAGGAGGGCGGCGGCAGCGGCCCGGCAAGAAAACACCCCCCGGAGCGCTCCGGAGGGTGTTCCCGCGGTTGCCGCCGCGGCGATCAGCCGACCAGCTTCGCCAGCGCGCTGTCGACCGACAGCTCTTCCTTCTCGCCGGTGGCGCGGCGCTTCAGCTCGACCACGCCGCTCTTCAGGCCGCGCGGGCCGACCACGAGCTGCCAGGGCAGGCCGATCAGGTCCATGTCGGCGAACTTCACGCCCGGCCGCTCGTCGCGGTCGTCGTAGAGCACGTCCAGGCCGTTGGCGCGGAGCTTGTAGTAGAGCTCCTGGCAGACCCGGTCGGTCTCGGCGTCGCCGGCCTTCAGGTTGACCAGCCCGACGTTGAAGGGGGCCACCGCGTCCGGCCAGATGATGCCGTTGTCGTCGTGGCTCGCCTCGATGATCGCGCCCATCAGGCGCGACACGCCGATGCCGTAGGACCCCATCTCCACCGGCACCGGCTCGCCGTTCGGGCCGGCGACGACCGCGTTCATCGGCTTGGAGTATTTGGTGCCGAAATAGAAGATGTGGCCGACCTCGATGCCGCGGGCGGAGACCAGATCGCTCTCCGGCACCGGGCAGGCCCCCGGCTCGTGCTTCTCGTCGGTGGCGGCGTAGATCGAGGTGTACTTGTCGAAGAAGGGCTGCAGATCCTCGTCGAAGCCCGGCGCGTCCTGCAGGACGTCGAGGTTCAGCCATTCCTTGTGGCAGAAGACGCCGCTCTCGCCCGTCTCGGCCAGGATGATGAACTCGTGGCTGAGGTCGCCGCCGATCGGGCCGGTGTCGGCGCGCATCGGGATGGCCTTCAGCCCCAGCCGCGCGAAGGTGCGCAGATAGGCGAGGAACATCTTCTGGTAGGACCGCTTGGCGCCGGCCGGGTCGATGTCGAAGGAATAGGCGTCCTTCATCAGGAACTCGCGCCCGCGCATCACGCCGAAGCGCGGCCGGATCTCGTCCCGGAACTTCCACTGGATGTGGTAGAGGTTCAGCGGAAGCTGCCGGTAGCTGCGGACGAAGCTGCGGAAGATGTCGGTGATCATCTCCTCGTTCGTCGGGCCGTAGAGCATGTCGCGGTCATGGCGGTCGGTGATGCGCAGCATCTCCTTGCCGTAGTCGTCGTAACGGCCGCTTTCCTTCCACAGCTCCGCCGACTGGATGGTCGGCATCAGCAGCTCCTGGGCGCCGGAGGCGTCCTGCTCCTCGCGCACGATCTGCTCGATCTTCTGCAGCACCCGGAACCCCAGCGGCAGCCAGGCATAGATGCCGGCGCTGGTCTGGCGGATCATCCCCGCCCGCAGCATCAGGCGGTGCGAGACGATCTGCGCCTCGGTGGGGGTCTCCTTGAGGGTGGGCATGAAGAAGCTGGACAGCCGCATGGCTCTTGCTCTCGTGTGCGGGGTGTTCGGGGCCGGCCGGCCGGGGCGGCCTTGTACGGGAACAGCGACTTTAGGAAGGACGCCCGGCCTTGTCCATCCTCACGGCGCGCCGGAGCATCACTGGGCGGTGCGGCACAGCGCGTAGAGCTGCGACTCCGACGGGCCGCCGAGCGGCTGGCCGTTGAAGAAGAGCTGGCCGCCGTCCATCGTCAGCCGCCCCACCTCGGTACGACCCGGCAGCCCGGTCGGCGGCACCACGAGGCCGATGCGGCGGGCGAAGTCCAGCGTCACCGGAATGTCCAGCCGCAGCGGCGCCGCGGTCCCGGCGGACCCCGGCAGGTCGGCCGGCGCCACCGGGCGGCCGTTCACGTCCACGCCCGGCTTGAATTCCACGTCCGGTGCCGGGCGGTGGCGCGGCAGGTAGCGGCAGACGGACAGGTCGGTCTGCGCCGCGGCAGGAGCGGGAGCCAGCGCCAGGACGAGCAGGGTCGCGAACAGGGCGGGCAGCGCGGCCGGGGCCGCAGGAAGGAGGCGGATCATGACGGGCTCACAGCGTCGGTTGATGCTGCGTCATGACAGGATTCGGCATCGCCTTCCAGTAGACCGAAAGATAGGGCATGCCCTTCTCGGCCTCCTCCTGGGTGCGGGCGGACTGGCGGATGTATTTGCCGATGAAGGGCTTGTTGACGTTCTCCAGGTCGACCGCCGCCTTCAGCACCATGAACTCGCCGATCCGTTCCGGCAGGTTGTAGTGCCATTTCTGCAGGCAGTCGGAGGTGACGCCGGGCTTCGCCTGCTCATGGCCGCTCAGGGAGAATTCCTGGTGGTGGTACTGGGTGATCTCCTTCCAGGCCTGCGCCAGCCGCGCCGGCTTCACCCGCACCAGATTTTTCAGCACCTTGGAATCGTCGTGGAACAGCGGCAGGAAGCCGCGCCGCCCGGCCAGTTCGCACAGCATGGCGTGCAGGCCGGCCATCACCCCGCCGGCCGCGGCCTCCGCCTTGCGTGCCGCCTCTTCCTCCTGCGCCGAGCGGCCGCGGCGGAACAGGCTGGCGAGGAAGCCCGGCTTCTTCTCCTGCGCAGGGCTGGCCGTGGCGGGGTCCTGCGTCACCTTGCGCTCGTCCCACAGCGAGTCCCACGCGTAATCCCAGGCGGTGAAGATCGCGTTGGAGCGGTCGTCCATCACCGTCAGCAGATAATCCCGGCCCTCGCGCGTCCAGTCCACGTCGCCGACGATGGCGCGCACCGGACGGCGGCTGATCACCACCGGGAAGATGCCGACGCGGACGATGTTGGTGTAGAGCTCCCAGAAGGCCGGGGTCTGGACGAAGGGCAGCAGGCTGCAGGGCTGCTGGTCGGGCGACAGCAGTTCCATGCTCTTCTTCGTGCGCTCCAGCAGTTCGGTGATCAGCACCGCTGAGAACTGCTCGAACCGCTCCGTCTCGTTCGCGGCCATCGACGCCTCGACTGCCTCCACCTTGCGCATCCGACCGGACACGCGGTCGATCCATCCCCGGTGGCCATCCCTGCCCCGCGCCGGTTGCCCTCCGGGCCGACGCCTCCCGATCTACATAGCGAAGCAATGTTACCGGGCAAATCCTTAACGTATTCCGCAACCACGCGGAAAATTGCATGTTTCCCGTCCTCCCCGGACCGCAGGCTGCAGATCCGCCGGCGCGAGGCCGGGCCCCGGGCACGGCCGCGGCGCGGACCGCCGGCAGAAAGAAAGGCCGCGCGGCGGTTGCGGCGCGGCCTTGAGTTTAGGGAGGAATCGCCACCAGGCGTCGGACCGAGGAGGAAAAAGACCCCAACGGCCCACAGGAAAAAGAGTGAACCCAGCCAAGGCCCTTGGCAAGGATCAAGCGCCCCTTTTGCGTCGTTCTGATGAAGATTCCTGCAGTTTTGCTGAAATAATAAGCGTTTGCCTACGAAGTAGGCTGATTTTCGTCCAAAATATAGGCGCCATATCCGGTGAAGCCGGCGCGCACTGCCTCCATCCAGGGCGGACTCAGCTCCTCGACCCTGCGGAAGGCCGGGCAGCCGGGCTGATGGGCGCCGGGCAGATAGCCCAGGCTCATCAGGAATTCCCCGACGATCTCGCCGCCGGTGAAGCGGAAGCTGCGCTTGAACAGCTTGACCCACTCGGCCTTGGACAGCGGGTGGTGGGCGCGCAGCCAGCCGTCGAACGAGCCGTGGGTGTCGCGCAGCGCCTGGATGCGCCGCGCATTGTCGATGGCGGCGTCGATCTTCAGCCGGTTGCGGATGATGCCGGGATCGGCGAGCAGCCGGGCGCGCTCGGCCTCGCCATAGGCGGCGACCCGGTCGACGTCGAACCCGTCGAAGGCGGCGCGGAAGGCGGCGCGCTTCTTCAGGATGGTCAGCCAGGACAGGCCGGCCTGGTTGATCTCCAGCACCAGCCGCTCGAACAGCACGCGGTCGTCGCTGCTGGGGAAGCCGTACTCGCCGTCATGGTAGGGGCCATGGAACGGGTGGCCGGGGGCCGCATCGCAGTAGGTCAGGCTCACGGCGGTCCTTCGCTGGCCGGAGGGGGATCACAGGGACTTCGCCATCTCCCGGAAGGAGATGAGATCGGAGGCGATGATGCCATAGATCACAAGCCACACCACAAGCGCCACCACCGAGGTCATGGCGAACTTGAAGAGGATGCGCGGCTGGACCGGCGCGCTGGCCGCCATGCCCGGCTCCGGCTGGTCGGCGGTGCGCACGCCCCAGGGCAGCACGGCGAACAGCACCACCCACCAGACGACGATGTAGACGAAGACCCCGGTGACCCAGCCCATGACGCCCTCCCCCGCTTCGGCTCAGGCCGTTCTTCCGACGGCCCGCTCCCTCTTGCCCGCCCCCTTCATTTAGGTCAGACGCGGACGAGATGCACGTCGGTGACCGGCTTCTTTCCGTGGGAGGCGTTGAAGAAGCGGCGCACGGCGATGCGCGCGGCCTCCTTCACCGGCGCGTCCTCCGCCCGGACCGACCGGGGCAGCGACGCCACCGCCTCGCGCACGGCATCCACCACGTCCAGCAGCAGGTCGCGGTCGGCGACCTCGTCCACCAGCCCCATCAGCGCCACCTGCGGCGCGGTCACCAGATCACCGCGCCCGTTCACCACCAGCGTGACCACGGCGGCGCCGTTGTGGACCATGCGGTTGCGCGTGCGCATCAGGCCGGTGTCGAGCGGCACCAGCCGCTTGCCGTCCACCGCCATGCGGCCGGCCTGCACCGTCGCCACCACCTGCGCCGGCCCGCCGGGACCGAGCCGGATCAGCTCGCCGTTGGCCGGGACCAGCGCCTCCGGCACCTGGCAGGACAGGGCCAGCCGGGCATGCTCCTGCTGGTGGCGCTGCTCGCCATGGACCGGCACGGCGATATGCGGGCGCACCCACTGGTACATGCGCACCAGTTCGTCCTTCGCCGGGTGGCCGGAGACATGGACCGGCGCATCCTCCGCCGTGATCAGCCGGATGCCGCGCCCGACGAGCTGGTTCTGCATGCGGCCGATGTCGCGCTCGTTGCCGGGGATCTCGCGGGAGGAGAAGATCACCACGTCATCCCGTTCCAGCGAGATCTGCGGGTGGTCGCCGGCGGCGATGCGGGCGAGCGCCGAGCGCGGCTCGCCCTGGCTGCCGGTGCAGATCAGCACCAGCTTGTCGCGCGGAACGTAGTTGGCGTCATGCTCGGTCAGGAAGGCCGGCAGGTCGGCGAGGTAGCCGTTGGCCCGCGCCGCCTCGTTGATCCGCCACAGCGACCGGCCGACCAGCGCGACGTGGCGGCCATGCTCGGCCGCCGCCGCCGCAATGCTCTCCAGCCGCGCCACGTTGGTGGCGAAGCAGCTCACCGCCACCCGCACGTCGGGATGCTGGCCGATCAGCCCGGTCAGCGCCTTGCGCACCGTCGCCTCCGACCCCGAACTGCCGGGGACCAGCGCGTTGGTGCTGTCGCCGACCAGCGCCAGCACCCCCTCGTCGCCGATCTGGCGCAGCCGCTCCTCGTCCGCCGTGCGGCCGATCAGCGGCTCCGGATCGAGCTTCCAGTCGCCGGTGTGCAGGACGGTGCCGGCCGCGGTGCGGATCGCCAGGGCGTTCGGCTCCGGGATCGAGTGGGTGACGGTGACGAACTCGATGGCGAAGGGACCGATCTCCAGCGCGCCGCCCAGCGGGATCTCGTGGATCGGCACCGTGCCGGCCAGCCCGCGCTCGTGCAGCTTGGCCCGCAGGACCGCGGCGGTGAAGGGCGTGCAGTAGACCGGGCAGCGCAGCTCCGGCCACAGATACTGGACGGCGCCGAGATGGTCCTCATGCGCGTGCGTCAGCACGAGGCCGAGCAGGTCGCCGCGCCGCTGCGCGATGAAGGACGGATCGGGCATGATCACGTCCAGGCCGGGCATGGTGTCGTCGGCGAAGGAGATGCCGAGATCGACCATCAGCCACTTGCCGCGGTGGGCGTAGAGGTTGAGGTTCATGCCGATCTCGCCCGACCCGCCGAGCGGCAGGAAATACAGGCCGCCGTCCTCCAGGTCAGGCATCTTGGAGTCGGGCGTCTTGGGTTCGACAGGCTTTCCCGACGCTGCCGGGGCGGAGGCGGTGGCGTGTTTGGTCATGTCCTCGTATTGCGCTTGTAGACCGACAGCAGGCCGCGCATCGTCAGCTCGTTGTCGACATGATGGATCATGGGGATCGCCTCGGCGAAGGTGCGGCCGAGGCCACCGGTGGCGATGACGGTGACCGGTGGCGTCCCGGAGGGCGAGAGTTCGGCGGACAGGCGGCCCAGCAATCCCTCGATCATGCTGGTGTAGCCCCAGTACATGCCGGATTGCATCGCGCCGACGGTGCCCTTGCCGATCACCGAGGCCGGCCGGACGATGTCCACCTTGGGAAGCTGGGCCGCCACGCGGTGCAGGGCGTCGAGCGCCAGGTTCGGCCCCGGCGCGATGGCGCCGCCCACGAAGTTGCCGTCGGCGTCGACGACGTCGAAGGTGGTGCCGGTGCCGATATCGACGATGATCAGCGGCGGCGGATAGGTCTGGGCCGCCGCGATGGAGTTGACGATGCGGTCGGCCCCCGCCTCCCGCGGGTTGTCGATCAGCACCTTGATGCCGAGATCGACCGCCGGGTCGCCGATGCGCATCGGCTGGCAGCCGAAATGCCGGGTGCAGAGGTTCGTCAGGTCGAAGGTGGCGGCGGGAACGACGCTCGACAGGATCGCCGCGTCGACGTCCGCCGGCTTCAGCCCCTTCAGCGCCATCAGGCTGAACAGCCAGACCGCATATTCGTCCGCGGTGCGCCGGCTGTCGGTGGAGATCCGCCACTGGCCGCGCTTCTCGTCGCCGTCGAACACGGCGAACACCACGTTCGTGTTACCGGCATCGATCGCCAGCAGCATGGATCAGCGCTCCGCAGCCGAAGGAAAGAAGACGTCACCGGCGGCGATCCGCTGGCGTGGCCCACCGTCCCCGGGATCAAGCAACAGAACGCCGTCGCTGTCCAGATCGGCAAAGGTGCCATGCAACTCGCGGTCGGCCAGCCGGACGATGATCGGCTGCCCCAGCCCGCGCGCCCGCGCCAGCCAGGCGTCGCGGATCGGCGCGAAGCCATGTTCCCGCCAGCGGCCGTACCAGTCGGCGAGATGGCCGGCATAGATCTCCAGCAGCGTCGCCGGGCCGGTGCCGGCCGGCGCCCCCTCGGCCAGCAGGCTGGTGGCGCCATAGTCGGCGGTCTCCGGGAAATGCCGCAGGTTGATGCCGACGCCCAGCACCAGCCAGGCGAGCCGCCCGTCGGCCGCCGGCTCCGATTCGAGCAGGATGCCCGACAGCTTGCGGCCATGGACCAGCACGTCGTTGGGCCATTTGCAGCGCACCGCCTCACAGTCCGGCAGCAGTTCGGCCGCCGTCCCGGCGATGGCGAGCGCCGCCACGAAGGAGATCTGCGCCGCCTCGGCCGGCGGCCGGCCGGGGCGGAGGATGACGGAGCTGTAGAGGTTGCCCTCCGGCGAGGACCAGTTGCGCCCGCGCCGGCCGCGCCCGGTCTCCTGCCGCCGCGCCCAGACGATGGTGCCCTCGGCCGCCCCCGAACGCGCCAAGGCCTTCGCCTCGTCGTTCGTGCTGCCGACGGAGTCGAAGGCCTTGACCCGGAAGCCCGGAGGCAGGCGCAGACGCGCCGCCTCCGCTTCGATTTCAGCGCTCATCCGCCGACGATCACCCGGCGAACAGGGCCGCCGCCGCCGTGGCGGCGCCGTTCAGGATCGGCGCCGGGATCACGAAGAACAGCAGGGTGAACAGGCCGGTCACCACCAGGACGCCGGTCATGCCGTCGTCGGTGACGCGGTCGATGGTCACCGTCGGCTCGTCGAAATACATGATCTTGACGATCCGCAGGTAGTAGTAGGCGCCCACCACGCTGGTCAGCACGCCGATCACCGCGATGGTGTAGTCGCCGACGGCCACCGCCGCCAGGAAGACGTACAGCTTGCCGAAGAAGCCGGCCATCGGCGGGATGCCGGCCATCGAGAACATGAAGACCGCCATGGCCGCGGCCAGCATCGGGTTGGTGCGCGACAGGCCGGCGAGGTCCTTGATCTCCTCCAGCATGCGGCCCTGCGAGCGCATGCACAGGATGACCGCGAAGGCGCCGATGTTCATGGCGATGTAGAGCGCCATGTAGATCAGCACGCCGCGCACGCCTTCCTGGGTGCCTGCCGCCAGGCCGACCAGCGCGTAGCCGACATGGCCGATCGAGCTGTAGGCCATCAGGCGCTTGATGTTGGTCTGGGTGATGGCCGCGAAGGAGCCGAGGATCATCGACAGGATCGAGGCGGCGACGATGATCTGGTGCCACTGGTGGACCAGATGGCCGAACGGCTCGATCAGCAGGCGGGTGAACAGCGCGATGGCCGCCACCTTCGGCGCCGCCGCGAAGAAGGCGGTGACCGGGGTCGGCGCGCCCTCGTAGACGTCCGGCGTCCACATGTGGAACGGCACGGCCGAGATCTTGAAGGCGAGGCCGGCGGCGACGAAGACGAGGCCGATGATCACGCCGGTCGACGGGTGGGCCCCGCCGGCGAACAGCGCCGCGACCTTGTCGAAGGAGGTGGTTCCGGCGAAGCCGTAGACCAGCGACGCGCCGTACAGCAGCATGCCCGAGGACAGCGCGCCGAGGACGAAGTACTTCAGCCCCGCCTCGGACGACTTGGCGTGGTCGCGGCGGAAGGCGGCGATCACGTAGAGCGCCAGGCTCTGCGTCTCCAGCCCGACATAGAGCGAGATGAGATCGTTGGCCGAAATCATCATCAGCATGCCGAGCGTGGCGAACAGGATCAGCACCGGGAACTCGAACCGGGCCATGTCCTCCCGCTCGATGTAGCCGAGCGAGAGGATGATCGACAGGGCGGCGGCGATCAGCACCAGCACCTTCATGAAGACGCCGAAGGCGTCCATCACGAACATGCCGTTGAAGGTGACCACCCGGCCGGTGCCGTAGCCCATGGCGAGCACGGCGGCCAGCAGCATGACCACGACGGCCAGGTAGGAGACGGGACGGGTGAAGCCGTCGCCGCGGAACACGCCGATCAGCAGCAGGGCCATGCCGGCGCAGGCGAGGAAGATCTCCGGCAGGGCCGGCCAGATGTCGGGGAACACAGCGGTCATGTCGGAACCTCTAGCGCGCGGCCACGGAGACGCCGCCGGTTTCGCCGCCCTTCGCGGCCACCAGCTTGGTCTGGTAGGTCTGGATCAGATGCTCCACCGAAGCCGACGTGACGTTCAGGAAGCTGGTCGGATAGATGCCCATCCACAGCACCACGGCGATCAGCGGCAGGAAGGTCGCCACCTCGCGCGGGCTGAGGTCCAGCATGGCGCGGACGTCCGCCTTGACCAGCTTGCCGTAGACGATGCGGCGGTAGAGCCACAGCGCGTAGGCGGCACCCAGCACCATGCCGGTGGCGGCCAGCATGGCGACCCAGGTGTTGTCACGGAAGACGCCGAGCAGCACCAGGAACTCGCCGACGAAGCCGGAGGTGCCCGGCAGGCCGACCGAGGCCATCGTCATGAACAGGAACACCACGGCGTATTTCGGCATGTTCTTCACCAGACCGCCGTACCGGGCGATCTCGCGGGTGTGCAGCCGGTCATAGACGACGCCGACGCACAGGAACAGGGCACCCGACACGATGCCGTGCGACAGCATCTGGAAGATCGAGCCTTCGATGCCCTGCTGGTTCAGCGCGAACATGCCGATGGTGACGAAGCCCATGTGGGCGACGGAGGAGTAGGCGATCAGCTTCTTCATGTCCTCCTGCGCCAGCGCCACCAGCGAGGTGTAGATCACGGCGACGACGGACAGGGTGTAGATCAGCGGAGCGAAATACTCGGTCGCCTCGGGCAGGATCGGGATGTTGAAGCGCAGGAAGCCGTAGCCGCCCATCTTCAGCAGCACGCCGGCCAGGATGACCGACCCGGCGGTCGGCGCCTCGACGTGGGCGTCCGGAAGCCAGGTGTGGACCGGCCACATCGGCACCTTCACCGCGAAGGAGGCGAAGAAGGCGAGCCACAGCCAGAGCTGCATCTGGCGCGGGAAGTGGGTGGCGGTGATCGTCGGGATGTCGGTCGTGTTGGCGACGAGATACATGGCGAGGATCGCCAGCAGCATCAGCACCGACCCGAGCAGCGTGTAGAGGAAGAACTTGAACGCCGCATAGACGCGCCGCGGACCGCCCCAGACGCCGATGATCAGGAACATCGGGATCAGCACGCCCTCGAAGAACATGTAGAAGAGGACGAAGTCCAGCGCGCAGAACATCCCGATCATCAGGGTTTCCAGCGCGAGGAAGGCGATCATGTACTCCTTCACCCGGCTCTGGACCGCCTCCCAGCTCGCCAGGATGCACAGCGGCATCAGGAAGCCGGACAGCACGACGAACAGCACCGAGATGCCGTCGACGCCCATGTGGTAGTTGATGCCGAAATCGGGCACCCAGGCGGCCTTCTCGACGAGCTGGTAGCCGGGGTTGCGCGGATCGAAGTTGGCCCAGACGAGCAGCGTCAGCACGAAGGTGACGAGCGTCGTCCACAGCGCAATGTAACGGACGTTCCGCACCACGTCCGGCGAAGTGCCGCGGCAGAACAGGAGGATCAGCCCCACACCGACGAGCGGCAGGAAGGTCGTGAACGACAGGAGCGGCCAGCTAGCCATTGTTGTTGTTCCCTCTCAACCGCTCAACCGAAGACCGAGAGCCAGGCGACCAGCAGGACGACGCC